>JAFZPL010000217.1 GCA_017550355.1 Oscillospiraceae bacterium | reverse complement strand
TGATCGGAGAACTGCTCTGAACGCGCAAACATATGCTCCAAAGGAACCGAGGTGCGATCATGGCAGAACGATACCCGATGTGGTGGATACACAGCGGCAGCCGCCGCGAAGAAGACGTTGCGCCGCAGGATCCGCCGCAGGCACTTCTGCAGGATCTGCTCGGGCGCATCCGCGGCGGCGACCGTGAAACGCTCCTGCTGCTCTTTCTGCTCGTTCTGCTCTGGCAGGAGGATGCCGACAAAAAGCTGCTGCTCGCGCTCGCATACATTCTGCTCTGAATCCGCTTGACAATTGCCGCCCCCATATGCTATAATGAATTGGATTTTGGGGAGGTTTTTGCCGATGAATTGGGAATTTACATTTTTAGACTGGATCCAGCAGACACTGCGCTGCACTTTTTTGGATTGGATCATGCCGATCATTTCGCTGTTCGGCGACGGCGGCGTTTTCTGGATCATCGTCACGCTTGGACTGCTGATCTGCAAACGCACGCGCAGATACGGCGTGGTCTCGGCAATTGCGCTGATCCTCTGTCTCTGCGTCGGAAATATGCTGCTGAAGCCGCTGTTTGCGCGGATACGCCCCTTCGATGTGCAAAGCTCCGTTGAACTGCTGGTCACCGCACCAAAGGATTATTCGTTCCCCTCCGGGCATACGCAGGCAGCATTTGCCGTGGCAGTTTCGCTTTGTATCTGGAAAAAGCGCGTCGGGATCCCGGTGCTGCTCTTCGCATGCCTGATCGCGTTTTCACGGATGTATCTCTATGTGCATTATCCGACGGATATCCTCGGCGGCATGATCTCCGGCACGCTCTTTGCATTTGCGGGGAACATCATCGCAAACAATTTCATCTACGGCGAAAAACAGCAGCCCGGCAAGGAACTGAAAGCCTCATAACACAAAAATCAACGCTCTGCGCAGAGTGATCCGCGCAGAGCGTTTTATTGTTTATGAGAGCCGCACAAGACTGTGCTTGCCGTAGCTTTCGCGCAGCATACCCGGCACGATGACAGCCATGCCGATGATGATCGAGAGCACGCCCCAGAGGATGCACTTGATCAGCTCGCCCCTGACACTGGAAAAGGTGGATACATCGAGCAATGTGGACATGTCCTTGAGGCATTCCCATGTGGTCTGGTGATCCACGATCATCTTCGCTGCATCGTAGTCGCTCTTGTGCTGATTGAGCAGCGTGTTCAGCGTCGTCAATTCGTCCGCTGTCACTTCAGGATCACTGCGAAGATTCTGAAGTTCTGTATAGGAGGAAACATATTTCTCGGCTTCCTGCTTATTCTCCTGACAGTGATTCGCTATTTCGCTTGCAAATTCAAACGCAGGCGTCGCCACAGCCACCACCAGACAGACCAGCACACCGATCGCGGCAGTCGCATAGGATATGCGATGTCCAAATTTCTTCATAAACACCAGCGTGAGAAATGCACCGAGCAAGCCCGTGAGATAGGTCACATAGCCTGCTTTCAGCACGAGGAACGTGACGCCGAACAGCACCGCCGCACCAAGCACGATGCCAAGCAATGTGCCGGCATAATTGACCGGTTCCGCGCTCTTTGTCCGTGCAACCTCCTCCATGCTCTCCTGCGTGCTCATCCGGCAGCTCTCGCAAAGGGTACAGCCGTCGCCGTCAAGCACAAAATGCGACCAGCTGTCAACGCGTCCGCAGGACATGCAGCATGCCTGCAAGCCGGACTGCCGCGCCATATTCACGATCGCGAATACATTGTTTGCGAGCTTGTTGACGGTGTCACGCGCCGGGATCTGGAGCATCACAATCATTTCGCGCTCCTTGAACGCGATCTGCGTCACGCCCTCCTGCTTCTGCCGCCACGATTCAAGATACTGCGAAAAATCGAGCGCATCCTCCGTCTTCGCATGCAGGCGCACGATCATGGATGTCGTTCTGCCGGTGATATATTTGCAGTACACCGGATAAGAATCCAGTGTCCCATAGAAAACGGCATTGGCTTTGTTGAAAATCAGCCCTGTTGCCGCCGCAAACTTCTGATTGTTAAATGCCATACGTACCTCCGGATAGCGTAGCAAAGCCCGGAACAGAACCGGGCTTCGCTTATTTGTTTATCAATTGAAGAAATCAGAGAAATCGTCGTCGAAATCGTCCTCGTCGTCATACTTTTTCTTCTGAGAAGGCGCGGGCTCACTCTGTGCAGGCTGTTCGGTCTTGACCGGCAGCTCGATCGGCTTGAAGAGGTCTTCATCGTCCTCCATCAGCGACTGTCTGGATGTGCGCTTCGGCGCGGTATCGTCAGAAACCGCCGGCTTTTCAGCAGGCTTTGCTGCAGGAGCGGATTCTTCCGGCTTCTTCGGTGCTTCGCTGCGCTTAGACTGAGAATTGTCCGGCTTGCCCTGTTCCATTGCCTCACGCTGTGCGCGTTCTGCGGCGCGTCTTGCCTCGCGGAACTTGCGTGCCTCGATGATATCCGGATCCTCCTCCGGTGCGGCATCCTGATTCTTCGGTGCAGTATCCGCATCGTCATCCATCATGGAACGGCGCTTTTTCGGCGTATCGTCATCCTCGTCAAGCATCGAACGGCGCTTTTTCGGCGTATCGTCATCCTCATCGAGCATCGAACGGCGCTTCTTCGGCGTATCGTCATCCTCATCGAGCATCGAACGGCGCTTCATCGACGCATCGTCATCTTCGTCAAGCAGGGAGCGGCGCTTCTTCGGCATGTCGTCGTCACCGTCAAGCAGGGAACGGCGCTTCTTCTGTGCGCTGTCACGCATCTCAGCTTCCAGCGCGTCACGCTGTGCGCGTTCCTCGGCGCGTCTTGCCTCACGGAACTTGCGTGCCTCCTCACGTTCTGCGGCTTCGGCAGCTTCTCTTGCAGCCTCTGCCTCACGCTCGGCAGCTTCACGCTCTGCCTGCAGTCTTGCACGCTCCTCCTCAGCAGCCTTTTCAGCTGCACGCTTCTGCTCTTCCTCTGCCTTGCGGAGATCCACGGTCAGCTCACCCTTCATGATCGCGGTGAACTCATCCTCGTTGACCTTCTCAAATTCCAGCAGGAATGCAGCCAGTGCATCGAGCTGAGCGCGGTTTTCACTCAGGATCTGGAGTGCCTTTGCATAGGCAGCCTCGACGATCTTGCGCACCTCGGCATCAATACGGGCAGCGACTTCCTCGGAGTAATCGCGGACATGACCGAAATCCTTGCCGATGAACACTTCATCGTTCTCGGATCCGTATGCAATCGGGCCGAGTGCATCGGAGAGGCCCCATTTGGTGACCATATTCTTTGCGAGCTTGGTTGCGCGTTCGATATCGTTGGAAGCACCCGTGCAAATATCGTCGAGCGCGGTTGCCTCACCGGCTCTGCCGCCCATCATCATGACGATGGTTTCCAGCAGCTTGGTGCGGCTCATGTGGTTATCCTCGGTGTTCGGACGTGTCCAGGTCATACCTGCCGCCAGACCGCGGGAGATAACGCTGACCTGCTGCACGCGGTCCTGTGTCTTAAGGTGGAATGCGACAACGGCGTGACCTGCCTCGTGGAACGCGGTGATCTTCTTGTCGGCTTCCGTCGGGATATGCGATTTCTTTTCGGGACCGGCAAGCACCTTCATGGTTGCTTCCTCAATGTCTTCGGAAATGATCGCCTTGCGGTTTGCGCGGGCTGCGAGGATCGCAGCTTCATTCAGCAGATTTTCAAGGTCTGCACCGGTAAAGCCCTGTGTATCCTTTGCGATCTCGTGGAAATCGACATCCGGACCGATCGGCTTCTTGCCCTTGTGGACGCGGAGGATCTCCTCTCTGCCCTTGACGTCGGGATAATTGACGGTGATCTGTCGATCGAATCTGCCCGGACGGAGCAGAGCCGGATCGAGGATATCACGGCGGTTGGTCGCCGCAATGACGATCACGCTCTCGTTCTCCTCAAAGCCGTCCATCTCAACGAGCAGCTGGTTGAGCGTCTGTTCGCGCTCGTCATGACCGCCGCCGAGACCGGAGCCTCTGTGTCTGCCGACTGCGTCGATCTCGTCGATAAAGACGATGGACGGCGCATGCTTCTTCGCCTGTTCAAAGAGGTCGCGCACACGGCTTGCACCGACGCCGACGAACATTTCCACGAAATCCGAACCGGAGATCGGGAAGAACGGCACGCCTGCCTCGCCGGCAACCGCTCTTGCAAGCAGCGTTTTACCGGTACCGGGAGGGCCCAGCAGCAGCACGCCGCGCGGGATCCTTGCACCGATATCCTCAAACTTCTTGGGGTTCTTGAGGAAATCGACGAGCTCTGCCATCTCCGCCTTTTCCTCATCCGCACCGGCCACATCGGCGAAGGTCGCCTTCTTGGTGCTGCCGGTCGTTGCCTTGATATTC
>JAFZPL010000216.1 GCA_017550355.1 Oscillospiraceae bacterium | reverse complement strand
CGATGATGCAGAGCCGTTTGCCTGCCAGCTCTTCTGTGATGTACGGAAAATAGGAAAAGGTGGGCGCGGTTTCCCATTCGCCGGCTCTGACCGCACGGATATACCGCGCTGTCTGCTCATAATGATCAAGAATATAGGAAAACACGAGCTGCGCGACGGAGTTTGTCGAATAGCTGCCCGCATTGCAGACAGGGATGCCGCGCTCCGATGCCGCCTGTAAGTCGACATTGTTATAGCCCGTTGCGAGAATGCCGATATACCGGATATTCGGGCACTGCTCCAGCACCTCGCGTGTCAGCAGCACCTTGTTGCAGATGACTGCGTCCGCATCGCCGATATGTGCGGCGGTCTCCTCCGGCTTCGTCAGCCCGAAGACCTCCATGCGGCAGGCGAGCTCCGAAAAACGCTTCGGGCTCAGTTCTTCCGCATCGTATGCCATCGTGTCCCAGTCCAGGATCACGAGACGCTCCGCCTTCATGAGTTCGCCTCCCGCTTCTTGTCCATTCTGTTCTGAACGATGCTGACGATCAGCGCCGCAATCAGCAGGATCAGCTCAAGGACACCGACGCCGTAGAACAGGGCGCGGCTGTCGCTCAGGTAGATCAGGAGCGAAGCGAAGATCGCGCCCGCCATGATGAGCTGATAGTATCTTCTTGTGCGGATGAACTGCAGCAGGAAGAAGATGCCCGCGATCAGGGCGAAGACAAGGTGCTGATTGAAGCTCAGCGTGAACGTGTTGGTGTTCAGTTCCATTAAGAGATTGATGTTCATTTGATTTACTCCTTTAATATTGTTTATTGCTCTGGCTCCGCATCATAGAAGACGCGGTATTTCCGCCAGTTGTGTGTATATGCACTGATGACCAGCCCGATGCAGATATACATGGAGACCATCGCTGTGCCGCCCGCACTGAAAAACGGCAGCGGAACACCGATGACCGGCATCACCTTGAGCACCATGCCGAGATTCATGACGGCATGTGTGAACAGGATCGCGAAAACGCCCATGCAGATCGTTCTGCCCATTGTATCCTTGGCGGCGCGGCTGTCTGCGAAAATGCGCAGCGTGATTGCGGAGAGCATCACGATGGTACCGACTGCGCCCACGAAGCCGAACGCCTCGCCGATGAATGCGAAAATGAAGTCGTTGTGCATTTCCGGCACGGTCACATAGCCTTCTGCGTTGAGTCCGAGTCCAAACAGCCCACCGGCTTTGATCGCCTTGATGCTCAGGTCGGGCTGATATTCCAGACCGAGCGGATCCGTGCCGGGATTGAACAGCACGAGAATGCGGTTCCGGTGAACATCGCCGAATACATATGTCCAGAGAAACCAGACCGCGATCGGCGAAAGTACCAGTCCGCCGAGGAAATACCAAAGGGAAAGCCCCGCAGCAAACAGCATCGTCACGGTCATTGCCGCAAAGACGATCGCTGTGCCGTAGTCGCCCTGGATCGCCACAATGCCCATTGGCACCGCGGCATGCATTCCGAGCAGGATCAGGTGCAGCGGCTGATTGATCCGCTTTGCCACCTTGGATATGTGCAGCGAAAATGTCAGCAGGAAGACCAGCTTCAATATTTCCGCCGGCTGGATCTGCACGAAGCCGAAGTCGATCCATGCGATATCGTCTGCGCCCTCACGGCCGTAGCCCAGTGAGGTGAATGTCAGTCCGACCAGACCGAGCGCGACGGGCGCGTAGAGAAACCAGAATTTCGCCAGCTTGTGATAATCCATCGCTGCAACGGTCACGCAGCCGACCATTCCGATGCCCATTGAAATGAGCTGCACGATCCAGTCGTTTGCGTCGACTTCATTGGTGATCTGCCTGTCCCACATTGCTTTCAGCATGATCACGCTCACGCCGGCGCATACCGTGACCATCAGCAGAAGAAGATGGTCGATCCGCTTGAAAAAGTGCTCCTTTTTTTCTGTTCCTATCCGTTTCAAACGTCATATTCCTTTCATTCGCCGAACTTGTAATTGCCGTGATAGAAGAACCGGAACCAGTTGAGGAACGAGGCGACCTCAGCGCTGTGTCTGTATTCGGAGGTTTTCGCATATACTGCGAGCTTGATCGGTGTGCCGTCCGGCTTGATGAGGTAGAGCCAGTAGGTTCCCTGCACATCCTTGTCAATGACTCTGCGCTGCATATCCAGCTTTTCATATTCTTCCGCTTGTGCAGCGAGATACCAGAGCGTCTCACACTCCGCTTCGTTCATCTTGCTGACGGGCGCCGCACCGTTCTTTCTGTCGCTTTCCAGCTCGGAGAACCAGTCGCCGCTGAGATCGAGCGGTTTGTTATAGCGGTAGACATTGCCGTCCGCATCGTAATAATTGATCGCCTGATCAATCCGGTATTCCGTTTCTTTCTCATAGAGCAGCGCGAGCACGATGTCCTGCTTCGGACGGTTCAGCGACGAAGCATCGAACGCAAACGGCTTGTCAGTGCTCGCGTTCGGATCTGCCGTCACGCTCGTCAGCGCGGTCTCATGCGTATCGGCATCCGCATAGGTCACGATCTTGGACATACGGTCACTGTTGCCGTCGCCCTTGCGGCAGCCTGTGGTCAGCAGCATTGCCGCACAGAGCAGCGCGGCAAGCGGTTTCATGTTCTTCAAATATAAGACTCCTTTTTCTTTGATTCATTCTCTTTCTGATCACCGTTCCGGAAAGACAGCGGTCATATGCCTCTGTATTTCCTTCGGGATCTGCCCGATCTTCCGGTACGTCACAGTCGTTTTAATATAAATAGTATGACTTGCCGTCTGCCCGGAAGCCCGCGTGCGCCTTGTCGTTCGTCCGGATGCCGGGCGCATGATGCCCGCGGCGGAGAAGCAGCGCACCTGAATATCTCATGGGATCTGTCAGCCTGTCTGCCAGTATTTTCTGTCCAGTGTGCGGTACTGCACCGCCTGCGCGATATGCTTTTCGTCTATGATCTCCGCGCCCTGCATATCCGCTGCCGTCCGTGCCACCTTGAGCAGACGGTCGTAGGCACGCGCTGAGAGCCCAAGCTGATCGAAGACCTTCTTGAGGCGGGCTTTCGCGCGGTCGGTCATCGGGCAGAATTCCTGCAGCTTGTCCGGCGTGATCCGTGCGTTGCAGGTGATGGATGTGCCTTTGAAGCGTTCCAGCTGCACCGCCCGCGTTTTCACGACGCGCTCGCGGATTTTGGCGGAAGATTCCTCCGGCTGCTTCGACGAAAGATCGTCAAAGCTCACCGGCGCTGCCTCAATATGCAGATCGAAGCGATCCAGCAGCGGGCCGGAGACGCGGTTCAGGTAATTGGCGGCTGCATTTTTTGTGCACGTGCATTTGCGCGTTGGATGGCCGAGGTAACCGCACGGACATGGGTTCATCGCTGCGATCAGCATGATCGTACACGGATATTTTACGGTACCGGCTGCGCGGGAGATCGTCACACAGCGGTCTTCCAGCGGCTGACGCAGGATCTCGAGCGTGCGGCGGTCAAATTCCGCAAGCTCATCCAGAAACAGCAGACCGTTGTGCGCGAGGGAGATCTCTCCGGGATGCGGGATCGTGCCGCCGCCGGCAAGTCCTGCCGCAGAGATCGTGTGGTGCGGCGAACGGAACGGCCGCACGGCAATCAGCGGATGCTCCGCGTCCAGCATTCCCGCCACGGAGTGGATCATCGTTGTCTCGATGGATTCCTGAAAGGTCAGCTCCGGCAGAATGCCCGGCATCCGCTTGGCAAGCATGCTTTTGCCGCTGCCCGGCGGGCCGATCAGCAGGGCATTGTGGCCGCCTGCCGCCGCAAGCTCCAGCGCATATTTCGCCGCGCTCTGCCCGTGGACATCCGAAAAATCCGGAACGGGCGGCAGAACGGTGTCTGAAAGCCCAACATGCTGTACAGGCTCCAGCTTTTCGCCGTCCTCAAGATGCGCCAGCAGCGCCGCCGCGTTCGGGACGCCGTATACGGTGATGCCCTCGACGACTGCCGCTTCCTTTGCGTTCTCCATCGGCACATAGATTGTCTTCATGCCGTTTTGCTTCGCAAGCAGCGTCATCGGCAGCACGCCCGACACTCTGCGGATATCGCCGTTCAGTGACACTTCGCCGATGATGGCGCAGTCCTGCGGGACGGTCACTCTGCCCAGCGCCGCAAGGATCGCCATGAAGATCGCAAGGTCGTGCATGCTGCCGTTCTTGCGCTGATCGGCGGGCGCGAGGTTCACGACGCAGTTATTCGTCGGGAAAATGATGCCGCAGGTATAGAGCGCCGCTTTGATGCGCTCGCGGCTTTCCGATACGGCGGCATCCGGCAGACCGACGATCTCAAACCGCGGCAAGCCCTTGTTCAGCGAGATCTCCACCTCGACGGAAAACGCATTCAGACCGAATAATCCCAGGCTGTTGACCTTCGCAAACACAGCCCTACCTCCTTATATCATATGGAATACGCAATGACGCAGCGTTCCGCCTGCCCGTTCGGCAGTCAAAGCCGCCATCCGACGCCGCCATTGCTTTGATGCCGGCTGTTCAGCAGTGCAAATATAAATATCTGAACGTCCAGAATCACAGCCTTGCCAATCAGTGCGGCTTTCACATACGGTTTGATTGACGGGCAAAGGATGCACAGCGGCAGCAGCACCGTCTGCACTGAAAAATACAGCAGCAGGATCCGGTTCATGATGCAGCAGTACCGCATCATGTGTCGGTGCTTCCGGATGCCGTTCATATATCCGGTCAGAAACAGCCGCTCGCGAAATAGTTTGTCTCCGGAAGATGCCCGGCGTTCACGCTTTGTCTGATTGCAGTTCCGGATTTCGTCTGCAAGATCATGCAGCAACAGAAACGGCAGTCCGCTGATCAGAGCCAATGCGAAAATCTGCCCCATGCAGCGTTATACCTGTCCGTTCTGGCGTGCCTTTTTCATCGCAGCCATCCGTGCGCGGACTTCCTCCGCAGAAGGCAGCATGGAGGCGTCGCCCTCGTGATAGTGGTGTGCATTCTCCGGCGTCATGTCGGACAGCATCGCCGCTTCCAGTGCATGCTGGCGTTCCAGTTCCGCCTGCTTGCGTGCTTCCTCCGCCTGTTCCTGCGATTTCTGTGCGGTTCCCGTGAAGGATTCCAGCGCGATATCCGGCTTCGGCAGTGCCGCTTCCGCGGACGCTCTGCGCTCCGGCACGGTCATGTCCGAGAACATATCCTCTGAAACTGCATGATCGGCATTCAGCATTGCGCCCTGCTTTTTTGCAGACGGTGCACTCTCCGCCGCCGGCTTTCCGACGGTGTCCATGTGGTCGGCGGACTGTCTGTGCGTGACATAGATCGGGGCTTCGTAGCTGCCGCGTTCCTCGTTCAGCACGGAGAAATGCGGGAAGCCCGGTTTTTCCGAGAGCTCCTGCAGATCACCGAACACGCCCTGCATCCAGCCGTTCAGAGCCAGACCGCCCGCAAGCAGCACACAGTTTCCGAGCACACCCTGCACATGGGAGCCGGTCAGCGTGTAGATCAGCATGAAGGTGTAGAGCGCGAGCAGCACGAACGATGCAGGACGCTTCTTCGCCGCTGCCAGAAATCCAAGCACGAGCGATGCCGCAGCGAGCAGGATCTGAATGAGGCCGGCGTCGATTGCGTAGTAGAATTTCGCGGGACCGTGGACATCCTCATTCAGCGTCGAGCTTGCACCCGCATACATTGTGAACACGAAAAAGAGGATGCAGAGCACGAGCTGCGCCCACATATAGAGCCGGAACCGCTTGTTGACCTGCGCCATTTTCAGACGGTTTTCTTCATATTGTGCCTCCATGGCGGGGGATAGTTTCAATGGAATACACCTCCGTGTTGTTTATGATCGTGAAGCTGTGCGGTTACTGTTCTGCTTTCTGTGCCTTTTGTGCCTTGACGCGCTCTGCTTCTGCCATTGCTTCCGCAAGGATCGCCTTTGCCTTTGCTTCCGCTTCCGCAATGATCGCATCCGGGTCAGCCTGACCGCTTGCCTTCTGTTCCATCTCGTTCACGGTCTTCTGAACCGCTTCGCCGATGAGATCCTGCATTTCAGCCGACTGTGCATCCGCGCTGCTCTCCGGATTTGCGGTTTCCTGCTTCTCCGGATGCTTTGCCGCCTCTGCTTCCTCCAGGCGCTTTCTCAGCTCTTTTGCAAGCTCCTTGGTCGGATCCTTCTCCTCTTTTTCGCCGTCAGCATGCTTCTTCTTTTTGCGGCGCAGCGAATAATCCGTCGTGAAAAGCGTGGATTTCGTGCGATGCTCGCCCTTGTGGGACAGGAGCGTCTGGATCACGATGTCCGACTGCGAAATATTGAATTTCTCCTGGAAATCCGGGTAACCCTCCATTTCCGCAAGCTGTGCTTCATGCCCCATCTCACGGATCGCGAAGAAGTAAAACACCAGTCCCACAATGCCGATCACGGCAGAGAGATAATCCAGCCGCCAGATCGAGAGAAACGTGACCAGGAAAAACCAGCATGCCTGAATGATATGCAGTGTGTGGAAATTTGCCCACGCGAGATAGCCGATCAGCAGGGAACCCATGCCGACGATGATCTGGAAGATGCCCGCCGCCAGATTTGCCATTGCCAGATTGGCTTCCGGATTGTCTGCTGTCGCGATCGGGCGGCTCAGGAAATCAAAGCCGGCGATATAGACATGAAACACTGCCAGTCCGCAGACCACGATGCAGATGATCATGTGCGCGATGAATGTTCTGCGGTAGGCACGTTCGATGTCATGCATCTGCATTCTGCAATATTCATAATGTGACTGTGATTTTTCGAGATGAACGATTTTCGGTTTTTCCTCTTCAAAGGGATTCGTTGCCTGATTTGCCATAGTAAACGCCCGCCTTTCATTTTTTGTTAAATGTTAAATCTCATCCATATCGCCGGATGAAATGGTTCTCTGGTTTTGCACGCCGGAAACATGCCGGCTGCGGTCATGATATCCCGTGAGCTCTGCCGCGGCTGCCTGTGCACCTGTATCCAGCAGATCCTGCATATCGCCCGCGTTCGGGGATGCATCCGAACGGACGCCCTCCGCAATGGCGGCGCGTTTGGTGATCTGCTCTGCGGTCTTTGCACGCTGTCCGGTCTGATTGAGCGAGACCTTGAACAGCGGAAAGCCTTCCTGTTCCGAGAGATCCTCCCATTTCTTATGCACGCGCATCGTCCATGCGATCACGCCCGCCATTGGGAGAATACTCAGGATATAAGTCAGCATCACTGCGGACGGCACGCTGAACATGCCGCAGACATACGAGACAGCAGCAGCACCGGCGCCGATGATCGTCTCGCGCCGTTCTTTCCGGTAAAGTCCGCAGAACTGGCAGACAGTCGATGCTGTGAGAAAGCTGGTTGCTATCACAAACGCCGTAGTGCCGCGGCTGTTGTCCAGCCCGATATACAGCATCAGTGCATGTGCGAGAAACACCGCGATCCAGAGGATTCCGTACTGCGTTTCGAGCTGTTTTTTCCGGTCGCGCATGACAGCGTAACGCCTGTCGCGTTCTTCGTCGCTGTATCCGTTCATTGACATCACATCCTTCTATCAGAGTTCATCCATATCGCCGAACGCCACATTCCTGCCGGATTCCGTGATCTGTCCGTGCCGGCTGCGGTCATGATAGCCCGAAAGCTCTGCCGCCGCAACGGGTGTATCGCCTGCCGTATCCAGCAGATCAGACATTTCGCCTGCATCCGGCGCAGCGGTTCTGCGCTTGCCGGTTTCGATCGCCATATGCTTGGTGATGCGTTCCATCTGCGCCGCACGTTTCTTGCGCTCGTCAAAGCTGATATCAAACTGCGGAAAGCCGTCCTCCTTGCTGAGTGCATCCCACTTTCGCATGCTGAGGAAACAAACAACGATCGGGATCACTGCCAGCGTGAAGAACCGGAGCGGTTCCAGCACCACGCGCACCGGCGAAAGGATCAGACCGATCAGCACCGTCCGTGTCTTTCGTGCGTGGACACCCAGCAGCACCGTCACGCAAATCGCCAGCGAAAGAATCAGACAGCCGAAATTGCTGAGATTCCATCCGCCGACCAGGTGCGAGGCGTTCTTGACCGTCATATCGTATGTCACCCATATCGCCAGATACAGCGAGCTGATAATATCTGCCGCACAGAGACCAACCATGACTCCGCCGCAGAGACTGAAAAGCTTTTCACATTTGATTCGCTGTTCACGGCACACGGCATAATGCTCGCGCCGTACTTCGTCATTCAGTAAACTTGCCATCTTGTCCTCGCTTACAGGTCATCCATATTTCCGTATTCAACGGCCTTTCCGGATTCCGTGATTCGCCCGTGCCGGCTGCGGTCATGATAGCCGGAAAGCTCTGCCGCTGCGACGGGTGTATCGCCTGCCGTATCCAGCAGATCGGACATTTCGCCTGCATCCGGCGCAGCGGTTCTGCGCTTGCCGGTTTCGATCGCCACATGCTTGGTGATGCGTTCCATCTGTACCGCACGTTTTTTGCGCTCGTCAAAGCTGATATCGAACAGCGGAAAGCCCTCCTCCTTGCTGAGGGAAACCCATGTCCGCGTGGTCAGTGCCATGACTGTGATCGGGAGAAACGCCAATGTGAAAAAGGTGACCGGTCCCAGCGCAATGCGGACAATGCTGAGCAGAACGCCGACCAGAACCGGAAGCATTTTCCGGCTGAATGTGCCGAACAGCATCAGTGCATAGACTGTCAGCGACAGCGGCAGCAGCCATACCGGGCAGGGGTTCACGTCCGTCATTTTTTCGAGGATGCCGCTGAACATTGTGCCCATGATATCCCCTATGATGATGAACACCATCACGCCGCCGCAGAGATTGAAACGCTTTTCACAGGCGATCCGTCTTGCGCGGCATACTGCATAATGCTCACGCCGCACCTCGTCATCAAATAAACTTGCCATTAGTATCCTCACTTACGAATCATTCGTATTCTGCGTTCCTGACGGTCTGCGCCGCACATTTCCCGCGTTCATCAAAGCTGATATCAAATTCCGGGAAACCTTCCTCTTTGCTGAGTGTCTCCCATTTGCGTATTGCAAGCAGGGAAGCGAGAATCGGTATGACTGCCAGCACAAAAAAGCTGAACGGAACGAGAATGATTCGCAGAACCGCAAGTGCCGCACCGATCACGGCACGCAGCATCATTCTGTCGGATATGCCTGTAAATATCAGCGCATAGATCACAAGTGAAAGCGGAATACATATGAGCAGTTCATTCCCGATCGGTGTGACCAGACCAATCGCTGCAATCATTATGATATTCCCTATGACATCCGCTGCCGCTGCATATGCCAGAAATGTGCCGCACCGATCGAACTGCTTTTCACATCTGATGCGTTCTTCCTGCAAAACGGCATAGCGTTCACGGCGCACATCATCTGTCAGTAAACCTGTCATTGCTTCCTCCTTCTGTCAGAGTTCATCCATCTCGCCGGGAACATACTGCTTTTCGCCGGTGTTCTGTGTGTTGAGCGTATGCCTGTCGCGGTAAGCGGTCAGGGCTGCCGGCACGGTGCGCTGTGCTTCGTCAAGCAGATCTGTCATATCGCTTTCCGCATTGGGATCAGCAGGCTTTGCCTCTTCCTGTAAGATTCGGTGCATCTGCCGCGCTTCCGTCTGCTTTTTTTGCTGTGCGCGTTCTTCATAGCTGATATCGAAATCCGGGTAGCCTTCCTCCTGTGAGAGCTTGTTGTTGGCGTAGTGGCAGAAAAAGACAAAGACCGTCACGCAGCTGAACCCGACCATGAACCAGGGCAGGATGCTTTCGATGCCGACAAGCTTCATTTTCATTGTCTCCATGACGAATTCCGTTGCCGCTGACGCCGCCGTGAACTGCCATCTGCGGCTGTAAATCCCGCAGACCTGGAACGTGAACATCAGCAGGAGTATGAGCATGTTGAAAATCTGGGAGATCTGGAAGAGGAAGATGCCCTGCATGAAGGTCATGTAAAGGCACGGGAGCAGCAGGAATAACGCGATTCCGAGCGTTACAAACATAGAAATGCTGTATGCCCTGTCAAGCCATTTTTTCCGTTCTCGCAGTTCGCCGTACCGGCGGCTGCGTTCCTCATCTGTATAGATACTCGGCATCTGTCTCACACCCTCCCGCGTATAGATACTCCATCTTATTATAGCACAAAATTCTGCAATTGTAAACCCAAAAAACGCATTTGATAGCCGGAGTATTATGAAAAGTATATTAAGCACTAATGGGAAGAATTGCGGCAAGTGAGGCGTCAGGAGAGATGAGTGAGGAATTGGGAGCATCCGCTTCACCAATGAAACACCAAAACGCGGGACGGAGCATGTGATCCTGTCTCCTAAGTTCTGACTGCGCACGAAAACAGCGCCCTTCCCGCGGCGCAGTCTGCAAAAGACCGCGGCCGTGAGAAGGGCACTTATATATAAGTATTCTGTATGCGCCTGTGCCGGCGCGGGCTCTGCAATTACTGGTTCGGTACGGTGCGGCGGAAGGAGAAGCCGGGTGTGCCGAGCAGCTTCGAGAACATGTTGGAGATCTGCAGCGATTCGCTCACGCCGGTCTTGCACCAGATCGCGAAATGCTCACAGTTGTTCGTGAAGAGATTGTAGCTCGTTTCGCCGAGGCGCTGCTTTGCGCGTTCGACCGTTTCCTGCGGCGTATAGAGATGATAGCCGTACTGTGTCCGCAGATGCCGCGCCAGTTCCTCCGAAACGGTTTCCGAATGCGGCACGGAATCCTGATTTCCGATGCGCACAGGTGCCTGATAGGGACGCGGAAAATCCAGAATGAAGTATTCTTTGTCGGACAGCAGGAAATTGCGCAGACTCGTTGCATGCACCGTCGGCAGACCGATCGTCATGCTTGCCGGGATCGCGTAGTGGATCACGCATGTCTCGCTGACATAGATCCCGTAATGCTCATACATGCCGCCGCCGCGCACAACGCCGATGATGTCGCCGTACTGCGCCTGTACCGGGTGCAGCATATCCGAGGAGGGCGGCAGTCCCTGTGTGAGCAGTCCCGATTCGCGGAGTGCTTCAATTCGTGCGGAACGCTTGATCATCGACTGTTCCAGTTCTTCCTGTGTACCGCGGTCGACGACTGTGCCGTATTTATCCACGATCCGGCACTGTCCCGAAACCACATGCCGCTGCAGGGTATCGTCTCCGACGTAATCCAGATCCTCCCAGCAGTAATCCTTATCCATCACGGAAAATCCCGTATCGTCCGGTGCAGTCTGACTGCCGTCCGTCAGTGCGTCAAGTTTGTTTGCCAGCTTGTTCATGCCCCGGCTCACGGCATCCCAAAATTCCATCGTTATGCTCCTTTCTACGCCGCAGCTTCTGCGTTTATGCCTCTATCATACCACAAAACCGGCAGGATTGCAAGCGGTTTTGCAAAATCCTGCCGGTCTTTGTCGGATAATTCTGTACGGGCTCAGCCGAACAGCGTTTTACGCAGGCGGTTGAACGAATTGCCCGCATAGGTGATCGTGACGCAGAAGCTTGTTCCCTCATAGCCCTTGAATTCCTTCAGCAGAGCATCCTCATACTCGGGCAGGTCGCTGACCTTGCTGTCCGTTGCAGTGACCGATTCGCTGAAATTGAACTGTCTGTAATATTCCACGATGCCGCCCGCTTCCTCAGAAGCACCGTATTTGTTGATGAGCACCGGGAGAATCTTCGTCTGGATATCGTAGACAGCTGACTTGTTGCCGCTTGAGCCGTCGCTTTCTGCGTCGGTGACATAAGGGATCACAACGCTGTATGTGTCGAGGTACTGCTGATTGTTCATGCCAAAAAGCGTCGCAACAAATGCCATCGGGCGGTTTTGCCCGAGCACTTTGCTGTACTCTGAATAGGAGACGTAGATCATGGAGCCGTCGCTGTTCTGTATATCGTTTGTGCTGCGGAGCTGTTTGCCGCCGGAAAAGGCAGGGTAATCACGCTGAAGCGTCTGGATCATTTCCTGTTTGGTCATGCCGGTATAAAGTCCCGGCAGCAGTGCTTCATCCTGATGCGCCTTGTCGAAGATCAGCATGGAAACGATGAACACGATCACGGCCAGCACCATCACGCAAAAAAACAGAAACAGCTTGAACAGGTTTTTCCGGTATTCGTTCGGGTTCCGCATAATCTTTGCACCGCACTGGGTGCAGTGACCGTTCTTGCGCTTCACGGCTGCGCCGCACAGTCTGCATTTCATGAAGCATCGCCTCCTTTATTTCATTTGTATCGGTTTATTTCACATGTTTGAGTACGTTGAAAAGCGTGTGGCTGGAAGATCCCTGATAGCTGATGCGGCAGCAGTAATTGCTGTCGCTGTATGCCCGGAATGTGGTTAAGGCGTAATTCTGATAATCAAGGAGCTTATCGGCGCCCTCCCGTACGAGCGGGTTTTCGAGCACCTTGCCGCCGTAAAGCGCGGAATAATATTGCTTGAGCGCTGCATAGAGCTCTTCTTTTGTCATGCCGGCGTAGATTTCCGGCAGAAGTACGCTGCTCTGATGTGTGCTGTCATATTTTTTAAGCACTGCAGATCCTGTGGCTGCCGATGGTTTTCTTCACCGATCGTTTGCGGGGAGGATAGGACAGGCCGCATTTCATGTGCGAACCATCTCCTGATTATTGATCGGGTATATGCGCAGCGTATTCGGTATAACGGAGAAAAGACGGCGCAGAAGTCCTTCCGCGCCGCCCCATTTCACATCACATCTCAGCCCATCACAACGGTGACTTCGTGTGTTTCGCCTGCCGGGAAGACAGGAAGCAGATTGATATCGCCGGTATGTGCCTTGCCGTCAACAGTCACTTCCTTGATGCCCTTGCACACATGTGCCGGATTCTGCACTGTGATCTTGTAGGTCACGCCGCGGAACTTTCTGGTGGCAGTGAAGCCGTCCCAAGCCTTCGGGATGGAGGGATCGATGCGCAGACCGTCGAAGTCCGGCTGAATGCCGAGGATATACTGCGAGATCGCGACCATGTTCCATGCCGCAGTACCGGTCAGCCAGGAGTTCTTGCCCTCGCCGAAGCGGGATGCGTCCTTACCTGCGATCATCTGACCGTAGACATACGGCTCGGTCTTGTGCAGATCGGAAATGTCCTCGTTGAATGCCGGAGCGATCTTGGAATAGTACTCAAACGCCTTGTCGCCTCTGCCTGCATATGCCTCTGCGCAGATGATCCATGCGTTGTTGTGCGTGAAGATGCCTGCGTTCTCCTTGTATCCGCCCGGATATGTGGAGATCTCGCCGTACTGGATATAGTACTTGCTGAATGCCGGATTGTTCAGCACCAGACCGTACTTTGTGTTCAGATATTTGTCGATGGAATCGAGCGTCTTGATGTCAGCGCCCTGATCCTTGCCGATCTCGGACATGACTGCGAAGCCCTGCGGCTCGATGAAGATCTTGCCCTCTTCGCATTCCTTGGAGCCCATCTTCTTGCCCTCTGCGTCGTATGCGCGGAGGAACCAGTCGCCGTCGAATGCGGACTCCATGACGTTCTTCTTCATCTTGTCGATCTCAGCCTGTGCCTTTGCAGCCTCATCGGTCTTGCCGAGGTGCTTGAGGATGCCGACGTAGGTCGGGCCTGCGTAGGTGAAGAGCGCTGCAACCATCACGGATTCTGCAATCTTGGAATAGCCGCCCTCTGCCTTGAACTTCGGGTTCGTGTAGGTCTGGAAGGATTCGCCCGGCTTGTCGGAGAAGCAGGAGAGGTTGATGCAGTCGTTCCAGTCAGCACGCATTGCGAGCGGCAGACCGTGCGGGCCGAGGTTGTTGACGATGTGGTAGAAGGACACGGTCAGATGATCGAGCATCGTCTGCGCCTTGGATTCGTCGTTATCATACGGCACCATTGTGTCGAGGATCGACCAGTCGCCGGTCTCCTTGATATATGCGCCGACGGAAAGGATCATCCACAGCGGATCATCGGAGAAGTCGCCGCCGATATCGGAATTGCCCTTCTTGGTGAGCGGCTGATACTGGTGATAGCATCCGCCGTCCGGAAGCTG
>JAFZPL010000215.1 GCA_017550355.1 Oscillospiraceae bacterium | reverse complement strand
GGTCGCGCACATCGCGGTACCGGCGGTCTGCGGCTTTGCGGCTCTCCGCCAGCGGCACCAGCTTATCCAGCACGCGCTTGTGCTGCTCGTACTGCGTCTGCTTCTGCTGGCACGATCCGCGCTTCTCCTCATATGCCGCATTCATCGCAGTGATCTCTTCTTCCAGTGCATCCACCGGTGCCGGTTCGGTGATCCGGCAGTCCCGCTGAAATGTCTCCGCAAGCGTCTGCGCCTTTTGCAGTCTGTCCTCGTAGCTGCGCACGGCGGCTTTCAGCATACCGATCATCTCCGGATCGCGGACGGCATCGCGCCACGCCTTTTCGTCAATAAAGACCGAACCTGCAAGCATCGCCTGATAATTTGCTTCAAGCCGGAACACATTCTCCTGCATTTTCGCGGCATGATCCGCCTCGGAGATATAGTTGGATTTTCCTGCTGCAAGCGCCGTATCCGCACGGTGCTTCACACCCATTGCATCCCGGAGCGCCTTGCGCAGACGTTCCTCCTCCGCTTCATATTCCGCGATCTGGGAACGCAGCATGACCTCGTCCGCTGTCGGATCTGTCTGCTTCTGTTCCAGCGCAAGCAGCGCCGCGTCGATCTCCGCAGTATGCGCTGTCTCAGCATCCTGTCCCGTCTTCACGCGGTCATAAACATTTTTCGCAGTAAACTGCGCCTTCGTGGCTTCATCCTGCATCTGGCGCAGCGTGTCGAGTTCCTTTTCATATTCGGCGATCTGCGCGTAGATCTCGTCCTCATCCTCGTCCTGCTCCGTATCAACGATCGCACGCAGCTGCGCCGTCATCGTGTCGAGATCCTGCTGAATCTGATCCGTGCGGGAACGCTGTGCCTGATATGCCTGATCCGCTTCCCGTTCCAGCGCCTGAAGACGTTCAAATTCCGCCGTTGATGGGCAGCCCTCCGGCAGAACCGCCGGGCTCGGATGATGCGTGGAACCGCAGACCGGACACGGCATATCGGGCTTCAGCGCCTCATCGGCAAGGCGTGCCGCGATCGCCGCATGATAGCGCTGTCTGCATGCATCATATGCAGAACGCCGCAGTTCCAATTCCTGTTCGCGGATCATGAGCTGTGCCGCCGCCTGCTTGTTCCGTTCACGCAGCTGTCTGCACTCACCGAGCAGACGCTGTGCATTGCGGAGCGCTTCCAGCTTTTCTTTAATGACAGGCTCCTTCACGCGCAGCTGTTCCTGTGCCGTTTTTGCTGCACGCTCGGAATCCCGCAGCTTCTGTTCGAGCACGGGCAGCTTTTCCGCAAATTCCGCACGCTTTTGCAGTGCCCTTGCAAGCTCCAGCTTTTTGTCAGCGATCTGCAAAAGCAGATGAAGCGATTCCCGCGTACCGTCCAGCAGAACGCGCAGTTCTGGAATCCGGATATCGACCGCCGCCTGTGCATCCAGTGCCCTGCGCTCCGCCTCCATCGAATCTGCCTCCAGTCCCGGCAGCGCCGCTTCAAACTGATCGCGCTTCTGCTCGGTACGGCTGAGCAACGCCTCCTCACGCCGGATATCCTCGGCAGCCTTTTGCAGCGGCATCGCAGCCTCCGCATTTTCATATTCCGTGCGCTTATTTGCGTAGGAACTCTCCTGCATGCTCAGCTCAGTCAGCAGTGCATTCGCCCGCTGCAGATCCGCAAGCAGCTGATTCTGATGCTTGTTCTCCGTCAGCGTTTTCTGCTTGTTCTGGATCTCCGAAAAGAGCGTCTGAAGCGCGGCATCCTGCTGATCCAGCTCTTCACGGAGCATCCCGCAGTACGCGCTGAGCGGCTGCACGGCATCCCCTGCCTCCTGCGGCTGGGTGTAGAGTGTATTCAGCAGCAGCGCACCGTTCTCCGTACCCGGCACGGAAATATCCCGCGCCGCAGCCGTGATCTGCCCGTCGATCTCAGTGATCTTCTGCCCCGCGGCGGTGTTTTCCCGTTTCAGCAGTTCCTGAAACTGCGCATACCGCATTGTGGAAAACAGCTTCTGAAACAGCTTCTGCCGTTCCTTGGAATCGGCGTTCAGAATTTTCAGAAAATCGCCCTGCGCGATCATGACCGTCTGCGCGAACTGCGTATCCGTCAGACCGATGATCTCCTCGATCTTCTTTTTCACGTCATCCGCATTACGCCAGACCGTACCGTCGCTCTCACGCACCAGCGTCACGCTGCTCGCCTGTTCGGTCATACCCTCGCCGACACGCTTCGCACGCATATATCTCGGATTCCGGCTGACCGTGAATTCCTCGCCGTGATGCGAAAATGTGAACGTCACGTTGGTATCGGTCTGCGGATCGGCATAATTGGAACGGAAGCCGTCTGCGCTTCTGCGGTTTTTTCCGCCGCTCGCGACGCCGTACAGCGCGTATGTGATGCCGTCAAAGACCGTCGTCTTTCCGGCACCGGTATCGCCGGAGATCAGAAACAGCCCGTATCTGCTGAGCTTTGTAAAATCAACCGTCACCTTTCCGGCATACGGTCCGAATCCTTCCATCGTCAGACGCAGCGGTCTCATCAGTCACCAGCCTCCTCTTCATTCATCTCTTCCAGCAGTGCATGAATGATCTCAAGCTGCGGATCGCTCATCTTAGCGCCGTTGTTGCGGAACGCATAGAAATCATGCACCATCGAAAGAAATCCCAGATCCTTCTGCGGCTCTGCATTACCCGAAACGCCCAGATCTTCGCGGAATTTCGCATTTCGCACCGTCGTCTGCAGGAGATTCGGGAACACATGACGCAAGCGTTTCGCTGCATCGACGGGCG
The DNA here is from genome assembly GCA_017550355.1 of Oscillospiraceae bacterium. Classification (GTDB taxonomy): domain Bacteria; phylum Bacillota; class Clostridia; order Oscillospirales; family Ruminococcaceae; genus Firm-04. The sequence goes on along the minus strand of JAFZPL010000215.1, from coordinate 10,945 downwards.
GTTCCTCGTCCGTCAGCGTGATATGTACATAATCCTTGCATCCCTGTTCCATCAGTGCGTCAAAGGTGCCGGTCAGCTCGGTCATATCGTGCAGCGGCGTCAGCGGGATCTGTTCGACCGTGACGCTGCCCTTTTCGCGGAGTTCCACGATCGTGACCGATTTCTTCTGACCTGTCTCCGAGAAGGAGTATTTCAGCGGAGAGCCTGCATAGCGCACCGTGTCCCTGCCGACTCTCTGCGGGCCGTGCAGATGACCGAGCGCGACATAATCATATGCATCAAACAGCGAACAGCGGATATTCTCTGAGCCGCCGACGCTCATTTCTTCCGAGCCAGAGGTCTCCGCGCCCGTGATGAACTGATGCGCGACCATGATATTCCGCACGGAGGTGTCAATTTCGTGCGCGTTCAGCACAGCGGCAGCCGCATCGTCGTAGCTGTCGATGGACTCCGCCTGTTCCCTGAACCGCTGGCGGATCTGCAGCGGCGTGCAGAAGGAAAGCAGATGGATGAAGCCCTTTCCGTATGCATCCTCAAACGGGATCGTCCGGATCTCGCCGGCATCGGGGCTTGCGATATAGATGCCCGATTTTTCGGCAATGGACGAAAGATACGCGAGCCGTTCCGCGGAATCATGGTTTCCGCTGACAATATAGACCGGCAATCCGAGCTCATGGAGCGCCGTCAGAAAACTGCTCAGTTCAGTCATAGCGTCTGCTGCCGGTGTGTTGCGCTGGTAGAGATCTCCGGCAATCAGAACGCCGTCCAGATCCTGTTTCGCTGCAATTTCAAGGATCTGCTGCAAAATATAGTGCTGATCGTTCAGCAGACTGCGCTTGAAAAGAATTTTACCGAGGTGCAGATCTGCAAGGTGCATCAGTCTCATTTTCCATTCCCCTTTGTGTTCGTATTACATCCGTTTTTTACAGCCACTGTATGAATGCTGTCTTATCTTTTCTGTTATATCCGGCCTGTTTGTAGAACCGGAGCGTTCCGGGCTCTTTGGAACCGGTCAGGAGCATCATCTTGTAGCAGTGTTCCCGTACCGCGAGCTCTTTGGCATATTGCAGGCATGCCGACGCAAGCCCACGCTTTCTGTAAGCCTGATCCGTGACCACGTTTTCAATGAGCGCATACGGTCTCTGTTCGTGCGTCAGATTCGGCACGATCACGCAGACACAGGAAGACACGATCTTCCCGCTCTCCTCCGCGATGATGATATGGTGATCCGGATCGCGCAGGATGCGTTCCCAGATACCGCGGATCCGTTCGTCCTGTTCCGGTATCGGGTTGTCGTGCAGCTGTGTATAGAGCTGCATCAGCCCGCCGAAATCCTCTGTTCCGATTTCTCTGATCATTTTCTGCCCTCACAGTACGCGGAGGATACCGAGCAGGAGATCCCATGTCCGCGCCGCCGACGCGATCGAAAGGCGTTCCCGCGGTGTGTGGATGTCCAGCAGATCCGGCCCGATGGAGATTGCTTCCAGATGAGGCGCTTTCGCGGTCAGAATGCCGCATTCCAGCCCCGCATGGATCGTTTCAATGACCGGTGCTTTTCCGTACTGCGCCGTAAACACCGCCGCGGCTTTGCGTTCAAGCTCCGTGTCCGGCTTGTATTCCCATGCCGCATAATCGCCCGACTGCGACGCCGTGCCGCCCGCCTGTTCCGCGATGGCACGAAGTCTGTCCGCAAGAGCGTATTTCTCGGCATTGATACCGCTGCGGATCAGAGCATCCGCCTGCATTACGCCGTCCGTCAGCGAAAAGATGCCCAGATTCAGCGAGGTCTCCGGCATATGGAGGATCTCGTTCATTTTCTGCACACCGTTCGGCAGCTGCGACAGAACCTGTACCAGTTTTGCGGTCGAATCTGCGGTCAGCACCTCAAATGTGCCGGATTCCGACGAAAGCTGCAGTGCCATGCCGGTCTCCTGCGGATTTGCCCGCCGCAGCTTCTCAAACGCGGCACGAACCGCCTGTTCTGCGGCATCCGGATCCGGTGCAGTCAGCGATGCGGTGCATTCTGTCGGGATCACGTTATCCCGCACACCGCCTGCCAATTCGCAAAGACAATATCCCGCAGGGAGCGACCGCAGCAGTTCAAGCACCGCGAGATTCGCATTAACAAGCGGTTTGTGGATCTCGGCACCGGAATGTCCGCCGGTCAGCCCGTTCACTGTCAGCGTCAGTTTTGTACCGGTGACAGTCTGCATTTCGCACGGGAACCGCAGATGACTCCGCACACCGCCTGCACAGCCGACCGTGAACACGCCCTCTGCCTCTGAATCAATATTGATCAGGTATTTTCCTGTCAGCGCGTCCGGCGAAAGTCCCGTTGCACCGTCCATGCCGGTCTCCTCATCCACAGTGAGAATGACCGTCAGCGGCGGATGCACGATCGCATCATCCTCAAGCACCGCAAACGCATACGCGACAGCAATGCCGTCATCACCGCCGAGCGTGGTACCGTCCGCACGGAGAAAATCGCCGTCCCAGACGAGATCAAGCCCCTCTGTCTCCATGTTCTTCCTGCAGTCCGGGAGCTTCGCACAGACCATATCCATATGCCCCTGCAAAATCACGCCCGGATGATCTTCACAGCCAGCCGACGCCGGCTTTTTCATGATGACATTGCCCGTTTCGTCGGCATAGGCTTCAATATGCAGACGCTTTGCTGTTTCCAGGCACCATCTGCGGATGCCCGCCGTATTGCCGGAGCCGTGCGGGATTGCAGCAAGCTCCGTGAAATAATTGTAGACCGATGACGGATACGGATGATCCATTGTGGTATGCTCCTTTCAGCCGATTCGGATATAGTTGCTGTGATACGGCAGAATCAGCGAGGGATCGCGTTCTGCCTCCGCAAGCGCCCGCGCCCGCAGACCGCCGTCCAGCAGTTCATGTACCGCCGGCAGCTTTTCTGCGGGGATGCCCGGACAGCCGCAGTACAGCGCAAAAAAGACTTCGCCGCTTTCGTCCCGCATCAGGCGCACAGGCCAGAGACTGCACGCGAACGGCTTTTCGTCCGGCGGGAGCGTGCATCCCGTCCGGTTGTCCAGAAACGGACAGGGCTGCGCGGCATGTGTTTCATCATAGGGCAGCGTGATCCGGTATCGGGCGCCGTCCTTTGTTTTCCGGTAAGATTCCGGCAGCCGCGATGCTGCTTCCGCAGAAAAAGTCGGAAGCTCCCACGCGCTCTGCTCCTCAAAGATACAGCAGTTCCGGCAGACCGCACAGGTCCTGCCGGAGAGGATCGCACTCAGCATATTGTTGCACCGTCCTTTAATACTGCGTTGAATTTCAGATTGAGAAGATCCGGCTGATAGGACTGCTTGGAACGGCGCATGCCCGATTCGCCGAGATCCTCCTCACGGTTGAGATATTCCGCATCTGGCAGACATTTCGCCATCTCATTTGCCACCACGCTCCATGCATGCGGATATCCCGGCTTCACCTTTTCAAAATGGACATCCCAGATGCCCGGCGAGATCTCCGAAACCATCGTCATGCCGATCGGTTCTCCGCCGGAATACAGCAACAGCCCGGACATGCCGAGCGCATCAAACTGCGCCGCCGCTTCTTCGATGCATCGAAGCTCCGCCTGCAGAGACGGTTCCTCCGGATCTTCACGCTGACTGAGCCATGCCCGTGCGATCTCTGCAGCATACTGTGCATTTTCCGCGATCAGCGGCTGGATCATCGCCTCGGGATCGCCGCGCCAGAACTGCGCGATATGGTTCCGCTTGCCGTGATACCTGCTGCCGCGCAGCTGTGCGAGATTCTCCCGCAGATATAGATACTCCGTGTATTCCTCCGCCGCCGTCAACGAGAATGCGTCCGGAAATTCCGCTGCCAGCAGCGCACACTGCGCCTCATTTAGCAGCGTCAGCTTCAGCTGTCCGCCGGTCTCCTGCGCTTCCGCAGCCAGCCGGCAGACCGCATCCCGCAGATGCGCCCGCAGTCCGAGCGGAAAACCGAAGCTCCCTGCGCGGTATCCGCTGCGGTACCGGCGAAGGATCATGCCGTTTTCTTCGGCGATCTCAGTGCCGTATTTCCCGCGCAGCAGATAAATGCTCGCAAAGGCAGCGTCGTTTTCCATCGCCCCGCACTGTGCGGCTGCTGCACGCACAGCGCTGCCGTCTCCGGGAACCGGCGTATGAAAGGGTATGCTCATGCGCTTCCATCCTTACTTCCATATTTTTCCATGATACTATTATAGCATGATAAAGCGGATTTGTCAATCTGAAACTCCGCCGTTCCCGTCTTTTAATTGAAGAAATTTCACAAAAGGCATTGACTTCCTTTGGAAAATGTTGTATAATAGAATTGTTATGATGGGATATATATTGCCCAAAGTCCCGTTTTTCCGCTTTCATCTTTGTTTTATCATTTATAATCACAGCAATTGCTTCATCTTCGTTCCGCAAAAGGAGGGATACGTATGGAAATCACCAGGAAAGCCAGGCATATGCTTGACAATCTCTTTCATGCTTTTTCAATCACAGCCGGCGGAAAGTATGTCTTTCTGACTGACATGAAATATGATTTATCAAGATGGTCACGGCAGGCAGTCGAGTTTTTTGGTCTGCCGTCTGAATATATGGAGAATGTTTCGGAGATCTGGCTCAATCATGTTCATCCGGACGACCGTGAGGAATATGCAAGGAGCATGGAAGCTATCTATAAAGGTGAGACGGAGGAGCACAAGCTGCAGTACCGCGCCATGGCAAAGGACGGCAGCTATGTCGTCTGCACATGTCAGGGTATCCTGATCCGCGGCGAAAATGACGAAGCGCGTTACTTTGCCGGTGCGATTCAGAATCACGGCGCCATCAATTATGTCGATCCCACCACCGGTCTGCGCAGCCTGTACGGCTTTCTGGATGACCTGAAAGCGCTCCTCTGGAAAAAAACACCCGCGCTGCTCATGATGGTCGGCATCTCCGGCTTTTCCGATATCAATAATTTGTATGGCTACAGCTTCGGAAACAGCGTCCTCCGGCATGTCGCAAATCTGCTCACAGCGGAATTCAGCAGCGTGTACCGCATGGACGGCACCAAATTCGCCGTTATCTGCGAAAACGGCGAGGCAGAGCATCTTCAGAAGGTGTATACTGAACTCAAGCACAATGCAACCGTCGGCTTTATCATTGACGATGAACGGATCAATCCGACGCTGAACGGCGGCATCGCGACAGTATACGGCGGCGAGGAAAGTCTTGAGACCGTTTACAGCTGCCTCACCTATGCCTATTCGGAATCCAAGAAGAAAAAACACGGCGAAGCGGTCGTTTTCAATGATGCCTCTTCGGATGACAACCGCAAATACATCAAGATGCTCAACTATATCCGTTCCTGCGTGACCGAAAACTGCAAGGGCTTCTATCTTTGCTATCAGCCGATCGTCGACGCAAATTCCGAACGGCTCAAGGGCGCGGAAGCGCTCATCCGCTGGAAGGACGATACCTACGGCGTCGTGCCGCCGGTACAGTTTATCCCCGTGCTGGAACAGGATGCACTGTTCCCGATCCTCGGCAAATGGATCCTCCGGACGGCGCTGCACGAGGGTAAAGCATTTCTGGAAGATTATCCCGATTTCATCCTGAATGTGAATCTGGCATATTCCCAGCTGGAACAGAACAGTTTTGTGGACGATGTGCTGGATATCCTGCATGAGACCGGCTTTCCGGCGCAGAATCTCTGTCTGGAGATCACGGAGCGCTGCCGCATCCTCGATATCAACATGCTCAAGAACCGTTTCACCGCCCTACGTGACAACGGCATTCGTCTTGCGCTGGATGATTTCGGCACGGGCTTTTCGTCGATCGGTCTGATGCGCGAGGTGCCGATCGACACGATCAAGGTCGACCGCGAATACGTAAAAAACATCACGACCTCGCAAATGGATCAAAGCACGATCCGCTCGATCTCCCGTCTCGCGGACGCATTTTTCGCGGAGCTCTGCGCGGAGGGCATTGAGGACAGCGAAATGCGCGACTATCTCCGGAAATATCATGTGACCAGTTTGCAGGGCTACTATTACGGCAAGCCCGTTCCGATCGAACAGTTTCTGCACGATCACAAGCCTGCAGAGGGAGCATAACAAGCAAAGCAGCATCCGCTTCGTGCCGGATGCTGTTTCAGCGCCTGACAGCACAGACATTTCACGCATAAAAGAAACCCAACGAATTCTTGTTTTTTCTGCTTGCTTTTTCCCGTGTTTTATGTTATAATAGCACATAGGCAGTGTACAATACAACATACATTTTACACAGAACGGAGGTCATTTCATGAAAGCAAAAAAGATCCTGATCGGCGTCGGTGCATCGCTTCTGGTGCTGGGCGGCGCTGCATACGGCACCTGCAAAATCTTCGGAAACAGGAACGCCTATATTATGAATTCCGCCGTCATGGACGGCATGGAACAGGTCATGAAGAATTACAAGGTCAGACAGCTGAACGCGGGCGAATTTGAAAATCTGCGCTTTTACGGCATCATGAAATTCCACACCGATCAGTACCACATTGAAGATCTCGGCAATCTCTCCGTCATGACGGCGGATATGGGATTCATGCAGATGGTCTCATTCGTCATCACGCCGTTTGAGAAGAATATGCCGGTCTGCTCAATGGATTTCATGTATATCTTCGGCACTCGCAAATCCTATGTTGAATTTTACGATCTGGTCGGCGACACCCAGACGGAGGAATACAAGAACGTCATCAAACAGCTGGAAGAAGTAAAAACGAAGTATTCCGACCTTACGGAGATCGAAACCAAGGACACTTGGTACAACAGCCTTCTCAGTGTGGCAATGCACAAGGAAATTTCCGGAGACGATGCAGACAGTACGAACAGCGAGCTTTTCCTGGATGTCCTCACTGCATATCTGGACGCATCCAAAGCGCTGCCCGTCAGCTCTGCGGAGGATCAGGCAGAACAGTTAAAAAACACGCAGGCATACTGCTACGGTCTGATTACAAATGGCGGCGTCTCCACGGATGTCTTCAAAAAGCTGCTCGGCGAGGAAAAAACAACCGATTTCTTCAACAAGGTCTTTTTCGGCACAATGAATTACCGTAATGGTCTGTTACCGTAAACGAGACAGAAGCAGCCCGCAGAATCCGTTCTGCGGGCTTTTTCTCTGATTGACAAACCGTACGGGATGTATTATAATAAGAATGCGTTTCATGAAAAGAAAACTCCGGAAGGACACACGAAGGACACACGGAACTGCTATCATAAAGACACAGGGAGGTACCGGAAATGACATACAGGATTCTGCTGGTTGAGGACGACTTACAGATCTGCGAGACGATCTGCGACTATTTCTCCGCACAGAGCGAAGGCATCTGCACGATCGACACCGTGCATAACGGCGCGGACGGGCTGGAAGCGGCACGCTCCGGCGTATATGATCTGATTCTGCTGGATGTGATGCTGCCCGGTCTGGACGGCTTCTCGGTTTGCCGGAGCATCCGCAGTGCATCGGATGTGCCGCTGCTCTTTCTCACGGCGCGCGCCCGCGAGGAGGATGTGCTGTACGGCTATACGCTCGGCTGCGACGATTACATCATCAAGCCGTTTTCGCTTGCCGCACTCTTCGCAAAGACACTCGCACTGCTGCGGCGTGCAAAAGGGACAGTGCTCCGCCGGGAGCTCGTCTGCGGCGGCATTTCGCTCGATCCGCTCACGCTCGCTGTATCCGCAAACGGCACGCCCGTTACGCTTGCCGCAAAGGAATTCGCGCTGCTGCAATATCTCATGGAGCATAAGAACTGGGTGATCTCCCGCGAACAGCTCCTTGACCGCATCTGGGGCAGCGATTTCTTTGGCAGCGACCGCGTTGTGGATACGCATATCAAAAAGCTCCGCAAGGCACTCGGCAGTGCAGGAAAGCAGATTCACACCGTCATTTCCAAGGGGTATCAGCTCAAAGAAAAATAGACAGGGAGTGTTTTCTATGAAGCGCAAAAAAAAGCTGTTCGGATTCTGGATCCGGCGATTTTTCCTTATTATGCTTGTAGTTCTGTTATGCGGCGGATCTCAGCTCCAGACATTCTGGAAGGAAGTAGATGAATATTGCAGAGCCAACAGTTCACATTGGTTTTCCGATGAAGGCGGCGACACCCGGAAGAAAAATATGGAAGCCTCACTCAGCAGGGCAGAATCGAAAGAAGAAATCTCCCCGCGGCTTTCGTTGATAGCCAATTCACTGGATACAGACGATAATCTGCTTATGCTCTTTCAGCCGGAAACAGGCGAGTATTATTTCAACAGACCTTTGGGATTCACAACCGCCCGGATTAACGGAGAAATGACAAAGCTCTATCTGACAGATCAGGATCTCATCAAACAGATCTATGAATTTGAAGGCGACGACCATAATTGGGGAATCACCGCATACAGCATTTATGTCAAGGGCAATGAATTTCTGCCGGGAGAAGTCTTTGTGAGACCATCCGGTCCGTGGGGCAGTATTGTGGAGTTGTATCACTGGGACATATCACCTTATAAAGAAGGCGATCAATATGTCGGAAAGTGGGTCGATCTTTCACCGGAAGATACCGAGGGCTGGACAAAGCTCTGTGCGATCGACAGCAAAGATGAACTTATAACCTATCACAATTGGACGGAGTCTGATGACGACGAAGCAGGTGACGAAGCCGATTATTTTTCCGGCGAGTGTATCCAGCTGATCAATGCATCTGAGGCTCCGCACGCAGAAGCTGCAAAAAAATGTATTGAATCCTCCTTCGATGATTACACCTCGCTGATAAATGAAATCGGTAAAGGCATCCGCAGAGCAAAGTACGATAACGAACAACGCCTGAAAAGGGAACTCACCGAAGAAGAATTCACGGAAATGAAGAATAAGGCTGAGTCCATGTATCCGGATGGAACCGACTATGATTATTCAGAATGGTATGACTATCCGGATGATGAGGGTATCTGGAAAATCGGACAATGTGAAACATACGAAAACTATCAGAGTGCTTACCGCGAAAATGCTGAATCATATTTGGAATCGGCACTCTATCAATGCTGGCATCTGCCGACTTCGCTTCTACGATCGATAGACTACTCGCCGTACGTTTGTTACGATGTTGAATGTCTCACCTATCAGGATCAGGAATGGGGACTGCTCCATTACGAATACTATGATCCCGTAAAAGAGTTCAAAGAGAGGTATGCTTACGACATATTCTGGCAGAGCATCCAGGCGGCCATCGTCGCCCTGATTGCAAGCTTTATCTGGGCTGTCATCGCCCATCTCCGCTACAGCAAGAAATATGAGATCGCAGCCTACCGCAGAAATATCACCGGCGCACTCGCTCACGACCTGAAAACACCGCTCGCAGCCATCTCCGGCTATGCGGAAAATCTGCGGGAGCACACCCATCCCGAAAAAGCGGATTCCTATGCGGATTCGATTCTGCAAAGCGTGCAGCATATGGATGAGATCATCGTCGGAACACTGGAACTGACAAAGCTGGAGGATACCCGTCTTCCGAAGAAAGAAATGCTTGATTTCACCGAAATTCTGCACGAAGCCTTCTCACATCTCAGTGCGGATATGCAGTTCCGCGGTCTGAAACTGAAAGAATCCGGCAGTTTCATTTTCAAAGGCAATCCGGATCTGATCCGTCAGCTCTGCGACAATCTCGCCTCCAACGTGCTGCATCACGCCGCAGAAGGCGGGCAGATCACCGTCACCGCCACAAAGCGGTGGCTCACCATTTCTAACCCGTATACCGGAGAACTGGATACCAAAACACTGCTGAATCCGTTCCGGCGCGGTGATGAAGCACGCGGCAGACATTCCGGCAGCGGGCTCGGTCTGAGCATGATCCACAATATCGCAAATCTGCATCGCTTGAAGCTGAAACTCACCGCACAAAACGGCATCTTCACCATTTCGATCAAAATCCCCCTCCTTCTTTATCCGCTCACAAAGCCGAAGCGTCGGCCTAAAAAACAGAAAATGGATCTTGCGGCATGCCTGAAGGAATCGTTCTCCCGTCTGGATGCGGATATGCAAATGCGCGGGCTGAAGCTGAAAACATCCGGCAGTCTCACTGTCAAAGCCAAACCGGAAGAAGTACAGCAGCTCTGCGATCAGCTCGCCACAAATGCTGTCCGATATACAAAAGAGGGCGGGAACATCACCGTCAGCGCGAAGCGCCATCAGATCACAGTCTCCAATCCGTACACCGGCACGCTTGATGTGAAAGCGCTCACCAGACAGGCCAAAATCGGGAAGGTGAAGGGCAAACATGGCGGAAATATGCACGGTCTTGCCAAGATCCGCACCATCACTGACCAATACGAATGGTTCCTGAAGCTGTCCGCAGAAGACGGCATACTGACCGTGAAAATCAAAACAGGCGGTTTTTACGTCTGAATCGCATATTGGATCAATGCCCGGAGCTTTTCCGGGCATTTTTTCGGATACAGCCCGAAAATTTTCCGATATTTTCATCACAAACACCGCAAGAAATATCCAAACATACAAAATATTCCGGAATTTGCGTTTCCCTCTTGATTCTGTCCATGTTTCGCTGTATAATATGTAACTGCGTTACATACCGCAAAGCGACAATAATTAAAGTATAAATGGAGATGGATGTATGAATCAAACCGCAACCCAGCCAAAGACAGACAAGCTGAAACCAAAGCTCTTTTCTGTCATGAAAACCTACAGCGGAAAGCAGTTCGCACAGGATCTGATCGCCGGCGTGATCGTCGCGATCATCGCGCTGCCGCTTTCGATCGCGCTCGAGATAGCCTGGGGCTTTTCGCCGGAACAGGGACTCTATACCGCGATAGTCGCGGGCTTCGTGATCGCCTGCCTGGGCGGCAGCAGGGTCAATATCTCGGGCCCGACCGCAGCGTTCGCCGCGATCGTCGCCGGGATCGTCGCCCAGCACGGGCTCTCCGGCC
>JAFZPL010000214.1 GCA_017550355.1 Oscillospiraceae bacterium | reverse complement strand
GTCGGAGACCGCACCGCAGACGGAGACAACCGTTTCAGAAACGGCTGCTTCGGAATCTTCTGCATCGACCGTGCTGACCACTGTCGTGCAGAAGGCGGCACCCGCGACATCGGCAGCGACAACGGCTTCCGCTGTGAGCACGGCATCCTCAACGGCGACCGTGACCGAAACGCAGACAACGGCTGAAACTGCTGCGGAAACCGAACCCGAAACAGAACCGCAGACTACAGCGGCGTCCGTGATAACGACAAAGCGCACAACCAAAGCCCGTACAACCGCAAAAACGACTGCCGAAACAACGGCTGCAGCCACTTCTGAGACGACTGCACCGCAGACTGCCGCGCAGACCACATCCGGGACAACGCTTCCTGCGGAAGCGGAGATCTACGATCTGAGCGGATACGGTGAGATCATCGGCGATACGCTCTTTATCGGTGACAGCATCATCACCGGACTGCGAAAATCCGGCACGGTGCCGCCGGAGCATGTTGCGGCACTGGTCGGACTGGGCGTGCGGCATGTGATGGAGACAGTGTTCGATGTGGACGGCACGGAAATGGATGCGGTGACGGCTGCGGAAACGATTCAGCCGAAGCATATCATCTGTTCGTTCGGGCTCAACGATCTCAATCTCGTGGACGAGGAGACATTTCTCAGCCTGTACGGTGTTCTGTTGGAGGCAGTGCATGCGGCGGCACCCGATGCAGATGTGAGCGTGCTTTCGATCACGCCCGTGACCTCATCGAACCAGAAATTCTCCAACAAGAAGATCGACCGCTATAACGATGCACTCCGGGCATGGGCGGAGGATTCCGGTGTCTGGCACTATATCGATGTGACCGCGGAGCTCAAAAATGAGGACAACGCGCTGAAGGAGAATTATCACCGCGGCGACGGTCTGCACCTTTGCAATGCCGCCTATTATCCGTTCCTCTGGCAGATATGCCGGGGGCTCGAAAAAATCTGAAAAAATACTTCGTCCCGTGCATTTTGGCTGTATGGGGCGATTTTTTCAGCATGGTTTCAGTTATGTTGTGCAGGTTCGCCCGAAAAGCCGGATGCGCAGCCAAAAGTTTCTGCGCCATAGGCAGAGGGGGATAGAGCCATAGGAAAAACGAATCTGTATGCGGCTTGACGAATTTCTGATTCTGTGGTATACTGATACTGGTAACATATACCAGAACCGTTGGTCGTATCACAGTCGACCATCGTATTACAGAAAAGGGGAATAAGTATGAGAAAGAAAATGCATCGTTTGTCCGCTATGGGCACGGCGTCCGTCATGGTCGCCGCAACAGCACTCGTTCTGCCGCCTATGACTGTGCAGGCAGCATCGGGCGTTGTCATCAATGAAGTCTGCACAAAGAATTCCACACAGCCTGCATCTGACGGCGCGTTCTATGACTATGTTGAGCTTTACAACACGAGCAGCAGCCCTGTTTCTCTCGCGGGCTGGTCGCTGTCCGATGATGCTGCAAATCCGAAGGCATATGTGTTCCCGTCCGATGCCACCATTCCCGCAAACGGTTTCTATACCGTCTGGTGCGGCGTGGAGGAGGGCAGCGGCGTCGCAGGTGCGGATTTCGGTCTGTCCAAGAAGGGCGAGACGGTGATCCTGACTGATGCAAGCGGCAACACCGCGGAGACGCTCGGCGTTCCCGCGCTTGCAGACGACACCGCATACGGCAGAGTGCCGGACGGCAGCGAGACCTTCGTGATCCTGAATGCGCTTTCGCCGAATAAGTCGAACCCGCAGGATGCAAGCGGCGAGGTCGTTGTCCGCGTGCCGGAATTCTCCAAGGAGAGCGGCTTCTATTCCAGCGGCTTCCAGCTTTCGATCAGCGCACCGGCAGGCTGCACGGTCTACTACACCACCGACGGTTCCGATCCGACCACTTCCTCCGAAAAGTATTCCGGCGAGATCCGTGTTTACGACCGTTCGGATGAGGCGAACGTCTATGCCTCCATCACCGGTATCGGCAGCAACTACGTTGCACCGACCGATCCCGTCGACAAGGCAATGATCGTCCGTGCGATCTCCGTGGACAGCAGCGGAAATGTCAGCAAGATCGCGACCAAGACCTATTTCATCGGCTACACCAACAATGATTTCATCACCGATATGCCCGTGATCTCCCTCGTCACCGATCCGGACAATCTCTTCGACAACGACAAGGGCATCTATGTCATCGGCAGCCACGGCGCACAGGGCGCAGGCATGTTCGCAGGCATGGGCAAGGAAGAGGGCAACTTCACGCAGGACGGCAAAGAGTGGGAGCGCCCGGCGCACTTCACCTATTTTGATGCGAACGGCGACGCAGTCTGTGATGCGGATGTCGGCATCCGTATCCACGGCGGCTGGACGCGTGCATGTGCGCAGAAGAGCTTCAACATCTATACCCGTGCGGATTACGGCGACACCAAGCTGAAATATGATTTCTTCGACGGCAAGGTCAAGGATGTCAACGGCAAGGTCATCAAGAGCTACGACAAGCTCACGCTCCGCAACGGCGGCAACGACGAAAAGACCAAGATCCGTGACCGTCTCAATCAGGAAATGGTTCCCGACCGCAGCTTCGGCACGCTTGCACAGACCGAGTGCGTCATCTTCCTCGACGGCGAATTCTGGGGCACCTACAACCTCATGGAGAAGATCGGCAGCGACTACATCGCAGAGCACTACGATGTGAAGGAAAAGACCGTCTGCATGATCAAGACCGACGAGCTGGCGGACGGCTCCGATCAGGGCTGGGCAGATTACGAGGCACTCAAGCAGTTCGCGCTCTCCGGCAACCAGAACGAGGCGATCAGCTTTGCAGAGGCTTCCAGACTCATTGACCTCCAGTCCTTTGCAGATTACATGGCAACGGAAATGATCGTCGGCAACGGCGACTTCGGCGAGAACAACTATGCGCTCTGGAAGACTGAGACCGTCGATGAGACGCGCACTTATGCAGACGGCATCTGGCGCTTCATCCTGTTCGATACTGAATACGGTCAGGGCCTCTACGGTCAGAGCAACGCAAATACGAGCATTCTCAGCAAGCTGCAGCAGTATTCGCAGCAGGGTAAGTGGCTGCCGCGCCTGTTCCTCCGTCTGATGCAGGATAAGGATTTTGTGCAGCTGTTCGTGCGCAATTACTGCGACCTGCTGAACAAGAATTACAAGTCTGACGCTGTGACGGCACGTCTGAACGAGCTGATCCAGATCTATCAGAAGTCGATGCCCGCAACGATCGAGCGCTTCAGCTGGACAGCTTCCAGCGGCATGGGCGGCTGGACGATCCCCGGCATGGGTGACTGGGGCGACTTGGGCGACTTGGGTGACTGGGGCAACATGCCCGGTATGGGCGACTGGGGCAACTGGGGCCAGAATCCCGGTCAGGACGCAGGCGACGGTCAGCAGGATCCGGCAAATCCCGGACAGCAGAACCCCGGCCAGTGGCAGAACCCCGGTCAGTGGCAGAATCCCGGCCAGCAGAACCCGGGACAGCAGGATCCGGCAAACCCCGGACAGCAGAACCCCGGTCAGCAGTATCCGGGACAGAATCCCGGTCAGACAACAACGAAGACCTGCGCAGAAGTGTTCACCGAGAATGTGAGCCCGATTACGACGTTCTGGCAGTCCCGCGACACCGCAGCACGCCAGATCCTCACGAACTGGCTCGGCAGCGCGATCTCTCAGCAGACC
>JAFZPL010000213.1 GCA_017550355.1 Oscillospiraceae bacterium | reverse complement strand
GCCGGTGCCGTTGGAACGGATGGATGCAGGCGGGCACCACGGTGATGCAAAGACCGTTGCGCCGAGTGCCTGCGCCTTTTTTGCGACCGGAATCGCCAGATTCCACTGGCTGCTGTTGTCGTTGACGAAGATACGCAGAATGCTCATGCCGAGTTCATTGTCGCCCGTGCCGAAAGCTCTCTGCACTTCCGCGTCCGTCAGATCGTAGCCTGTCCATTCGCGGTGGTTGATGCCGCCGAAGCCCTGGATGATCTGATATGTCTTGTTGGTGTTGATCGTACATGCCGAAGCCGCATCCGCGATATCCTCCGGCATGATGACTGACATAGACAGCATCATCGCCCCTGCTGTCAAAGTTGTCAATACAGATTTTAATGTTCGCCCTGCTTTCATTACAATTCCCCTCTCTGAATTACTGTTGGTTATCCCTATTGTTGCGGTACATGAGAGCATACTCCCAATTATTGTTATTATAGCATAATTTCTTAGAAAGGCAACTGCACAAACCGAATATTTTGTGGATATTCCGAATATTGAGTGAAAGCGGTGATATTCCGTCAATCAGGTTGCACGATCAGACAATTATGTCTGTGATAGAATATCTATTGTCCAAACAACTTTGTGCATCATATTGTACAACCACAGCGAGATTATTTCTATTATGTTCTTGTTGAATTTATCATATTTTAAGTGATCACCGGTTATCTAAATATAAATAAACGGAGGATTCTGTTTGTTAAGGATCCTCCGTTTGATATGTATTATTTCCGCTTTTTCCGGAATTGATCGGGCTTGCAGGAATTGCAGGGCTGATAGCCAAGCCGATGGATTTCGTCGAATTTGCAGTGCAGCTGGGCATATTTCTTCTCAAAGTCGATTTCCTTGGTGCGGACATGCGCACATTCCGCCTTGTGGACAAGCAGCGAATTGAGATTGACGATGTAGTCATGCTCCTCCGCCCAATATTTCTTCTCGCGCTGCTTGCGCGGGAGTGCGACAAAGAGCCAGTAAAACGGCGTGAGCAGCCATTTCAGCGGATAGAACCACCAATAGACGAACAGCCACAGGCAGACCTTTTCCGGTATGGTACGCTCCTTTTTATCAGCCATTTCATCGCCCCCTGTTTACTGAATCGGCGTGATCTCCGTTCCCTGTCTGGTTTCTCTGATCTGCCAGCCGAGCGCAGTGATCTGGTCGCGCAGTTCGTCCGCCTTTGCAAAATCCTTTGCCTTGCGGGCTTCCTTGCGTGCCTCGACCAGTGCCAGCACCTCTGCGGGGATCTCCGTGTTTTCCGCTTTATCCGCAGATGCCTTTGCTGCGTCGATCAGACCGAGCGACAGCACCTGGTCCATCGCTTCCACTGCGGAGAGTTTCGTTGCAGCATTCGCATCGGACTTGAGCGCGTCATAAACGGCGGTGATCGCCAGCGCGGTGTTCAGATCGTTGTCCATTGCTTCGGTGAACGGCTTGAGCAGTTCTGCCTTCTTTGCTTCGTCAACGGTGTCGGTATTGTTCAGCAGCGTGCCGATCTTTGCAACGAGTTTATTGTATGCGCCCGCCGCATTGTCGAGATTCTCCCACGAGAACACAAGCGACTTGCGGTAATGCGACTGCAGGCAGAAGAAGCGGTATGCCAGCGGGGAATAGCCCTTCTGTTCCAGCAGCGATACCGTCAGAAATTCGCCCTTGGACTTGCTCATTTTGCCGTCATTGGTATTCAGATGCAGCACATGGAACCAGTGCTTGCACCAGCTGTGGCCGAGAAATGCCTCACTCTGTGCGATTTCGTTGGTGTGGTGCGGGAATGCGTTATCGATGCCGCCGCAGTGCAGATCGAGCGTTTCCCCGCCGTATTTCATGCCGATGCATGAGCACTCAATGTGCCAGCCGGGATAGCCGAGTCCCCACGGAGATTCCCATTTGAGCTCCTGATCGTCGAACTTCGATTTGGTGAACCACAGCACAAAATCCGCCTTGTTGCGCTTGTTTTCGTCTGCTTCCACGCCCTCGCGCACGCCGACATCAAGATCCTCCTCCTTGAAATCGTGGAACACATAGTATTGCTCCAGCTTGGACGTGTCAAAATAGACATTGCCGCCCGCGAGATATGCATAGCCTTTTTCGATCAGCTTTTCGATCGTCGCGATGAATTCCGGAATGCATCCGGTGGCGGGCTGAACAATCTCCGGCTTCTTGATATTCAGCTTGACGCAATCCGCAAAGAACGCTTCTGTGTAGAACTGCGCGATCGACATAACGGATTTATGCTCGCGCTTGACCGCCTTCTGCATCTTGTCCTCGCCGGTGTCGCCGTCGGAGGTGAGGTGACCGACGTCGGTGATGTTCATGATGCGGAGCACCTTGTTTCCGGAAGCAGAGAGGTATTTTTCAAGCACATCCTCCATGATGTAGCTGCGGAGGTTGCCGATGTGGGCATAGTGATACACAGTCGGGCCGCAGGTGTACATTTTGACTTTGCCGGGCTCGGCAGTGACAAAGGGTTCTTTTTTATGGGTGAGGGTGTTATACAGCAGCATAACAATGCTCCTTTCGCATATTGTCGTGATAGGAATATTATAGCACAAATCGTTGTGATTTGCAAGTGCGGGAGAAATAAAGTTAGGAGTTAGGAAATGAGAAGTGAGAAATTGCGGTTTCGCTGCGCGAAGGATTTGAAGTCTGCGGCGCATTGTTTTCTACATTCTTCTTGTTTCTCCGTACTTCACTTACAATGCATAATGATGCGAAGAAAACTATGCATTATGCATTAAACATAGTTCTTCGTGCGGTTCATATCGGTTTCAAGGTCGGGATAGTCTGCGCGGAGACGTTCCAGCAGCACCGGCACGAGGTCGCGGTTTTCCTTCACTTTGAGGAATTCTTCCGTGGTGATGCCGACCAGCTGCAAAAACGCAAGCTCGCCGTAAATCGTCTGGCGGGTGGGAATTTCGGTATCGTTGGTGATGAGCAGCGAAGTGATCTTGCTTTCGGGCTTGCCGAGATTGATCGACTCCGGCTTCTCTGCAGAGCCGACATACTGCCCCGGCTCAAACCAGCGCTCGCTCTTGAAGGTGTAGCGGGCGAGATTGCCGAGCATATTCATTGCCCAGACGCAGTCCGAGGGCGCTTCATTTTTCAGCTTGATGGTCATTTCGTATCCCCATTTGCTGAAATCATGCCCGAAGCTTTCTTCATCCGCATAGAGCTCGCTCATGCCGAATGTCACAACATGGCTGTAGCCTTTAGCGGATGCATACGCGCTGTATCCGTCCAGATATTCCGGCCCGCCGAACATGGCGCGGCTCTGAAGCACCGTGCCGAAATGCTGCGGTTCCTGACTGCCGTAAACCGCCTTGAATGCATCTTCAATTTCATCCCAGCCGGGCGCCCATTCATGGTCGGCTTCTGCTTTGGCTTTGAATTCTTCTAAAGTCATTTTTATTCTCCTTCCCGTTGATTCGCGACGCGTGCAATGCCTGCGGGGTTCCCCGCCTAATCATGCTCTTTTGACGACATAAAACAGTTCGTTTCCGATGATCTCCCTTTGCAGGATTTGCAGTTTTTCCGGCAGCTGTTCTTCAAAGAATGCGGAATAATGCGCCTGCATCCCGCGCTCTCTGCCGGACAGCGTTTTCAGCGGAAACGAGATCACCGCCCGCCGGAACGGTGCCTCCGAAAGAAAGTCCATTGCCCGTGCCTTTTTCTGCTGTTCCAGAAGCGGAAGGATCTTATATGCAAGCATCAGGTCACACGGTGCCGGCACTGCGGTCACGGCGTCGAGAATTTCCGCACGGTAATCCGTTCTGCCGAGCATCCCGAAATAGCGGTTGATCAGCGCGGCAGATTCCGTGCTGATATCATACGCGAAATACTTTGCGGGCAGGTGTGCATACAGCGGCAACGTGAACGGATTGAAGCCGCAGCCGACATCACAGAGCGTATCCTGTTCCGTGAAATACTGCGAAACCATTTCACAGACCTGTTCCGCATATTCCGCACGTTCCTTTGTGGATGCATGGAGCATCAGCAGACTGCGGCAGGAATCCGCATCCGGCAAACCGTTTTCCAGCTGCGCATATGCAGCCTTGTAGCCGCCGTCTGTGAGAAAGGATTCGTGCATGATATGCAGTTCATTTTTTGCGGCTTTTACGGCATCCTTCCATTTCGGATACTTTTTGAGCGATTCTTCACAGACACGCGCCGTGACCTGTGCATCAATCGCGGCATATTTTCTGCTTGCGGTCACTGCCGCAATCACCCTGTCAAGCATGGCGATCCCTCAGCCGTTCCATCAGCATCGAATAAAACCGCAGATTGTGGAGCGTCGCCAGCCGGTACGCCAGCGAATCGCCGACCTTGTACAGATGGTAGAGATACGCCCGCGAATAATTCCGGCAGGTATAGCAGTCACAGACCGGCGATACCGGCATTTTTTCGCGGATATGGCTTTCATCCAGAATATAATAGCGATGATAATCGAGCGAGAAATCATCATCAAAGGTATACAGCCGGTTGTGCCGCGCCTCTCTGGTCGGAATCACGCAGTCAAAGAGATTGTAGCCCCATTCTGCACATTTGATGATACCGTCCGGCTTGCCGAGCCCCATCGCATATTTCGGGGTTTCATCGGGCATGAGCTCCGCGGTCAGCTTCAGAATATCGTCGATCAGATTGCCCTCCGCATCGACCGGAAAACCGCCGAAGCCGAAGCCGTCAAATCCGATATCTATGAGCGCATCTGCACACTGCCGCCGCAGAACAGGATCGTTTCCGCCCTGGATGATGCCGAACAGCAGCGGACGTTTTTCATCGGAGATTTTCCGGGATTTCAGCTGCTTCAGATATTCCGTTTTGCAGCGTTTCGCCCAGTCCACGGTGATTTCCACCGAAAGCTGATTCGTTTCCGGCGGATCGTCCGGATGGGTGCAGTAATCGAGACACATCATGATATCCGCGCCGTAGGAAAACTGCGCACCGATGCATTTTTCCGGCGAAAGAATAACCTTCTTGCCGTCGTCGCCGCGGAAAATGATCTCGTTTCTGCGGATCTCGCCGTATTTTTCATTCTCGCGGATCATGGAGAACACCTGAAAGCCGCCGGAATCCGTGAGGATCGGGCGATCCCAGCCGGTAAAGCCGTGCAGACCGCCGCAGGATTTCAGGACGTTCACACCGGGCTTTGTGAGCAGGTGATAGCTGTTCATGACCAGTCCGGGAATCTGACATTCCCGCAGATCTCCGGCATCGGTACAGCGGACAACGCCGTAGGTGCCGTCCGGAAAGAATGCGGGCAGTTCGACTGCGCCGTGGTTTGTTTTTAATTTCATCATAAAAAACACCAGAAGTCAATGCAGAATGCATGATTCATAATTCATAATTGAGCAGAAATATCATCTGTATATGAATTGTGAATTCCAGGCAGTAATTATGCATTATACATTATGAATTATGAATTACATTTTTGCTTTGCATGAGCCAGACGATGCCGATGACGGCAAGCGCCAGACAGAGCCCCTGCGTGACCGAGATCATCACGCCGATATGCGATGCGCGGAGAAAATCCAGCGCGAATTTTGCCATCGCAGACAGAATGAACACGATCTGCACGGCGCAGCGCTTTTGTTTGAGATACAGGCGCAGTCCGAGCAGAAAGATCACCAGAAATGTGAGCGTTTCTGCCGCCTGCACCGGAAAAACTGCGCTGTCCAGAGCGTTCTGTCCGGTATACTCCACCGCGAGAATGCCGTCATACGGGAAACCGTGGCAGCAGCCCGCAAGAAAGCACCCGATCTTGGATACGCTGTACATCAGCGGGAGCATAACCGTTGAAGTCTCTGCCATTTTGCGCAGATCGCCCTTGACCGGAGAAATCAGCCCCATCGTGACTGCGGCGGCATACACGCCGATCAGTCCGCCGACAGAGGAGAGCCCGCTGCTCTGTCCGCCGCTTGTGATCAGTGTCAGTCCCATGCCGCAGAAAATACTCATCAGCGGCAGCAGCAGCAGCAGATACCGCGCAACATTTTTCTGAATGCCGCGCCGGATATTCAGCAGGTACATTCCGACTGCGCCCGCCAGAAATGACAGCCCGATCATCAGACCGTAGGGCGGGAACAGCGAAAAATCCGTGTTGATATGGATATGCATGAAAACTTACATTCCGCGGCAGTCGTGGATGCAGGACTGGCACATGATCATCAGTGCAAGGAACGCAAGAATGCCGAGTGCGAGCTGGATCAGATAAATGATCATGAGCACCTTGCCGAATTTGTTTTTCGGATACTTCACACGCACCACGATCATCAGGATGAATGCCGCAATGCCGGCAAGTCCTGAAACGGAATAGAGTGCATTGGTAATTCCGGCATTTGCCATCGCATAGCTCACCGCAGTGACACCGTACATCAGGATGAGCGAGAGCACACAGAGCTTGTCTGCCGTCTTCTTTTCCTCCGGCGTTTCACCTGTCTCCGCTCCGGGTGCAGCGCCGACACCGGGCGCGGGCAGCACGACGACCGGCTGATTGCCGAGCGACTGGAGATAAGCGGATTCCTGCGGGGAAAGACGCTTATACCAGATACCGTCCTGTGCGTAGTAGAAGCCGAACTGCTGAAGCTGCGGCACCGGCACACCGTTCGGCGCGGCAAGAAACGCACCCTGTGCATCAAAGCGGCATTCACAGCCCATAATTCCAAAATAATTGACAATCATTTTTACATTCTCCTCTAACTTATTATTCTTAGACCGTTTCCGGTCTTATTTACAATTCTGCCACTGGCATGTCACGCAGTCAAAGAAATACTGCAAACACATCACGAGACCGATCAGGAACAGCACGCCGAGGATCGCCATGATCACGCCGTAAGATACGCTGAGCGCCTTGCCGCCTTTGTTTTCCGGATGGCGGAGGCGCAGCAGGGCACAGCTGCCGATTGCTCCGGCGAACAGCAGCATTGAAAAATGAAGATTCTTCATGACGCCGAGTGAGAGCAGACCGCCGATCATCAGGATCACGGATACGATCATCTTTCCGGCGCCGCTGCTTTCCGGATTCTGCGTCGGCGCCGCCGGAATCGTGAGCCGCCCGGGATGCTCCGGCGTCCATGCCGGCATGCCGGTCAGATGCGCCGGCGGCTCTCCGATGATAATCGGCACACGCGGATCGCAGCCCCGGATGAAGTCGATCTCGTTCCGTTCCAGAAGCCGCCGCCATCTGCCGCTGCGCATCGGTTCAAACCGCAGATCCGTCAGAATATCCGTCCCGTTTTCGGGGGCGGCGGTCAGCGCCTGTCTGCCGTCGATCTCTTCCAGATCACACGGGACGCCGTGAAAATAGATCACAAGCTGCACCGGTTCTTCCTGTTCCGGCGGTGCAGGCGTCTCAACGGCACGCGGCGAGGAACGGAACGCGGGCTTTTCAAATTTCACTGTGAGATACGGCGGCTGCTTCAGGATATAGCTGTATTCATTCTGGGAGAGAAAATGTGCTTTTCTGCCGTCCGGCAAAGATTCAAAGCCGTTCGCGTCGGTCGGGCTCTGTTCGGTTTCGTCCGGCGCGATCAGTACGGGCTTCCCGTCGATCATTTCGAGCGAGCAGCCCAAAACGCCGTAATAATCAACAGTCATTCGTTCACTCCTTTCCGGATCATGTGCGGTCAGTGACCGGCGATGCAGCTCACAAGACCCATGATCATACAGATCATCATGCCGATCGAATCCAACGCAAAAAACAGGATGATAACTGCATGCAGGATGCGGTAAACCGTATCCTGCGGATAGTCCCGATACTGAACCTGTACGATCGCGCAATTGACAAGTGCCCAAAAACAAGGCCAGGTTGCGTCAGGGCAATCGTGATCCCGGATCATCACCCAGCAGGCTGCCGTCAGCATCAAAACCGCAATCATCAGAAGCCCGAGCACGGTGATGCGCTCCGAAAGCGGCGGTGGAACGGGGTGCTTCCGGCGGAGCGTTTGATATTCCTCTTTCGTGAGGAAATGTACCCATCTCCCATGGTTCTGATACTCAAATCCGCTGACGAAAAGAAGGATCTCATCCTGATCGGGCGCCGCGCGGACAATGAGTGCAGGAACGCGGTTGATGGTTTTCAGCGTGCAGCCCCTGATGCCGTGGAACTCGACCTTCATGCGTTCCCCTCCCCGCATTATGGCTTTGGCGTATCGAGCCCGCTGACGGGCAGCTGTTCCGGTTCTGATGTGCCGGAGCTTCCCGGATTTGAAGCCGAACACTTGCCTTGGCATGACGGATTTTCTCCGTTGGCGCAGGAAAGATAACACTGGCTGCATTTAATGCACATACTGCCAAAGAAAACGCCCCAAAAACAGAGCACAGCAGACAAAATATAGACCAAAATCCCCTTTATGGATGAGCGGGCAGGATAACGGACACGGAGTACGATCAAAATAATCAGCCCCGCAATGAGAATTGCGATACCGGTCAGCCATGCGATGATATCCGGCGCCTTTACGGCAAACAGAATGAGCGGCACGATCAGCGCCGCATATTGAGATATGACGACCAGAAGTTCAAGCAGCGAAATAAAAGATTGCGAGGCAGGCGGCTGCCCGAAAACAGCCGGATCGCTGCTGTTGTTGATAAGCTCATATTCGTCCGCTGTGAGAAAATGCACCCATCTGCCGTCCGGCTGCTGTTCAAATCCGGTCTGCGAAAGGCGTTTGGAATCCGTATCCGGCGGCGCAATGATAACCGGTGCACCGTTCAGATAATTGAAATCGCAGTTTGCAATGCCGTAATAGTGAACCGTCATGCAGACGCCCCCTCTCACGGATAAATTGGTAATATTATAGCATACTGTGATGAAAAAAGCAAGACAGACGGCGTACCATTCAAGAATTCTTCAATAGACATACGGAATCAGCCGGTATTTCACCTTCTGCTTATATTCCGCATAGCCCGCAAGCCCGCGTTCCAGAACTTCTTCTTCGTTCCGGATGCGCTTGACGATCACGGCGGGATAGATGCAGAAAACAGGCAGCGCAATCAGCGAACCAAGCACCAGCGGCACAGCGAGAAACATCAGCACTGTTGCGGAATACATCGGGTGCCGGACAATGCCGTAAAGACCGGTGTCCACGACCTTCTGATTTTCCTGCACCTCGATCGTGCGCGAGAGATACGCATTTTCCCGCAGAACCTCTGCATACATCGCATACGACAGCAGAAACAGCACTGCCGCCGCGATCACTGCCCAGCGCGGCAGCATGAACCAGCCAAAGCGGTAATTCAGCCCAGCCGTAATGAAGCCCGCAAGAAACATGATGCCGCTGATCCGGACAACGCTCTGCTGTTCGGATTCAGTTTCCTTTGCATTGAGCCGCTTTTGGAGCAGTTCCGGATTTTTCAGTTTCAGCACGATGCCCATGATCAGCATGGGGATAAACAAAATGCCGAGAAACAGCCAGCCGTTCGCGTATTGCAGTGAACCCGCCGGCAGAAAAAGAATCAGCATCAGGATCAGCAGACCGGCAAGCAGTTTGCCCGCAGCCGCCGCCATCAGATTATTCTTCATGCGCTTTTTCCCCGTCGTCGGCGGTGATCTCCTCGATCAGCGTGTGCAGTTCCTCCACGCCCTCTCCCGTTACCGATGAAAACGGAATCACGGTCAGGTCTTCATACTGCGGAAGCTCGTCGGGGAGCGCTGCAAGACGTGCTGCACGCTCCGTTTTGTTCAGCTTGTCCGCCTTTGTCAGCACGACCGCAAAGGGCATTTCCAGATCAATCAGGAAATCGACCATCTGCAGGTCGTTCGCTGTCGGCGGATGGCGCATGTCGATCAGCAGCAGTACAGCGCGGAGATCGCGGTCAGACTGCAGATAACCGTTGATGAGTTCCTGCCAGCGCGTGAGTTCGGATTTGGAGCGTTTCGCGTAGCCGTAGCCGGGGAGATCTACAAAATCCACGCGGTCACAGCGGTAGAAATTCACGGTGATGGTCTTGCCGGGCACAGAGCTGACGCGGGCAAGATTTTTGCGGTTGAAGAGTTTATTGATCAGCGTGGATTTGCCGACATTGGAACGTCCGGCAAAGGTGATCTCCGGCAGCTTTCCCGCCGGGATCTGCTTTGCCGTGCCGTAGGATGCGGTGAATTCCGCGATATTCCAGTTCATTGTGTTTCCTCCATTGTGCGGATAAAGGCTTCGATCTCCGCAAGACAGTGCGCAAGATCATCGTTGATGAACCGCCGCGTGATGCCTGCGCCCGCAAGATGCATCTCGGAAAAATCCTTCGCATCCGCAAGAAAACGCCGGCAGAGTTCTTCGTAATTCGGCTGCGGTTCGCGGCTCTCGCGTTCAATCGCCCGCAGAAGCCGTGTGCGGTCGTCCACTTCAATATAGATGGGAACGATGTTCTCCGCACCCAGTTTTTCGCGGATCGACAGATAGGATTCAATCGTTCCGACGCCGAAGCGGCTTTCCGAATCCAGATCAAAATTCCGCGCTGTGCAGTATGTCCAGATGCCGTGAACGGTCTCATAGGAGCGCGACTCCAGGATCTGATCCTTTGCGTGCATCTTATGCAGCGTTTCGCGGTCGATGAAGAAATACTCCCTGCCGTTTTCCTCATTCTGCCGCATCGGACGGGTGGTATAGAGGATCAGCGGCTGAAACCCGAACCGCTCATGCAGTTCACGGTAGATCGTATCCTTGCCGGTCGCACTTTTACCCATAATATAATATAAACGGTGCAAACGTCGTTCCTCCTTTCTTCATGCGCAATTCACTTGTTGTACCGGAGCATCAGCGTGACGATCTCCGGCAGAAGCACATCGGAAGTCTCGCCGCGCTCCATCCGGACGGAAAAATAATACGGCTTGGACTGATCGTTGAAGCCGATCCGGCTGCCGTATTCGCGGAAGAGAACCGCGACCTGTGCATGCGTCAGCTTGATGAAATAGAAGAAGAGCGAGCCGTGCCGCTGCTTGACCGATGTCAGGTTCACTGCCGTTGCGATATTCCGGAGCATCGCTGTCTGGATGAGATTGATCACGGAGCGCGGCGGATCACCGAAGCGGTCGATCAGCTCGTCGATCATGTCGTCCTTGTCGGATTCCGTGCGGATCAGTGCCACGCGGCGGTAGATCTCCAGACGTGTGGTCATGCTCTCGATATAGCTTTCCGGAATGTTCGCATCCATCTGCACATCAATGCTGCATACCTCTGCGGCGGGCTTCTTTTCGCCCTTTTCCTCCGCGATCGCGTCGTTGAGCATTTTCAGATACATTTCATAGCCGACCTGTTCCATCTGTCCGTGCTGCTGACCGCCCAGAATGCTGCCCGCGCCGCGGATCTCCAGATCGCGCACCGCAATATGGAATCCGCTGCCGAACTGCGTAAATTCGCGCATCGCACTGAGCCGTTTTTCTGCGACCTCTGTGATGGAACGGTTCGGCTGATAGGTGAAATAGGCATAAGCGCGGCGGTTGGAGCGTCCCACGCGGCCGCGCAGCTGATAGAGCTGTGCTAGTCCGAAACGGTCTGCCTGTTCAAGGATCAGCGTGTTCACATTCGGCACATCCACACCCGTTTCGATGATCGTTGTGCAGACCAGAATGTCGATCTCGTAATCGACCAGCCGCCGCCAGATATCGCTGATCTCCTGCTCGGACATCTTGCCGTGTGCAAAGGCAATCCGTGCATTTGGGATCATCCGCTGGAGCCTGCCTGCGCACTGCATGATCGTCTCCACGCGGTTGTGGATATAGTAGACCTGCCCGCCGCGCTTCATTTCCCGGATGA
Source organism: Oscillospiraceae bacterium (assembly GCA_017550355.1). Taxonomy (GTDB): domain Bacteria; phylum Bacillota; class Clostridia; order Oscillospirales; family Ruminococcaceae; genus Firm-04. The sequence goes on along the minus strand of JAFZPL010000213.1, from coordinate 11,831 downwards.
TCGCCTGCTGGATCAGTCCCGGATTGTATTCCAGCACAAAACTCTGCACGGGATATCTGTCCTGCGGCGGTTCCTCCAGCACACTCATGTCGCGGATGCCGGAGAGCGCCATATTCAGTGTACGCGGAATCGGCGTTGCGGAGAGCGTGAGCATATCGACGCCGTGAAACATCGTCTTGAAACGCTCCTTTGCCGCCACGCCGAAGCGCTGTTCCTCGTCGATGATCGCAAGTCCCAGCGCACCGAATTTCACATCCTGCGAAATGACGCGGTGGGTGCCGATCAGCAGATCAATTTTGCCGTTTGCAACATCCTTGAGGATCTCGGTCTGCTGTTTTTTCGTCCGGAAACGGGAAAGCAGTTCAATATTGATCGGAACCGAATCAAAGCGGCGCAGTGCCGTCTGATAATGCTGATTCGCAAGCACCGTCGTCGGCGCAAGCAATACGCACTGCTTGCCGGAAAGAATGCATTTGAGCGCCGCACGGAACGCGACCTCCGTCTTGCCGAAGCCGACGTCTCCGCAGAGCAGGCGGTCCATCGGCCGCGCACGTTCCATATCCTGCTTGATTTCACTGATGCACCGCAGCTGATCGTTCGTTTCCACATAGGGGAAGCGGCGTTCAAAATCAGTCTGCGTTTCATCGTCCGGCGAAAACGCAAAGCCTTCCGCCTTTTCACGCGCCGCATAGAGCTTGATGAGCTGCGCCGCCATGTCCTTGACTGCCTTCTTGACATTCGTGCGCGTTTTCTGCCATTCCGAGGAGCCCAGCTTGCTCAGCTTCACGTTTTCGTCGTCTTTTGCGCCGATATAGCGCGAAACCATGTCCAGCTGCGTTGCGGGGACAAAGAGCGTATCCGTTCCTGCATAGCCGAGCTTGATATAATCCTTGGTCACGCCCTCCACATCGACCTTTTCGATGCCGAGGAAGCGTCCGATGCCGTATTCCGCATGGACGACCAGATCACCCTTGGAGATCTCCGAGAGCGCACGGATCTCCTGTCCTTTTTTATATTTCCGCTTCTTGAGGACGGTGTTCTGCGTTTTGCTCTGCGCAATGCAGACAAAGCCTGCCTCCGGATAGGCAAAGCCGGCGGAAATACCGCTGCGCATGATCATGACCGTGCCGCGCTTCGGATGGGAATCCTCTGTCGCAAGCGCACAGTCAATGCCTTCGTTCGTGAGATCCTGCATGAGGATGGAGGTGGTCTTGTCAGTGCCGGAGCAAACCGTCACGGCGTAATCCTGCCGCAGATACTCCCGCAGATCTTCGAGCAGAATGGAGAGGTTTCCGCTCCACGGCGCAAGCTGTGACGCCTCCACCGAAAGCGTTTTCGCAAAGGAGAATGTGCTGGAACTTGCAAGGAACAGATTCATGCAGATGAGCTTGCCGCTGCCCTTGAACCGCGCCAGCACATCCGCAAAATCAAGATAGTATTCCGAAAGCTGCTTGCAGATGCGGCCGTTTTCCAGCATATTCCGGACATCCTCGGTGTATCTGTCCTGTACGCCGCGGATCGCATCCAGCAGACCGGATGTTTCACAGAGCACCACCGCGCCCGTGCAGTAATCAAAGACCGTTGCGGGCGGGGAATACATCAGAGGAAAATAAAGATCGATATCGGGCGGATGCACGCCGCTTTTCAGAAGATCGGCGTCCGCCAGCAGCTTCTCCCTGAACACTGCCGCCTGTTTTCCGCGCACGTTTTTCTCCAGTTCGATCAGGCGTTCCGCAAGCGCCGCAGAATCGGCAAGCGTTTCCTTTGCCGGCGAGATCGTGATTTCCTCCGCAGTGTCGGTGCGGCGCTGATTTTCCGGCTCAAACCACGAGATCGTGTCGATCTCATCGCCCCAGAACTCAATACGCACCGGCAGCGTTTCCTGCGTCGGGAAGATATCGACGATATCGCCGCGCACGGAAAACTGACACGGTGCTTCAACCTGTTCACAGCGGATATAACCGAGCTTCACCAGCATCTCCGCAAGCTGTACCGGCGGATACTCCCCGCCTGTTTTCAGCGTGATGACGGACGAAAGCAGTTCCTGCTTCGGTACGGTGAACTGCATGGCAGCTTCTGCGGATGCACAGAGCACCCGGCATTTTCCCGCGCAGAATTCGGTCAGTGCCATAATGCGCATCTGCTCATACTCGCGGGATGCGCCCGCTTCAGAGAGGAAATTCAGCTCCTTTGCAGGATAGGGGAATGCCGCACGGCATCCCGCCATGAAATTGATATCCTCGCAGAGCTGTTTTGCAGCGGCATCGTCTGCCGTGACCGCGAGGATCGGTGCATCCTGCGAAAGCGTCAGCAGAAGCTGTGCCTTGTGGATGTGCGCCGTCCCCGTCAGTGAGACCGGTGAGAGCCCTTTTTTCAGACATTCGCGTATTTCGGCGACCGCAGAAAGCTGCGCACCGGCATCATAAAACAACTGCATATCACGCAGCCTCCTTTTGGATAATGCATAATGTATAATTCATAATGCATAATGAATGCTGTTTTCAATTATGAATTGCTGCACACAATTATGCATTATGAATTATGAATTCCCATTGTACTTGCTCATGGCGAGGTCGATCTTCCCGTCCAGGATCACGGGCAGGGCCTCGGTCACGCGTTTTGCAGTCTCCGCGAGCGTTTCCAGCTCTTCGGGCTTGAATGCGGAGAGTACCCAGTCGGCGAGCGGGAAATCCGGATGCGGCTTTTTGCCGATGCCCACACGGATGCGCGGGAACTGGTCGGATCCGGTCAGGTAGATGATATTGCCCATGCCGTTATGCCCGCCGTTCGAGCCTTTTTTGCGGATGCGGATGCCGCCGACATCGAGATTGATATCGTCGAAAATGATGATCGTGTGCGCCGGATCAATGTTATAAAACTGCATTGCTTCCTGCACTGCCGTACCGGACAGATTCATCAGTGTATCGGGCTTCAGCAGCAGACAGTGCTTTCCGTTGACGTCGGCGTGTGCGGTGTTGCTCTTGAACTGGTGCTTTCCCCATTTTGCGCCGTACTGTTCCGCGAATGCGTCGATCATGATGAAGCCGGCGTTGTGACGCGTGTTTTTATAGCGCTCGCCGATATTGCCCAGCCCCGCGATGATCCATTCCGGCGCACCCAGCGGCTGCGGCGTGTTCGATTCAATCTGCTTGAAAAGATCAAAAATACTCATGGTTACTCCTTCTGTTATGCAAGCTCACTCAGCAGCTGTCCGGCGTCGTACTGATCGGACAACGGAAGCCACGTGAGCCATACTTCTGCGATATAGTCATCCAGGCGCTCATCCCATGGATCGCATATGATTGTATAATCAATGCCCTCATTTGACGGTGCATCCAAAAATGGGAAGAACATGCCACAGAGCAAATTTCCTTCTGCATCATATAAGGAATCATTATCTTTTCCAATCAGTGCGAAAAAGTTCTTGTCATCCTGATATGCAAACATAATTGTGTTCTCATCTGACGCATACGATTCCAGCTTATTTAGATCGCCGATCCGGACATGAAAGGAATCTCCAACTGCATATTTTCGCAAATCTATTCTGATTCTATGCACTTCGGCAGTGAATCTGTGTTCATACGTGAAAGACCATTGAAATTTGTCATACGAAAACGGGATTAGCAAACCGGAAGGAAAATGCCGGACAGTCAGCGTTCCAAACGGCGTTTCCAGCGCCTCAATATCAATTGATTCTATCATCCTCATGTTCCCTTTGTCAAGGCAGCGGCACAAGCTCCGGCTGATGCTTTCTGAATACGGTCAGATGCGTAAATCCTGCATCCTTTGCCATTTGCTCCAGCTCATCCATGCGGTATCCGAGCCACTTGTTTTCGTGTGCATCGGTGGAGAGCGTGAGCAGCTCGCCGCCTAAATCGTGATACCGCTTTATCAGGGAAAATCCGGGGTCGGTATCATCGGAGGACTTGAGCAGAGAGCCGTTGAGTTCGAGTGCTTTTTTCTTTGCAATGAGCGTCCGGAAGATCTCGTCGATTACGGGCAGATGCGGCGTAATGTCATATTCTGCACGGTTCGGCATATAGCGGAGCCCGTAGGTCAGATGCGCGAGGACGTCATAGCAGTCAGTTTTTGCGAGCGCGAGAACTTCATCAAAATATGCAGTGATCAGCGCGGGAATATCTATGTGCGCATAATCCAGGAAGAAAAAGTCCGGCATATCCGGCAGCTCATGCACCGAACCGAGCACGATATCGAGCCGCCGGTCGGCATAAACTGCCTCCGAACGCCGGAGATCCTGCGGGATCTGTCCGAGCTCCGCCCCGCAAAGAAGCGTGATGCCCTCTGTCTGCTGCTTGGCGGCATCGGTCTCTGCGGCAGAGCCCAGAAACACGCGTTCGCTGTCGTAGACGAACTGCTCTGTCTCCTGCTTGCGGTAAAATGCGGCGGGATACCAGCGGTTCACCTCCACATGGTCGGTAATTGCGAGATATTGAAGCCCCAGTCGCTTTGCAGCGGCGACTCTTTCAAGAACGGTGTCGCCGGCAGCATCCGGGGAATGGTGTGTATGTGAATGAAGATCCATGATCATCGGGAAATCACCTCATCCTTTTATTATAGCACAAATTCCGCGTTTTTGCAAGCGATCCGGCATTCCGCCGAAAATCCCCGCGCCGCACCGCATCAGCGGAGCATCCGGAGCGTCAGCTCGTCCTGCGTTCCCATGCAGAATTTGCCGAGCACCGCAGCAAAGACCGGTTCCTCCGGTGCGAGCACAGCAAACAGCGTCATGCACGAACGCAGCTTGTAGGCATCGACCGTTCCGAAGACGGAGACCGGATCGTTCGCGTCCAGATCCATGAGCGCACGCGAAATTTCAGTCAGCCGCGACCGCAGAACGGGATGCCGGATATAGAGCGCCGCCTCTGCCCTGCCGCGCAGTTCAAACATGCGGGAGATATCACCGGGCTGCACTGCGAGTCCGGCAAGCTGCGGGAACACATACCACATCCAGTGCGTTTTCTTTCTGCCGCAGCGGATCTCAGAGAGCGCGGCCTGAAAATCCGAACAGTCCGCGAAGCCGTGATCCTGCGCGTCCAGATAGCGCTGCAGTCCGGTCATGCGGATCTCAATGCCGAGCACGCCGAATTCCGCTTCCGCCTCTTTTGCATAATAATCGTACATGCATGCGGGATCGGGCGCCGCATCGCCGAAGCCGAGACTTTTCGCAGGCAGCGCTGCAAAAAGCGCGGCGAAATCGGGGTACGGGTGCAGCGCAATGACCTCCGTCTGAATCTTCTGGGTGGGATCACCGTTCACCGAGAACGCAATAAAATCACCGGGCTGCACCTGCTTCCGCTTGTCATCGTGCAGACGGATCTCATCGGTTTTGGTGCCGTTTCTGATTGCTTCAAAGTGTTTTCGTTCCAGTTTCATCTCGTGGAGCATGATATCACCTCATAAACAGAATAAAAAATCGCCGGAGACGTTTCTGTCTCCGGCGCCTGATCTCAGAATCCGTTCAAATGATTGGATTTGATGATGTACGGGTAATTGCGATACGCATAATCGCGGTCAACATTGACTGAGATGCCGTCCACACGGCCGGTCGAGGAATACTGCCACACACCGTAGGGGCCTTTGTAGGCTGGCTTGGATACGCCGTAATGCGCGACGAACGCATCAAAGCGATCCTTGACTGTCTGGCTGAAATTGTACGTGAAGGCAGAAGCGAAGGAATAAATCGAGCAGTAATACCCGTTCTTCTCCAGCTCATCGCAGAACGCACAGATGATGGATTCGATCTTCGCCTTGCTGTACTTCATCTGGAACGGTTCCTCAAAGTCGTATGCGATCGGGAACTCAAATTTGCGGTCGCCCAGCACTTCCATGCATGCCGCCGCTTCCAGTCTTGCTTCGTCCTCATTTTTTGCGTAGGAATACCAGTATGCACCGACCGGAAGACCGGCTGCTTTTGCATTATCGTAATTGACCACAAATTTGGAATCGACCTGCGAAGCGTATTTGCCGTATCCGGCACGCAGAATCACAAATTCAGTGCCGGCATCGCGCACGGCGTTGAAGTCGATCTTCGCCTGCCACTGAGAAACGTCGATGCCGTCCATGCAGAATGTGGAGACCGTCGTTTCGGTGGTTTCACCGCCTTCGCCCTCGTTCGGCATCGTCGTCACAACCGGATTCCGGTCTGCGGGCTGATCCGAAGCGGGCAGCGTCACGAGCGGTGCGGTCGGGGAAACGGTGATCTTGCCGAAATCAAAGCGAACGGGCATCTCCTCATGGTCGCTGCCGAACGCATGAACATTTCTCATCGCAAAGCTGTATTCCGTACCGGGAGCTGCATCTGCGGGGATCTGAATATCCAGCTCCATGAAGCTGCCGGACTCCGTCACGAGGCTGTTTTCCACAGAAATGAACAGCACCACGTTCGTTTCATCGTCAACCTCGGTATAGGGAGACTGGGGCTTGAGCAGAGATTTGATCTTCGGCTTGGAGACCAGCGTGCAGCCTTCCGAATAATCAAGCAGGAAGCACAGGTTCTCACAGCCTGGATTTGCACCGAAAGAAAGCTGAACAGGGACAGTGCTTCCGGGCGCGACCTCCATACCGGCGAGCTTGATCTCCACCGGATTGCTCTGTGCAACGGTCTCGCGCTTGGCAAGCAGATAATCGAACACATCGATCACACCGTCACCGTTTCTGTCCTCGGCTTTGATCTCCGCTGCAATGACAGAAAAGCTCGGGATCAGCATCAGACTGCCCACGAGACCTGCCATCCATGCTGCGCAGACGCGTTTTGCGGGAAAGTGCATTGTAATCATCCTCCTCTTATAACTCTCTTTAACATAAACCTGCATCCGTCTGAACGTCTGGGAAGCCGGACCGGTCTGCGCCCCGAGGCACACGCCGTACTCTATTTATTAGATATGAATATAATATAATACACTGTTTGCCGGCTCTTCATCTATTTTACCATATAATACACAGAATTGCAAGTTTTTTTGCAACCTAAAGTGCAATTTCTGACAAAGGACGAAGAAGGAAACAAAAATGAGCGTATTTTTATATAATATGCCGAATATTGCGTTTTTTGCAAAAAACGCTTGACATTTGAGATGCACTGTGATATAATAATAAGGCAGTCGCGAAGAAATGCTGTTTTAGCTCAGTTGGTAGAGCACATCCTTGGTAAGGATGAGGTCGCTGGTTCGACTCCAGTAAACAGCTCCAGAAGCCCTCCGGATTTTCCGGAGGGCTTTTCTGTTTTTTGCACAGAACAATTTTCAGCAGAAATCCGCTGCGAAACCGCAAATTCCCGCAAGCTGTTCGCTTGACATTTTGCATAAAATGTGGTATAATATTGTAATCAGAATTATTTATTGGAGACCAACGCACACTTGCAGCTGCTGAATGCCTTTTTGCTGCAGGACGGCGTTTTTCTGCCCTGCGCTGCGGTAAACAGCATGCGTATTGTATAGACTCCGATGAAACAGAGGTGATGAAAACATGATCAATTCCCGTAAGACCATTGCAGTTTTCGGATGCTGCTTTACAAGCCGGTATCGCGTATCACTTTCCCATGCACTCAACACTGCAGCAGAAGAACAGGGCGTGAATCTTGTTTACATCAATTTTCTCGGAAATATCGGCAATATCAATGTTCAGTACGGTCTTTATGAATTCGATCTGCTCGATCACATCGACCTGAGCCAGTTTGACGGCATTATTTACGACGGCGAAGGCTACAACGTGGAGGGCATGGCGGAAAAGGTCATCCAGGCACTGCGCAAGGCAACCTGCCCGATCGTCTCCATCAGCAATTATGTTGAGGGCTTCCATAACCTCTATTTCGATGATGCTGTCGGTCAGCGCATGATGATCGAACATTTTCTTGACCACCATCACTTCACCAAGCTTGGCTACATGGCCGGCTACCTGACGCATCCTGACGCGCAGCTTCGTCTGCATGAATTCCGCACAGTCATGAGGGAACACGGGCTGCCGGAGGACGGAGTCGGCGTATTTGAGGGTGATTTCTGGTTTCACAAGGGGAAGGAGGCGGCAGATTTCTTCCTCTCGCTTCCGCAGCGCCCTGAAGCAGTCGTTTGTGCGAATGACTATATGGCAATTGCGCTTGCATCGGAATTTCGCCGCCGCGGCATTTTCGTTCCGGAGGATATCGCTGTTTCGGGCTATGACGGCACGATTGAGGGACAGGAATTCATCCCGCATCTCACGTCCGTCACCAGAGAGCGCCTTGATATCGCAAAGACAGCGATTCGCATGGTGCTGCAATTCTGCGATTCGGAACAGAAGAATGCCGAAAAAAATATCCACATCGCGCCGCGTCCGATCTATTCGCAGTCCTGCGGCTGCCTGAAGGTGGATTATCGCTCGGAGACTGAGAATATCAACCGCATTTACGATGTCACGCGTGAACTGCTGCACAATCTCTACGACGCGGAATCCTCGCTGCTCAATCTGAACAGAGTTGTCTCCGTCCGCGATCTGGAACGGACATTTCATAAGAACGCCGCCAATTTCGGAAAATATGCGTCTTTCTTCCTGATGATGCATGCGGACGAAAACGGCATTCCTTCCTACGACAGCGACTTCACACATTCTTCCGGCAATTTTGAGCCGCTGATCTGGATTGACAATCAGGGCAAATATGACCGGAGAGAACAGGGATTCTGCCGTCAGAAGCTCATCCCGCACTCCAGTTCGGATGCCCCGCATATTTATTATATAATGAGCATCCACTGCGCAGAGCGCGTTTTCGGCTATTCCCTTGTGGAGATGGAGGAGCGCGAGATCTTCAACGAATACTACAACATGTGGATGATCAACCTTGCAGTCACGCTGGAACAGCTTCTCAAGAGCGACCGCATCAACAAGCTGATCAACAAGCTGGAGGATATCAGCATCCGCGACGCACTGACGGGCATGTTCAACCGCCGCGGCTTTGATGAACGCTCCCGCGAGGCGATCCGGAGCATCAATTCTGAACGGCTCGTCTGCACGATGGTCATTGATATGGACGGCCTCAAGCATATCAACGATGTATACGGTCACCACGAGGGCGACCGCGCAATCAAGGCGGCTGCGGAGATCATCACGAAATGCTGTGAATCCGGCGAGATCGCAGGACGCGCAGGCGGCGATGAGTTCTATGTTTTTGCACCGGATTATACCGAGGGCAAGCTGCTGCGGTTCGTTTCCAATCTGCGGAAATACATCAAGCAATACAACGCCGATGCCAAAAAGTCCTACGAAATGGATCTGAGCTTCGGCACATTTCTCACCATGACCGACGGCAGCGGCAGACTGGACGACTTTCTTCGCATCAGCGATTCCCGCATGTACGAACAGAAGCAGGCAAAGCCGAACCGCCGCAAATAACCGTTTTCAGGATCCGGAATATGTATCTGCGCCCGAACTGCTGTATGATCCGGAGAGCCGGAACATGCCGCGGATCGGGCGCAAGAAATATTTAATAAAAAATCAAAAATAAATTTCACCATATTTCCAAAAACCTCTGGACATTTTTTATCAATCTGTGCTATAATAGAGTTACCAAACCGGAGCGCGGCTCCGGAAAAAAGGAGGAACGCACATGAAACTGAACATTATGGCAAAAAAAATCCAGATCGGCCCGAGTTTTTCGGAGTATGCAGAAAAGAAACTGAATCAGAAGCTTGACAAGTTCTTCGAGGATGAAGCCGAGGCGAAGATTACGCTCGCGGAGCAGAAGGGACAGATCGTCACGGAACTGACCGTCCGCGCAGGCAGCATGATCTACCGCGCAGAGCAGAGCGCTGTTGACAAGAACGACGCGCTGGATCTCGCCATCGACAAGATCATCCGCAAGATCCGCAAGAACAAGACGAAACTCGGCAAGCGCATTAAGGAGAGCGCACTTTCGCCGGATTCCTTCACTGATACCGTTGAAGAGCAGACCGAATACAATGTCATCCGCAAGAAGACCTTCCAGCTGCGCCCGATGAGCGTGGACGAAGCAATCCTGCAGATGAATATGCTTGGTCACTCTTTCTTCCTCTTCCTCAACGGAGAGGACGGCGCGATGAACGTGGTGTACCGCCGCGAGGACGGCAATTACGCCGTTCTGGAGCCCGCAGCCGAATAATTCCTGTCATCATTCACACCGCCGCCATGCATCTGTATGGCGGCGGATGTTGTTTGTGCGATTTCAAAAGTGGGGGCTTGATTTTTTGCAGGAATCGTGTTATAATAGTCTGGGTGTGTGCGGATAACCCGCTGCCGGGCGGATCCGTGCACTGTTCCGCCAATTTTATGTTTTTTGCCAAAGAGCAGAAAGGAGTAAAATGCATGATCTATTCACACGAAGTTGAAACGATGTGCCCGATCGCACAGGGCGTAGCACACGGCGCAGCTCCGATCCCGGAGGAGGCAAAGTGGGTCAAGGCAAAGGAGATCAAGGATATCTCCGGCTTTACACATGGTGTGGGCTGGTGTGCTCCGCAGCAGGGCACCTGCAAGCTCACGCTGAACGTCAAGGAGGGCGTGATCCAGGAGGCTCTGGTCGAGACGATCGGATGTTCCGGTATGACCCATTCCGCAGCAATGGCTTCTGAGATCCTTCCCGGCAGAACCATCCTCGAAGCACTCAACACCGACCTCGTCTGCGATGCAATCAACACCGCAATGAGAGAGCTCTTCCTCCAGATCGTTTACGGCAGATCCCAGTCTGCATTCTCTGAGGGCGGTCTCGTGGTCGGCGCAGGTCTTGAGGATCTCGGCAAGGGCCTCCGTTCCCAGGTCGGTACCATGTACGGCACGCTCGCAAAGGGCCCGCGTTACCTCGAAATGACCGACGGCTACGTCACCAAGCTCGCACTCAACGAGGATAACGAGATCATCGGCTACAAGTTTGTCAACTTCGGCAAGATGATGGACTTCATCAAGGCCGGCGACGACGCAAACACCGCTTTTGAAAAGGCACAGGGTCAGTACGGCAGAGTTGCAGATGCAGTCAAGCTGATCGATCCGAGAAAAGAATAAGGAGGGCGTTGTACAATGGCACTGTTTGAATCCTATGAGAGAAGAGAAAAGCAGATCCTCGCTGTGCTGAAGGAATACGGCATCGGCTCCATCGAGGAGTGTGCTGAGGTCTGCAAGGCAAAGGGTCTCGATATCTACAAGCTCGTGGAAGGCATCCAGCCGATCTGCTTTGAGAACGCAAAGTGGGCTTACACCGTCGGCTGCGCAATTGCAATCAAGAAGGGCTGCACCAGAGCTGCTGATGCTGCTGCTGCAATCGGCGAAGGCCTGCAGGCATTCTGCATCCCGGGCTCCGTTGCTGACCAGCGCAAGGTCGGTCTCGGTCACGGCAACCTCGGCAAGATGCTGCTCGAGGAAGACACCGAGTGCTTCGCATTCCTGGCAGGTCACGAGTCCTTCGCGGCTGCTGAAGGCGCAATCGGTATTGCTGAGAAGGCAAACAAGGTTCGCAAGAAGCCGCTGCGCGTCATCCTGAACGGTCTGGGCAAGGACGCTGCACAGATCATCGCAAGAATCAACGGCTTCACCTATGTTGAGACCGAGATGGATTACCACACCGGCGAGGTCAAGGAAGTCTTCCGTAAGGCATACTCCGAAGGCCTCCGCGCAAAGGTCAACTGCTACGGTGCAAATGATGTTACCGAGGGCGTTGCAATCATGTGGAAGGAGAACGTCGATGTCTCCATCACCGGCAACTCCACCAACCCCACCCGCTTCCAGCACCCGGTCGCAGGCACCTACAAGAAGGAGCGCACCGATGCAGGCAAGAAGTACTTCTCTGTTGCTTCCGGCGGCGGCACGGGCAGAACCCT
>JAFZPL010000212.1 GCA_017550355.1 Oscillospiraceae bacterium | reverse complement strand
GGCTGCCGCTACTGCATGCCGTGTCCGCGCGGCGTGGATATCCCGATGGCGTTCAATGCGTATAACCGGACGGCAGTCGACCGGCTCAATTCGGTGCGCCGCGAATATATCCAGGTCACATCGTTCAAGAAAAAGCGCAGCGATATGACCAGATGTGTGGAGTGCGGCAAATGTGAGAAGCACTGCCCGCAGCATATCCAGATCCGCAAAGAGCTGAAAAATGCACGGAAGGTGCTGCTGCCGTGGTATGTGAAGCTGATCTCCAATGTTGTGAATTTTGTCGCGAACAAGTGAAAATCTGAAAGACGAAGGAGGCATCCCCGATATGAGCAAATATGCGCCTCTTTGGAACTGGATCAGAGAAAACGGCACAGACCGCTTTCAGCTGACCTTTGCGGAGATCGCAGCCATTGCCGGCGTGCCGATCAACCATTCTTTTCTGACATATAAAAAAGAACTGACCGCATACGGCTTTCAGGTCGGAACGATTTCCATGAAAGCACAGACCGTGACGTTTGAGAAGACCGCACAATAAAAAATCCCGCATCCCCGGAAAACGGAGATGCGGGTTCGTTTTATGCGCTGTCGCGTTCCAGCCCTTTCCAGCCGAAGCGGATGAACGAAATGAGAATCGAAAGAATCGTGATGCTCTCACTGACGATGCCGGCCAGTGAACAGACAATCACATCGTAGATCAGCCAGCACGGCGATGCACAGACCAGATTGACCATGCGGATCCGGCGAGGGCTGTCTGACCAGTAGGCAGCTGTGCTGGAGACAGACGCCGTGAATGCCAGCAGGCTGACCGGCCCGTTCCACGTTGCCAGCAGGACTGCGGTGAACAGCAGTATGATCACAGCGGGGCACCATTTCTGCCGCACCCATGCCCAATCCTTGTATTTCATCATCAGCGCATTGCGCAGAATGTTCACGGCAAGGCTCAGGCAGCCGCTTTTTGCGTCCAGCAGGCAGAATTGCAGACAGAACAGCGCCGAGCCGATCAGCTGCAGCAGAAAGAGACGGCGGTTTGAGCGGATCTGATAGGACAGGATGAACACGGCGACGGCGACAAAGCCGATGCCCTGAATAAACCAGTCTGGCATGAGAGAGACTCCTTTGCATAGTGAGCGTATATGCTTTATTATATCACAAATCTGCCGGAATTTCAAGGAATATTGCATATCGTGCGAGTTTCTCTTTACTTTTGCGCCGGGATATGGTATAATAATTCTATATGCAGTTTTGCGAATTACAGGAAGGGGCTATCATACCTATGGCAAAGAAACAGCAGGAATACGGCAATGAGAGCATATCCATGCTCAAAGGTCCGGATAAGGTGCGCAAGCGTCCGTCGGTCATTTTCGGTTCGGACGGCCTGGACGGCTGCGCCCACTCTGTTTTTGAAGTGATTACAAACTCGATCGACGAAGCGAGAGCCGGATTCGGCAAAAAGATCATCGTGACGCGCTTTCTCGACCATTCGATCGAGGTGGAGGATTTCGGCAGAGGCTGTCCGGTGGACTGGAACCCCGGCGAGGAGCGCTATAACTGGGATCTGGTCTACTGTGAGCTGTACGCGGGCGGAAAATATGATGCGGACGGTGATTCCTACGCCTATTCGCTCGGTTTGAACGGACTTGGTCTGTGTGCGACGCAGTGCGCGTCAGAATATATGGATGTTACGGTCATCCGCGACGGGCAGCAGTACGATTTGCACTTTGAAAAGGGCTTCAACATCGGCGGACTCAAAAAAGAGCCCTCTGCCCGGAAGCAGACCGGTACGAAAACACACTGGAAACCGGATCTGGAGGTCTTCACGGATATCGCTGTGACGGATGAATGGTTCAGGGATGTGCTGAAACGGCAGGCGGTGGTCAATCCGAACGTGGTGTTTGTCTACAAAAACGAGACTGCGCCCGGAAAATTTGAATCGACCGAATTCTTCTACGAAAACGGCATCGTGGATTATGTCAACGAGATCATCGGCGAAAAGCCGATCACGCCGGTACAGTTCTGGCAGTGCGACCGCAAGGGCCGCGACCGTGCCGACCGTCCGGAATACAAGCTGAAAATTTCAGTGGCGTTTGCGTTTTCCAATCAGGTGCAGAAGCTGGAATACTATCATAATTCAAGCTGGCTGGAACACGGCGGTGCGCCGGACGATGCAGTGAAGCGCGCATTCAAGACGGCGATCGACACTTACCTCAAGAACGGCAATAAATACCAGAAAAATGAAGGCAAGATCGACTTTCAGGATATTCAGGACTGCCTTGTGCTGGTGTCCTCCAATTTCTCGACTGTGGCTTCCTATGCGAACCAGACCAAGAAGGCGGTCACGAACCGCTTTATTTATGAGGCAATGCTCGAATTCCTGAAGCATCAGCTGGAGGTCTATTTCACGGAGAATCCGGACGATGCGATCCGGATTGCGGAACAGGTACTTGTGAACAAACGTTCCCGAGAGAATGCGGAACGGACGCGTCTCAATCTCAAAAAGAAGCTGACCGGCACGATCGACATCACCAATTCGGTCAAGAAATTCGTGGACTGCCGCACGAAGGATATCTCCCGCCGCGAACTTTATATCGTGGAGGGCGATTCCGCACTCGGTTCCGTCAAAATGGCGCGTGACGCGGAATTTCAGGCGGTCATCCCGGTGCGCGGTAAGATCCTGAACTGTCTGAAAGCGGATTATGCGCGTATTTTCAAGAGTGAGATCATCACGGATCTGCTCAAGGTGCTCGGCTGCGGCGTGGAGGTTACGACCAAAGCGAACAAGGAGCTCCAGACCTTCAATCTCGACAATCTGCGCTGGAACAAGATCGTGATTTGTACGGATGCCGACGAAGACGGATTCCACATCCGCACGCTCATTCTGACGATGATCTTCCGGCTCTGTCCGACACTGATCCGCGAGGGATTTGTCTATATCGCGGAATCGCCGCTGTTTGAGATCACCACAAAGGAGCGCACCTATTTTGCGTATGACGAAAAGGAGCGCGTAAAGATCCTGCAGATGATCGGAAACAAGAAATATACGCTTCAGCGCTCCAAAGGTCTCGGTGAGAACGAGGCAGACATGATGGCGCTGACGACGATGAATCCCGAAACCCGCCGGATCATTCGCGTGACGCCGGAGGATGCCGAAGCGACGTTTTCAATGTTCGATATGCTGCTCGGCGACAACATCTCTGCCCGCAAGGACTATATCTCCGAACACGGCGGCGAATATCTTGATCTCGCGGACATTTCGTAATAAGTGAGGAATGAGAAAAGAGAAAAGAGGAATGATGCTGCCTGTCACATTCTTCATTTCATAAGGAGCATTCATCATGAAAGAGAATATTGCAAAACAAAAAAGTAAATCTTTTGCAATCCGGATTGTGAATCTCTATCGTTTTTTGACAGCAAACAGAGAATATGTGATGTCAAAGCAGGTGTTGCGTTCCGGAACGAGTATCGGTGCAAATCTTGCAGAAGCAGAATGTGCAATCAGCAAGAGAGATTTTGCATCCAAACTGTATATCGCATATAAAGAGTGTGCAGAAACAAAATACTGGCTGGAATTGCTTTATGCGTGCGGTTATCTGGATGAAAAAATGTTTTTATCCATTTCATCTGACTGTGAGGAACTCTTTCGGCTTCTGGCTGCATCCACGAAAACAGTTAAAAAAGAGCTGCAGAAAGAGGACTGAGAAAGTCCTGATTGCGGATTCATCGGCGCAGCCGATACCTCCATTCCTCATTCCACATTTCTCATTATCAAAAAGGAGCGATTGATTTGCCAAGAAAGAAGAAGGATGAGCCCGTCAAGCAGGCGAATCCCAACAATGCATATATTGAGGGTGCGGGGCTGACCGTTGAGGAACGCATCACCGAAACCCTCCGCAAAAACTTTATGCCGTATGCGATGAGCGCGATCGTATCCCGTGCGCTGCCGGAGATCGACGGCTTCAAGCCCTCGCACAGAAAGCTGCTCTACACCATGTACAAGATGGGACTGCTGACCGGTGCGAGAACCAAGTCTGCGAACGTCGTCGGACAGACCATGCGTCTGAATCCGCACGGCGACGCCGCGATCTATGAAACAATGGTGCGTATGGCACGCGGCAACGAATCCCTGCTGCATCCGTATGTGGACAGCAAGGGCAACTTCGGCAAGGTGTATTCCCGTGATATGCAGTGTGCTGCGCCGCGATACACGGAAGTGAAGCTCGCACCGATCGCGGCGGAGCTCTTCTCGGATATCGACAAGGAAACCGTCGATTTCACGCCGAACTACGACAACACGACGGAAGAACCGATGCTGCTGCCTGCCACATTCCCGACTGTTCTGGTCAATGCGAACGTGGGCATTGCGGTCTCGATGGCGAGCAACGTCTGCCCGTTCAATCTGGCGGAGGTCTGTGAAACCACCATTGCGCTGCTCAAAAATCCGGAGCACGATATCCTGAGCACGCTCAAGGGCCCGGATTTCCCGACGGGCGCGTACATGATCTATGACGAGGAAGAACTGCGCCGCATCTATGACACCGGCCACGGCAGCATCAAGCTCCGTGCAAAGTGGCGCTACAACAAGGAAGACAACTGCATCGAAGTGACGCAGATTCCGTATACCACAACCATCGAAGCGATCATCGAAAAGGTGGCGGAGCTCGTCAAGGACGGCAAGATCCGCGAGATCTCCAATCACCGCGACGAGATCGACATCAACGGCTTCCAGTACACAATCGACCTGAAACGCGGCGTGGATCCGGACAGATTCATGCAGAAGATGTTCCGCCTGACACCGCTGCAGGATACGGTTTCCTGCAATTTCAATATTCTGATTGCAGGCATGCCGAAGGTCATGGGTGTGGGCGAAATTCTGGAGGAATGGATCGCGTTCCGCACGGAATGCATCCGCCGGAGAGTGTATTTCGATCTGCACAAGAAGATGGACAAGCTGCATCTGCTGGAAGGTCTCGAAAAGATTTTGCTGGATATCGATAAGGCGATCAAGATCGTGCGCGAGACGGAGGAGGAATCCGAGGTCGTCTCCAACCTCATGATCGGATTCGGCATCGACGCAGTGCAGGCAGAATACGTTGCGGAAATCAAGCTGCGCCACCTCAACCGCGAATACATCCTCAACCGCACCAAGGAGATCGAACAGCTGCGGCAGGAGATCGAAGAGCTGAACGATATCCTTGCAGATGTGAAGAAGATCCGCAAGATCATGATCAAAGAGCTGGAGGCGGTCGCAAAGAAATACGGCGAGCCGCGCAAGACGCTCATTTATGATATGGCGGACGAGCCGGAGACCGATTCCGAGGACGATACGCCGGATTATCCCGTGCATCTGTTTCTTTCGGCGGAGGGCTATTTCAAGAAGATCACGCCCCAGAGCCTGCGCATGAGCAGCGAGCAGAAGCTGAAAGAGGGCGACATGATGCTCCAGCAGAAGAATGCAAACAACAAGACCGAACTGTTGTTCTTCACCGACCAGGCACAGGTCTACAAGACCAGAGCGAGTGCGTTCGACGATACGAAGGCGAGTGTTCTGGGCGACTATGTTCCGGTCAAGCTGGGCTTTGATGACGGTGAGCGCGTGAAATATATGGTCGCCACGGAGAATTACGAGGGCTTCATGCTCTTCTGCTTCGCGAACGGCAAGATCGCAAAGGTGCCGCTTTCGGCGTATGCGACCAAGACAAACCGCAAAAAGCTGGCGAACGCATATTCCGCAAAGAGCCCGATCGTGCAGATCCTCTTTATGCGGGAGGACGGCAATGTGCTGCTGCGGTCGAGCAATGCCCGTGCGATCATCTTCCACACGGCGATGCTGCTGCCCAAAACCACGCGCGATTCCATTGGCGTGCAGGTTATGACGCTGAAGGCGAAAAATGCGGTTTTGGAGGAAGCGAGCGAGCTGGACAGCGAGCAGATGCGTCAGCTGGAAAAATACATCGTTAAAAATATCCCGGCGGTCGGACTGATGGCAAAGGAACTGGAGATCGTCGGACAAATGACATTGTAATTCGTAATGCATTTACCAAAAGGGGGCTGCGGACATGGGATTTCTGGCACAGCTCATACAGGTCGATTTTGTGGCGCTGATGGTGCTTGGATATCTGCTGATCTTCATGCACACAAACGATGCCTTCGACCATAACATTAACAAGGTATTCCGCCGGTCGCTGGTTGTGCAGATGCTGCTGACGGTCTCGGACAATATTGAGTTTTACTGTTCGAGTCTCAGCAAGGTTTGTCCGGTCTACAAATATGCAGTCATGTCCGGCTATATTCTGCGCATCACGGTGCTGATGACGAGCGTGTTCATCTTTCTGCGCGGGAATGTGACGAAAAAACAGCGAATCCTGCTGTATATCCCGTCGATTGCGAATGCGCTGCTTGTGCTGTGCATCCTGTTCACGGATAAGATCGTCTGGATTGACAGCGCGAATGTGCTGCACCGGTATCCGGTTTCGTATATTTCGGATGTGATCGGCTTTATCTATTTCTTCTGTGTGGTGGGCATTGCGCGGAAGCGGAGCAAGCTCGGTCACAGAGACGAAGCGCTGCTCATGTATATCGCGCTCGGAGCGGTCTGCGTGGCGGTGCTGGCAGAGAATGTGCTCAGGACACGCGGCGTGCTGGTTGCGGCGGTGATGCTGATGCTCACGTTTTACTATCTCTATCTGCATACCGAGCATTTCAAGCGGGACAATCTCACGGGCGCCTTCAACCGCATGACGTTCTTTAACAATCTGGGAAAGTATCACGAGTCGGAGATCACGGCGTTCTGCGAATTCGACCTCAATAACCTGAAGCAGATCAACGATGTTGATGGCCATGCGGCGGGTGACGCGGCGATCGTGACGGCGGCGCGGATCATCGAAAAATATCTGCCGAAGCACTGCTATCTTTACCGCTTCGGCGGCGACGAATTTGCGGTGCTCTACCGCCGCGTCACGCCGGAAACGGCGCAGGCATCCGTGGAGGATATCCGCAAGGCATTTGCGGCATCGCCGTACAGCTGTGCGGCAGGTCTTGCGGTATGGAGCGAGGGCACAAACTTTACAGAGGTCTATAATATTGCCGACGAGCGCATGTATGCGGATAAACGCATACAAAAATCAAAAAACGGATAGAAAATCGTTATTTTTTTGTGAATTCACTTGCAATCGACGCGCCGTTCATGGTATAATATAAGGTGGGAGAATCTCGGATGCGGATCATTGGCATTGATCCGGGCTATGCGATCATCGGCTTCGGCGTGGTGGATTATCAGGGAAACGCATTCAAAACCGTGGAGTACGGTGCGATCCTGACGCAGCCCGAATCGGATTTCCTGGACAGACTGACACAGATCTACGATGATATGTGCTATCTCCTGAAAAAGCACCGGCCGCAGGCAATGGCGATCGAGGAGCTTTTCATGGGGCAGAATAAGACGACGGGTATCAAGGTTGCGGAGGCACGCGGCGTGATTTTGCTTGCGTGCCGCCAGAAC
Source organism: Oscillospiraceae bacterium (assembly GCA_017550355.1). Classification (GTDB taxonomy): domain Bacteria; phylum Bacillota; class Clostridia; order Oscillospirales; family Ruminococcaceae; genus Firm-04. Next base: position 14,667 of record JAFZPL010000212.1, on the reverse strand, counting down.
AATGTGCCGGTCGCGGAATATACACCGCTGCAGGTCAAATCGGCGGTGACGGGCTACGGCAAGGCGGAAAAGCGGCAGGTCATGGATATGACGCGCCGCATCCTGCATCTTTCGGAGATCCCGAAGCCCGATGATACGGCGGACGCGCTTGCCATCGCCATCTGTCACGGGCACTGCGCAAAGCCGGATTATTAAAACAGTGAGGAATTTGGTATGATAGATCATCTGCGCGGCGAGATCTGCCGCAAGGAGCCGAATCTGGTCGTGATCGAATGCGGCGGGATCGGCTATGCATGCCGCACGAGCATCCAGACCGCCGCCGCCGCGGGAAGCGTCGGTGAAACGGGGATGCTCTATACGCGCATGACCGTCCGCGAGGATGAGGTCGCGCTGTACGGCTTTTCGACCGCGGCGGAGCGCAGCTGCTTCGACCAGCTGACGGGTGTTTCGGGCATTGGCCCGAAGGCAGCGCTGGCGATCCTTTCGGATTTCACTGCCGACCGCTTTGCACTGGCTGTCGCGGCGGGAGATTATAAGGCATTTACAAAGGTCAAGGGCATCGGCGCGAAGACCGCACAGCGGATCGTGCTGGAGCTCAAGGACAAGGTCGCGCAGAGTGCGGCGGCAGCGGGACTCCCCTCAGTGCCTGCCGTGACGGGCGGCGGCAATATCGACGAGGCGATGGCGGCGCTCTGTGTGCTCGGCTATTCGCAGACGGAGGCAGCGGGTGCGCTGGCGGCGCTGGATGCGTCACAGCCGGCATCGGAGCTGATCCGGCTTGCACTGCTCTCGCTCGGCAAAAATATGTTCAAATAACGGTGCAGACATGCATCATCGGGACGTAATGGGGTGATGGATTGAAGAAAGCATTTGGCATGCTGATGGGCGGTGTACTGCTGCTGACGGGCTGTGCGCCGAAAAGCACCGGCGATCCGGCACGGGACGTCGCGGAGAGCTTCCTGTATGCCTGCAAAAAAGGCAATCAGGACGACATGATCGGCTATTCGACCATCGGACTGACAGATAATCTCGGCGCGGGACTTTCAACAGAGCAGACGCTCCGGCAGTATGCGGCGATGAGCGCCTACACGATCCGCCGCTGTGATCTGCGGCCGGAGATCGCCGGCGAATATACCGCGCTTTATGATGATACAAAGGCATTTCGTGCGGGATCCTCTTCACCGAAATACGGCGCGGGCGTTCCGCTCTTTGAAACGCTCGACGCGGTCTGTGAAGTGGAGTACACCGCGCAGTATGAAGGTTCTAACGATGAATATCACGCAGAATTCTACGTCATCAGCAAGGACGGACAGTGGGCTGCGGATATGCATTGTCTGGAGGTCATGCGGCCGCGGCTCTCTGCGGCGGAGATCGACCTCTGCAACGATGCGGCGAGCAGAACGGCAATCGCCGGCAGCCGTGTCCTCATGGAGATGAAAAAGGCAGAGCAGGATATCTCTATGCTGGAGGGAACGCAGACGTTCACGAGCCGCGCACTGTGCGAGGCGAAGGCAGCTGCGCATACGCCCACAACGAAAGAGGAAATCTATCAGACATTTCTCGCAAAGCTGTACGAAAAGGACAGCTCGATCAAGGAAATGGAGCAGTTCAGCATCGTGATCAAGGACGGTGCGGTGAGCGCGGCGGTGACGCAGAATGATGTGTTCCACAGCGAAAACGGCGCACTGAATTACATCGGCTACGGCACATGGCCGCATCCGCTGGACTGTGAATATGAATTTGAGCAGAACCGCGACAGGCTGAATCTGGAATTCGCGATGGTTTTTGCAAGAAAATAATCAGGAGACTTTGCATGAAAAAATATATCCCGTTCCTGCTGGCGGCGGCATTGCTGACAGCGTGCTCGGATGACAAGAAGCCGGAAGATTCCGCTCCGGAAACAACGGCACAGACAACTGTTTCGGCGGCAGAAACGACAGCAGACACAACCGGAACAAGTGCGCAGGAAACGAAAGTATCGAAAATTACTGTTACGATTGCGTTCCCGACAGAGACTGCACCGCAGACAAAGACGACAGCGGTCAGCATGGGGAACGCCGGCAGCACCGCAACTGCATCCTCCGTACAGACCACTGCGCAGACCAACGCACAGACTACGGCGACCACTGCACAGAAAACGTCCCTGAATGCGTCGGATGTGCTGACTGCGGATCAGCAGCGTGTGCTGGAGACCTATCTGGATGCGATCAGACGGCAGGATATGGATGCCTGCGTGAATCTGACCAATATGGCAGATGTGATTCGCATTGCGGAAGAGCATCAGGATTCGGAGAAGGAAGACCTCAAGGAAGACTATATTGAATATATGGAGAACCTTGAACATAAGACCTACCGGATCGTGAATGCGGGAAAGCGCCCTGACCTGATCAAGTACTATCAGAATGTGCTGGAAGAGGGAAAAACACTGCTGAACGAGACGAGTGATGCGAACCAGCTGGCGATGGTCAGAGAACTGCTGGATACACTCAGCGGCTATGAGAATTTTTTCTCGGTCGATATTGCGTTCGATGATGAGTCGGACGATTATGCGACCGGCTTCCTGCTTTATCAGAAGGACGGCAGCTGGCATGTCGACGCAGTGATTGCTGATGATGCAGACCTGAAAGTATCCTTGCGCGAGCGCAAAATGGAGAATGAAAGCTTTTTGAACAAGCTTTATGCAGTCTGTGTAATGACGGTTGCGGAGATCAAAAAGGAAGGCGGCGACGCCTCTCCGATCATGAACAAGGTCATCACATGGAAGGGCAGCCAGATCGAAAACGCACCGGAGAAGGCGCCGCAGAACAAGGCATCGTCCGAATATCTGCGGTATGCTGCAAAGGAAGCGTATCTGCATCCGGAAAACGGAGTCAGCGAGATCCGCATCTGGATTGACAGCGAATGCGTTGTGGTTGCATTGATGGATGAAAGCGGGCTGATCCAGGGCTATCCGGCGCAGCTGACCTACGACTCGCTGGATGAGGCAATTGAAGACGGTAAGACGCAGAAGTACGAAGAAGGAATGCATTTCATCTTCTGAAATGCAGCCGAAGGAGAGAATCATGAAACGTGATCGCATTCTTGCAATTGCAATGGCGGCAATGCTGCTGACGGCGTGCAGCAATCAGACAGACAGTTCTGTTCCGTCGTCAGAAACCACGGTGCCGCAGACTACGGCAGCCGCCGCAACAACAGCGTCTGAAACGGAGACCTCTGCCGGATCGGAAACGGCCGTCTCCTCTGTTTCGGCGGGATCGGAAGCTGTTTCGCAGACAGCATCGACTGCTTCGCCGGCGCTTTCCTCAATGACAACGGTCACGACAACTGTGCTGTCTGCCGCATCCTCGGACGCTGCGCAGACAACAGCGGGCAATTCCGCCGGAACGCAGCTTGCGCAGACGACAAAAGCTGCCGCACAGACCACAAAGCCGGCAGTGAAGCCGACGGTCAGTGCCGGTCCGGAATTTGAGGAGATCACGCTCAATGATGCACAGCGAAAGGTAATCGACGAGCTGATCACCGCTATGAAAAAAGAAGACCACGATACGATCTATCGTGTGACGAATTTCAAGGCGTATATTGCCTTTATGAAAGCGCTGATGGGAGATACCTCAGCAAAGGACTACGAAAAAGAAGCGTTTGATTCGATCGATCCTGAGGATTTTGCTTCCTACAAGATCTCTTACAGCGCAAGAAGACAGGACCTGCTCAAAAAATATGACGAGATGTTTGCGGAATTCAACGATGAGCTTGCAGATATGCAAAGCGACGAAAAGCAGCAGATAGCTGAGTTCATGTCGATGGCCTCCGGCGTGACCGATATTGTTACGGTGGAGATGGATTACGTGGATGCTTACGGCGATGCGGATTCCGACGGCATTGCACTCTTCTGCCAGAACGGTGAATGGAAGGTCGATCTGTTCGTCTGCAAGCTTGCGGGTATGCCCCTGACGCGTGAGGAGGTCCTTGAGCAGAAGCAGGACGATGTGACAGCGCTGCGTTCGTCGTTCAAATATGCATATAAGAATGTGAAGAAGAATATTACCAGTGCATCCGTGCTTGAAAACCGCGATATCGTCTGGAAGGCGGATATGCTCGAAAACAGCAAGGAACCGGAGGAAAAATACAAGAACGATCCGATGGAGAATCTCCGGTATCAGGTGCATAAACGGTGTGAAGATCTTGCCGATTATGCAGAGATCCGGTTCCTGCTTTCGGAGGATGACTGCCTGGCAGTTGCGGCGCAGCGCAAGGACGGCTTTATCTGGTGTGCGCCGAGCGAAGACGACGATCTGAAGTTTTCTTCTCTGGACGAAGCCTTTGCACATGCCAAAGAGCAGGCAAAGAAAAAGCAGGAGAAGAAATAATACAAACAAAGCAGAAGCGGCTTATAACAAATGAATATATATAGTATCGGGAGGAAGAACATGAAGCATACGCGTGTATTGTCCGGTGTGCTGGCAGCACTGATGCTGACAGGATGTGCAAATTCAACGAACAGCGGAGAGACTTCCGCAAATGTCACGGAGATCACCGGTACGGCAGCGGCGCCCGCAGCATCCGGAAGCGGATCCGAAACAACGGCGGAGCTTGGGGCGGCAACATCTGCTGCGGGCACCACAACGACTGTTGACGGAACCGCAGCCATCACGATTACCATTCCGGAGAATGTCGTTACTTCGGCAGCCGCCTCGTCCGCAGCAGCACCGCTCGCGAATGCGGACATCGAGGCAGTGAAAAAGGTCGTCACGGATTTCATGGAGGGCGTCATCACGAAGGACTACGACAAGATCTACAACGCGATCAATTTTGACGATTATAAAGTGATTGCCGAGAAAACGGATGAAGACTATAAGCCCATGACCAACAAGGAATGGGTGCAGGAAATGTTCGGCAATCTGGACGGCGAAGAAACCGGCAAGCTGCGCTATAAATTCGTCGGAGTGAAAAACGAGGGCATGGATGATTATGTCAGACTGCAGGAGAAATACGAAGAGTCACTTGCTGAGATGAAGAAGTCCGGCGAGCAGGAGAATCTGGAGAAGTTTGAAACAGTGGGCTCGATCCTGACAAGCATTTCGCAGGTAGTGCTGGCGGAGGTGCAGATCTCTGACGAAGACGGCGAGTTTGACGAAGAGGATTCTTCCATGACTCTGCCGGTGATCTGCCGGAAGGGCGAGTGGAAGATCGACTTCTTCATTTCGTTCCTGAGTTCCATGCTCGACACGCTCAGCAGATCACAGCAGACCATTGCGAACACCAATGCAAAATCCGTATACAACGCGATCAATTCGGCGCTGACCGATATGGACTGCGAAGATTACAAGATCGATCAGCTGAAGAGCAGCTATGTCTGGAAGGGATCTGATTTTGAGAAGTATGCAGACGCCGGCAGCGCGAAGCCGAAGGACAACTCCAATCTGGAGGAGCTCCTGAAATACAAGATCGCGATGTATTACAGCGATGTCACAAAGCTCGCCGAGATCCGTCCGACAATTGAAAAAGGCTGCTGCACGGCGATCATCGTCGTAACGCAGAAGGGCGTGACCGGTTCTTACCCGATCCCGACGGAAGAGAAAGAAAAACAGGAAACGAAAAAGAATATCAAAATCGACGCGAACATCGGTGCAAAAAGCGTCCGCAATGCGGCTGACGCTGCGCTGACCGATATGGACAGCGAGGATATTGATATTCAAAAGCTGACCGACAATACGCACTATACCTGGATGGGCTCTGAATTTGAGAAATATCAGAAACAGGGTTACGTACCCGACAGATCCAATCCGGAGGAATATATGAAGTATAAGATTGCCACATATTATGGGGATATCACAGAGCTGGATGAGGTGCGCCTCGCCTGCACTGCCGGAGTCTGCAAAGCAGCTGCTGTCAGAACGAAGGAAAATAAGATCGGTTCGTATCCGAAACAGGTCAACGAGGGTGAGACGAAGGATATCATCACCGCACTGAACGAATCCCTGGAGATGGGCCTGAACTGATCCCATGCAGACAGCGTGGATGAACAGGAATATATAATGAAACAAAAACAAAGGGGGCTTACGCTATGAATCTCGATGAACTTTTGAAGGAAGCGATTACCAAACCGGAGAAACGCTCGCTGTTTCTGCAAATGCTCATCAAAAGCGATGTCTATGTCATCTGCAAAAAGCCTGTGGAACAGGATAAGATCAACGGCGGTATTTCGATGGAACTCGTTACCACACAGAACCCCGACGGCGACATCTTTATCCCGTTTTTCACGAGCTACCGTTCGCTTCAGCAGTTTGCGAAGCGGTATGTGCATTGCTACAAGCTGAACTGTCTGCGTCTGTTTGACCTGATCCAGTCGGCAAACGCGGTGCTGAATCCCAATTCCTTCGGCAAGGAATTTTCCTCGCAGGAGCTCAAGAGCATCCTGATGGTTGCGCGGAATCTCAATATTCCTGCGATCTCGATGAAGGAGGAGGAGACGATCGAATACCGGCAGTGTCAGAAGAATGTTGACCACCTGCTGCGGCCGATCACGCGCTATCTGGCGCGGCAGGCGAACGTGGACAGCGCCTATCTCGTGGAGATGATCCGCGGCTGTGAGCGTCCGCAGATCCTGTTCGTGTTCGATATGAACGGCAACACGCGCAAGCTCTTTTTCCCGCTCTCAAAATATATGCAGAGCTATACGAAATCCGGCGACAGCCTTGTGTTCATCAGCCTTGAGGAAAAGGCGGCGAAAAAGGCGATCGAGGGCATCGAACCGTTTTATATTCGGAAAAAGCGTTTCTTTGAACGCTGATGGGAGATCGGCATGATACAAACAGGTACACCGCAGTTTGAGGAAGAATTTGATGCCCGCATATCCACGCCGGAGATGATCCCGCAGGACGGCGAGATGGAGATCTCGCTGCGCCCGAAATCATTGAAGGACTATATCGGGCAGGATCAGGTCAAGGAGAATCTTGCGGTCTATATCGAAGCGGCGAAGCGGCGCGGTGATCCGCTGGATCATGTGCTGCTGTACGGGCCGCCCGGACTCGGCAAGACGACGCTTTCGGGCATCATCGCCTATGAAATGGGCGTGAACCTGCGCATCACCTCCGGTCCGGCGATCGAAAAGCCGGGCGATCTGGCGGCACTGCTCACGAATCTCGGACGCGGCGATGTGCTGTTTGTCGATGAGATCCACAGGCTTTCGCGTGCGGTGGAGGAGATCCTCTATCCCGCGCTGGAAGACCGCGCGCTGGATATTATGATCGGCAAGGGACCTTCTGCGCGGAGCATCCGCGTGGATCTGCAGCCCTTCACGTTGGTCGGCGCGACCACCAGAGCCGGACAGCTGACACCGCCGCTGCGCGACCGCTTCGGCATCGTGCAGAGACTGGAGCTCTACACGCCCGAACAGCTCTGCGATATCATCCGGCGCAGCGCAATGCTGCTGGATATCCCGTGTGAAGCGGAGGGCGCGATGGAGCTTGCGAAGCGTTCCCGCGGCACGCCGCGTATTGCGAACAGACTGCTGAAGCGTGTGCGTGATTTCGCGGACGTGATGGGCAACGGCGTGATCGACCGGCGCGTGACAAGGCTCGCGCTGGAACGGCTGGAGATCGACGAGCTCGGACTCGACAAGCTGGATATCCGGATGCTGGACATGATGATCCGCGGCTACCGCGGCGGACCGGTCGGACTGGAAACGCTTGCGGCGGCGATCGGCGAGGAAGCCGTGACGCTGGAGGATGTCTGCGAGCCCTATCTGATGCAGCTTGGCATGCTGGCACGTACCCCGCGCGGGCGCTGTGTCACGCGGCTTGCCTACGAGCATCTCGGCGTCCCCGTACCGGAGGGAACACCGGAAAAGCAGTATTCTTTGCAGGATATGCTGAATGAGGACGGCAACTAAGCCACAGTAAAGGGGAAGCGTATGGGGTATTTTCCAAGGCGCAATCTGCGGCATAATCAACAGATCCGTCTGCCGGACGGACCGCTGAACGGGCAGGGGCTCGGTGCACTCGCAAAGATGAAATACGGCTGTTCGACGGTCAGTTACAGCGGCTGCGAGGTCATTGCCGTTTACAATGCGCAGCTTCTGGTGCGCGGGAGTGCCGATTTCTGCGAAACGGCGCGGTATATGGAGCGCTTCCGCGTGATGTTCGGCTTCTGGGGCTCGTGTTTTCTCACGCTCGGCATCTGTCTGCGGCATTTCGGGCTGCGGGCGGCGGGAACACGTTCCCGCGCAAAGATCCGTGAAGCACTCGGTGCAGGCAAGCCCTGCCTCTTTGTCTACTGGACAAGGAAACGCTTCCGTTCGCCGGTACATACGGTGCTGATCTCGCCGGAGGAGGCGGATCAGGTCTGCATCTACAATTTATATAATAACTGTGATCACACGATCCTGTGCGAACGGGAGACGTTTCTTCAGAGGCGCATGATCGTCGGATATATCATAGACGGAATCAGGGAGGGATCGTCATGAATCCGTTTGATATGCTGGGCGGAGATCTCAGCAAGATGATGGAGCAATTGAGCGGGCAGCTCGGCGGAGAAGACGCGGAGGGGCTCGATCTGGAGGCGCTTGCGCAGCAGTTTGGCGGCGCAGGCGCAGAAAGCTTTGATCCGGACGCGCTGGCAGCGCAGTTCGGCGGACAGGAGGTCTCCGGTCTGGACAATCAGATCGCGCCGGAGGATATTCAGCGTGTGCGGGAGAGCATGGAGGAAGCGGGCATCAGCGAGGATGAGCTGAACGCTGCCGCAGAGGAATTCAACGCACAGATGGGCAATGTCGATCTGAGCAATCTCACGCAGCAGCTTGGCGGCGCGGATTTCAACAATCTGATGATCGGTCTGACCGAGCAGATGCAGGGCGGATTCATGGGCAAGCTGATGCAGAAGATGATGAAAAAGTTCGAGAAGGCCATGCCCAATTCCGAAGAGGAGGCGCCTGTGCAGCTCGATCAGCTGGATGACGATGATCTGCTGGAGGCGCTCCAGTATCGGCAGGAGCGGGAGAAATTCGATCCGCCTGCCGACCCGATGGATGTTTATACGGGTGTCAAGCGTGTTTTCTATATCGTGCGCCTGTTTATGATGGAGATGGATGAGGGCGGTCTGTCGCAGTATCTTGTGAATGAGCCGGCAGGCGCCGCAGAGCTGGAAACGATGCTCCGCACGGTTCATGCGGATGAGATCGCCGATCTGCTGCACCGTTTCCTCGAAGAAAACGGCATTGCGCCGGGCCTCAGCGCAGAAAGCGTGGAAGCATATATGAAACTTGAGAGACAGTATGATTTCGACAGCTTTGATGATGCATATTACAGAGCAGAACCGCCGATCGGAGAATCGCTTGCAGCGTATTGCAGGGCGCATCTGGAGGAATTCTGAGATGAAAACCGTATTTGTTCTTGTCTTGGCAGCGGCAGCCGTGCTTTTGACCGGCTGCGGAGATTATCAGGATGATCCTGGTCTGGAAGCGGATTTTGATACTGTCCGGACCTCCGCAGAAACAACCACAGTAGAACAAACGGAAACCACAGCCGCGGCTGCCGCATCCTCTGCGGCTTCCGCATCAGCATCGGATACGGACGTATCCGGTACAACGACTACGACTTCAACCACGACCACGACCGTGACGACCACAACCGTCACGACGGTCAGCTATGAGACATATACCGCGAATACCCTGATCACGCTGACGGATCAGGAGCTCACCGACATGGAAGAGGTCGATCATGCGATCCTTGTGCTCAAGGGCAAGATCGACTATATGAAAATGACGCCCGAAAAACAGGCGGAGAAGATGGATGCGCTCCTTCAGCAGCTTGCGGAAGCGGGCACAGAGAATGCACCGTATCCGCTGATCGAAAAAGACAGCATTCTGTACGATTCATACGGAATGCAGTTCTCGTTTATGTATACCTGCGGGGTGCTGGGCGGTGTGCGCATCCGTCCGTTTGATCCGCAGATGAACTGAGCGCAGGAACCGGAGTAAAATCGAATGAGTAAGATCCTCAAGCCGGAGGGACTGACGGGCATCGGCGGAACGGAGCTGAGCCCGGAGCTGATGCTGCATCTCGGCAGAGCTGCGGCGCAGTCGCTCGGGCGAACCTGTAATCATCCGCCCGTGATCTATGTTGCACACGAGCCGCGCCGCGCCGCAGATCCGCTGGAGGCAGCGCTGTGTGCGGGCATCTGTTCAGGCGGCGGAAACGTACACTGTCTCGGGATGCTCCCGCCCTCTGCCCTGAGCCTGATTCTCTCCGCGGAGGATGCGGAGGCGGGCATCGCGCTGACGGGCGGCAGCCTTTCCTATGCACGCGTCTGTGTGCGGTTTTATGCGCGGAACGGTTTGCCAATGAGCGCGGAACAGCTTGACGCGATCGCCGCGCTCATGGCACCGGAAAAGACACCGCCGCTGCGGTCGCATCAGCACATCGGGCGCATTTTCCGCGAGGAGGATGCGCGGCTCCGGTATGTCCGGCTTCTGATGACGCGCCTTTCGCAGCCGGGTCTGCCGCGGCAGGGCGCACGCAAGCTGAAGATCGCGCTGGACTGTGCAAACGGTGCCGCAAGTGCGGCGGCGGAAAAGCTGTTTGCGGAGCTTGGCGCGGAGACTGTCTGCATCCGGAAAACGCCGGACGGCATGAATATCAATGATGAATGCGGCGCGGACGATCTGCGCAGCATCACCCGCTGCGTCAAGGACAACGGCTGCGACGCAGGCTTTGCTTTTGACGGCGGCGGCGGACGCTGCATCGCAGTCGACAGCACAGGCGAGGTGCATGACGGCGACAGGCTTCTTGCGATCCTGTGTGCAGACCGCCTTGCACGGCAGAAAGCGGATCCCGCACTGCCGCGCACGGAGTCCATGCAGAACGGTGCCGCCGTGACGCACCTGACGAATATCGGTTTTCTGCGGTATGCAAAGGCGCAGGAGATCCCCGTGACGGTCACGCAGTCTGCGCCGGAATTCGTGCTGGAGACCATGCGCGAACAGGGGCTCGCGTTGGGCGGCGACAGCACCGGATACCTTTATTTTTCGGATATGCCTGCCGCGGACGGCTTGATGACCGCGGGACGGATTCTGCGCGTGATGCAGGAGACCGAAAAATCGCTTGCAGAGCTGGGCGCAGTCATGGAGCATGATCCGCAGATGCGCCTTTCCGTGCGTATTCCGCAGTATTGGCGCGAAATCTGGAAGAATGATCCGGAGATCAGCGGCACGGTTTCGCGGATTGCGGAGGAGCTCGGCATGGACGGCAGAGTGCATGTACGGGAACGCAGCGAGAGTGCTGTGATCGACATTCTGCTGGAGGGACGCGATTTTAAGCATATCAATCAGTACGCGATGGAGATCGCGGAGGTCATCGGGCAGCGGGCGGCAGTCATTGCGGAGGACATGTGAATTTGCGCTGCTGATCGCAGGCTGCACGGCAGGCGCGTTCGGAAAGAAACAGGACAGCGAGGGAGGAACAGATCATGAAAGAGATCGAGATCGACCGGAAGGACTATGAGGCATTTGCGCCGGAGACGTACCGCAAGGCTGTGCGCGGCGTGATCTGCCGGGACGGACGGTATCTGCTGGTCAGCGGAAAATACGGCGACTGGAAATTTCCCGGCGGCGGGATGAAGACAGGGGAAACGCAGACCGAAACGCTGATCCGCGAAGTGAAGGAAGAAACGGGCTATGATGTGCTGCCGGAATCCCTCTGCCCGTATCTCACGGTGCATGAGCGCAGAGCCGGTTCCCACGGCGAAATTCTCGTGATGGATTCGTTCTATTATTTCTGCGAGGTCGGCAATGCTCAGAGCGAGCAGGATCTGGATCCTTACGAGCAGGAATACGGCTATCAGGTGCAGTGGCATGATCTGGAAACGGCGGCAGCGGCAATGGAAGCGCTGACCGAGACTGCCATGATCCCATGGACAGAGCGCGAGATCGCCGTGATGCACATGCTGATCGGGCATAACATCTGGCGAAAAATGTACCGTGCAGCGCTGGCTGTCCGAAATCCGCGGCGCGTTTCGGATTATGTGACCTGCGGCGAAGTTTCTGCGGCAGTGCTTTCAAAATCGGGCAATATCTATACGGGCGTCTGCGTGGATACCTGCTCGACGCTGGGCATTTGTGCAGAGCGTGCGGCGATTTTTGCGATGCTGGCTGCCGGCGAGCAGGAGATCGACAAGGTGCTCGCTATTCTGCCGGACGGCACGAGCGGCGCACCGTGCGGCGCGTGCAGAGAACTGATGGTGCAGCTGAACCCGAAAACGTGCAGTAATATTGAAATTATGATGGATATGGAAACGGAGCGCACAGTGAAGCTCGGCGAGATCACGCCTGCATGGTGGATCAATATGGAATGAGGGGAAAACCAATGGATTTCAGTGCATCGGGTGCATATTTCCCGATTGAATACCGCGGGCTGAGCGAATCGGGCGCGGGGCTCCACATTTTCCCGCAGACGGTGTTCACGGATGAGGAATATGCTGCCGTTTGCAGGGCGGCGCGGACAGTGGACACATACACCAATACAACGGGCTCCGGCGAATTTATGTCGATTTTCGCGGAGCGTCCGGAGAACGGCAGTCCGCTGGAGGAGACCGTGATGCAGCTGGTTCATGCACTGAGCCGCGTCTCCGGCATTCAGAAAGTGATTGTGAATGACGGCAGCCGCACGCCGGAGGAAGAAGCCGTCTGGCGGAGCATCGCGGCATCGTTCCCCGAACAGGAAGCGGATGAGCCGGACTGGGACACCGCGCTCGGCATCAGGGGGCTGCCCCTGAACTATCCGGCACACGCGGTGTGCATCGACGGGGAGAATTTCACCTTTGATATCTGTTTTGCGGGCGGCAAGGTCAGCAAACAGCAGGCAGACGCTGTCCGCAGTGTACTGCATGAATATGATTTCGGGCTGACGGATGATGAATATGCGGGTGAGATCGACATCACGTCGGACGGCAGGAATGTGACCGTCTATCTGGACATGGGCAATGCCGATGTGCGCGATGAAGACAGCGTCATCCACAGCATATTGCTCGCGTTGAACAGCGTACAGGGGATCGAAAAGGTCATCATCAACGGATAATGCATGACGGAGGTGCTTTTGTATGGTATTGGAGACAAAAAGGCTGATCCTGCGTCCTTGGCAGGAATCGGATGCACAGAGCCTTTACGAATTCGCGAGTTCGCCGGATGTCGGCCCGATCGCGGGCTGGCAGGTGCATACGAGCGTGGAGAACAGTCTGGAGATCATCCGGACGGTGCTTTCCAAACCGGAGACCTATGCGGTCATCGACAAGAACACTGCGGCTGCAATCGGCAGCATCGGACTGATGATCGGCGACGAGAGCCATCTGAAGCTGCCCGACAGCGAATGTGAGCTCGGTTTCTGGATCGGTGTGCCGTACTGGGGACAGGGCATGATCCCTGAAGCAACAGAAGAGATTTTGTGCCATGCTTTTGAAGACCTCAATATGGAGAAGGTATGGTGCGGGTATTATGAGGGGAATTTCAAATCCCGCCGCGTGCAGGAGAAATGCGGCTTCCGGTATCAGTTCACGCGGAAGAATGTTCCCTGCGTGCTCATGAACGATGTGCGCACCGAATATTTCACCTGCCAGACGAAAGAAGACTGGCAGTGCAGGACAGGCAGACACGGAGACTGAATCCTGCAAATCATCATAAATAAAGAGGATTGCCATGAGAATTGCAAAGAACTGGGCGGATTACCGCCTCATCGACACCACGAACGGCGAGCGTCTGGAACGCTGGGGCGATATCATCCTTGTGCGCCCCGATCCGCAGGTCATCTGGCAGACGAATCCGCTGACCGATCTGTGGCAGAAGGCGGACGGACATTATCACCGTTCCAAAACAGGCGGCGGACAGTGGGAATACCGCAGACAGCTGCCGGAATCGTGGGAGATCCGTTATCACGGGCTGACCTTCTGTGTGCGTCCGACCGGCTTCAAGCATACGGGGCTCTTTCCCGAACAGGCGGTCAACTGGGACTGGATGCGCGACAAGATCAGCAATGCGGGCAGACCGGTTTCCGTGCTGAACCTGTTCGCCTATACGGGCGGCGCAACGCTTGCATGTGCATCGGCAGGCGCGGAGGTCTGCCATGTGGATGCAGCAAAGGGCATGGTGCAGTGGGCGCGGGACAATGCGGCGGCATCGGGGCTGACCGACAAGCCCGTGCGCTGGATCGTGGATGACTGCGAGAAATTCATCCGCCGCGAAGCACGGCGCGGCAGAAAATACGATGCGATCATCATGGATCCGCCGTCTTACGGGCGCGGGCCGGGCGGCGAGATCTGGAAGCTCGAAAACTCCATCTATCCGCTGATCGAAGCATGCATGGATGTCCTCTCGGACGATCCGCTCTTTTTCCTTGTCAACAGCTATACGACAGGTCTTTCGCCGTCTGTGATGGGATATATCCTGCACAACCTCATGCTGCCGAGATACGGCGGAACGGTGTCGGCGGATGAGATCGGTCTGCCGGTGGAGCTTGCAAAGGCAGCACTGCCCTGCGGTGCAACGGCAATCTGGGAGAAATAACAGAATTCTTGTCATATTTTCTGCTGCATCATTGTGCATGACTGAAAAGAAGACAGAAAAGATGTGTATTTGAAGCAGAGTGCATATTTTACAAGGGGATGATTGGATGTTGCATCATG
>JAFZPL010000211.1 GCA_017550355.1 Oscillospiraceae bacterium | reverse complement strand
CACTCGGATCATAAGAGGGATAGATCCACGCATACGGATTGTACTTGGGATCGTAAGGATCATACGGATCGTAGTACGGTTTTTCACCATACGGATCATAGTAGGGATTGTCGGGATCGTACGGATCGTAGCCCGGATTAAACGGATCATAGGGAATATCGGGGTTGTAAAACGGAACATCGCTGAACGGATCTTCATCGTACGGATATTTCAAATATGCATACGGATCATCCATCGGGAAATCCGAATATGGATCATCCAGCTTCGGATCATATGCATCATATTCGTATGTATCCTTTCCGATCGAGGTCAGTTCCTCCGGATCCGTTTCCGTCGCCGTGGTTTCCCCGGACGCCGTTTCGGCTGCCGTCGTTTCCTCGGGCTCCGTTTCGGCTGCCGTCGTCGTTTCTTCGGGCTCCGTTTCGGCTGCCGTCGTCGTTTCTTCAGGCTCCGTTTCGGCTGCCGTTGTTGTTTCCTCGGGCTCCGTTTCGGCTGCCGTCGTTTCCTTGGGCTCCGTTTCGGCTGTCGTCGTTTCTTCGGGCTCCGTCTCGGCTGCCGCCGTCGTTTTTTCGGGTTCGGTTATCTTTTCTGCGGGATCCTCTTCCTCATCCGATGTCCCGTCCGATTCTTCTTTCTCCGGTTCGGGATCGTCCGTACTGTAGGAAGCGTCACCGCCCGCTGATTCGTCTGCGGAAACGATTCCGCGCGGGCAGTATGACAGCGAAAGCACTGCTGTCAGCATAATGCTGAGTAATCTGTACTTTTTCATATCAATTCCCTCTCATTCACAATCTCTGCGCTCATACAAAAAATTTCTCCCGTCCGCTTCCGGATTTTGTATCTGATTCCTTCTGCGGTGATTTCTGTTCGGATTGCTGATATAAGTCCCCCTTAGAATAATCTGTGCGGAAAATGCGTTCAGTTCTTTCTGACCATCACGACCAGGTGCGTCGTCACGACCGAGATGCCCGCAGCGGCGACATCCGCCTTTTCGGATTTCACCGCCGGAAGAACCGAATCCAATGCCATATCATGAATTTCCAGCACATAGCCGAGCTCATCGCAGACGGCGTTCATCAGATCCGCATCAAAGCCGATCACGCTGCCGTCTTCCGCCTTATACTCATACGGCGGGAAGTCGGAGTTCGTCGCCATGACCAGCGTCCCCTTGCTGCGGTCGATAATCACAGCGTCGATTCTGCCTGCTTTCAGGGAATCGACTGCATCCTCATATTTGTTATATTTCTAAACAGTCGCTTTTCTGAACTTCTCCGCCTTTGTATCGCCTGTTGTTCCAAGCTGCACGCCGATCGTCTTCCCTTTAAGTTAAGGTCGTCGATCGAAAAAACCGTACTCTTCGGCTTGCCGCAGCCTGTCAGCAGCAGAGTGCCAAGACAGAGCAGAGAGACCAGTCCGACTGTTTTCTTCATATATAAAATACATTCTTTCGGCTGCCGGTGCCTTCTGCGCATCCGGCATGACATCTTATGGATATTATATCATATCTTTCTTAAGATTGCAAGTATTTTTTTGAATAATTGTGTGGTTATTTCTTAAATTTTCCTGATGAAACACCGTACAGCTTTGGCGAAAACAGGGGCTTGACAATTCCGTCCGGTTGTGCTATAATAAAGATGCTGCGCTGAGTATGCCAAAGTAGTCCGGAGCACCGTCATAGCAGAGAGCCCGTTTCACCGGCTGAAAAAACGGGTTATGATCCTGCGGATGAATTTCAGCATAGGAGCAAGCCTGTCGAAAACGGTTTTCCGGTTAAGCAGGTGTGTTGTGCGTCCACGCAGATGACGCGCCGAGAGTGCAGGGCAGATGCCCTGAATTTGGGTGGTACCGCGGGTAAAAGCTCGTCCCATGGCTTCGGGACGGGCTATTTTTATACGCTATTTCAGAAAGGAATGATCCGACTATGATGGAAAAGGTCAATCAGCTCAAGGCGGCATTCGCAGAGCGTCTGCAGAATGTGGCCGATGCACAGGAACTGGAAACGATCCGTGTTGAGTTCCTCGGCAAAAAGGGCAGCGTCACCGGCTTGCTCAAGGACATGAAGGAGCTCGGAAACGAGGAGAAGAAAGCCTTCGGTCAGCTGGTCAACACGCTGAAAAACGAGATCACCGAGGCGATCGCCGAAAAGACACAGGCGCTCGGCAGACTGGCGATCGAACGCCAGATCAACAGCATGCCCGACTTTGATCTCTCCGCACCGCCCGTGCTGGACAGAGGCTCCTATCATCCGATCACGCTCGTGCAGCGCGAATGTGAGCAGGTGTTCCGCTCGATGGGCTTCACCGTGGAGGATTACAGCGAGATCGTCACGGACTACGAATGCTTTGAATCGCTCAACATCCCGAAGCATCACCCGGCGCGCGATATGCAGGACACCTACTATCTCACGAACGGCCAGCTTCTGAAATCCCAGACCTCCGCGGCACAGAACGCGATCTACAAGAAGTACCGCCGCGCACTGATCGAGGAGGGCAAGCCGATCAAGGCTGTGTTCCCCGGCAGATGCTTCCGCAACGAAACGACCGATGCCTGCCACGAGAACACGTTCTTCCAGATGGAGGGCGTGATGGTGGACAAGAACATCTCCATCTCGAACCTGATCTTCTTCATGAAGACCATGCTTTCAGAGGTGTTCAAGAAGGACATCAAGGTGCGTCTGCGTCCGGGCTTCTTCCCCTTTGTCGAACCGGGCTTCGAGCTGGATATCTCCTGCCTGATCTGCGGCGGCGAGGGATGCCCCTCCTGCAAGCACAGCGGCTGGCTGGAGCTCTGCCCCTGCGGCATGATCCATCCGGAGGTGCTCAAGGCGGGCGGCATTGATCCCGAAGAGTACACGGGCTTTGCATTCGGTCTCGGCATGACCAGACTTGCAATGATGAAGTACGGCATTGCGGATATCCGCGATCTCAACAGCGGCAATCTGCGCTGCCTCTGCCAGTTCACGCAGGATGCCTGATCGGAAAGGAGAACAACCAACATGTTTATTTCGATGAATTGGATCTGCGATTTCGTGGATCTCTCCGGTCTTGATAAAATGAAGCTGATCCAGCAGTTCTCGCTCTCCACCGCAGAAGTGGAAAACGAGATCTTCCAGAAGGGCAGCGATATCGACGGAATCGTTGCGGCGACCATTCTTTCCGTGGAACCGCATCCGGAATCCAAGAAGCTCCATCTGCTGAAGGTGGATGCGGGCGGCGCAGAGCCGGTCGACGTGGTCTGCGGCGCACCGAATGTCGCGGTCGGCATGAAGACGGCGTTCGCACCGGTCGGTGCGCGGATCGGCGAGATCACCATCACGCCCCGCAAGCTCGCCGGCTGCACCTCCAACGGCATGTGCTGCTCTGAAAGCGAGATCGGTCTTTCCGACGATCACAGCGGTATCATGGTCATCACGGACGATATCCCGAACGGCACGCCCCTGAAGGATGTGTACCAGATCGACGACATCGTCTTTGAAGTGGACAACAAGTCCCTCACGAACCGCCCCGACCTCTGGGGACATTACGGCATTGCGCGTGAATTTTCAGCGCTCTCCGGCCGCCCGCTGAAGGAGATCGGCACGGTGGATCTCACACCGTACAAGGATCTGCCGAAGGTGGACATGAAGATCGAGGATCCGCTCTGCTACCGCTACGCCTGCATCCAGATCGACAATGTCAGCCGGACGGTCAGCCCGGTCAATATGCGCATCCGCCTCTTCTACTGCGGCATGCGTGCGATCAATTTCCTCGCGGATATCACGAACTACATCATGCTGGAAATGGGCCAGCCGATGCACGCATTCGATTCCCGCAAGGTGGAAAAGATCCGCATCAAGCGCTTTGAGAAGGAATTTGAATTCCAGACGCTCGACAAGGAGATGCGCAGGATCGACTCTGACACGCTCATGATCTGCAACGGCGATACGCCGGTCGCGATCGCGGGCATCATGGGCGGTCTGGATTCCGAGATCGTCGCGGACACCACCGCACTCACGCTGGAATCCGCCTGCTTCGATCCGGTCTCTATCCGCAAATCCACCGTCCGCCTCGCCCACAGAACCGACGCTTCCATGCGCTACGAAAAGAGCCTGGATCCGGAGATGGTCGGCACGGCTGTCGGACGCTTCCTCCGTCTGCTCACGGACAACGATCCCGGCGTGACCGTGATCTCCGCGTTCACAGATGAATATGCATACCACTATCCGAAGATCGCCTTCGATTTCACCCGCGCATTCCTCGACAGATACACCGGCATCGAGATCAGCGACGAGACTGTTCTCAACACGCTGCATGCACTCGGCTTCGGTGCAGAACTCTCCGGCGACACCTTCTCCGTGACCGTTCCGTCGTGGCGCGGCACTAAGGATGTCACCATGAAGGCGGACATCATCGAAGAAGTGACCAGAATCTACGGCTATGACAATTTCGCCGTTCACACCGCGGAATCCCCGCTCTACCCGGTACAGATCTCCACGGAGAAGAACGTCGAGGATCAGCTCAAGGATCTGCTCGTCAAGCGCTACTCGCTGCACGAGGTTCACTCCTATGTCTGGCCGTACTATGACGAATTCAAGGCGCTGGGCATTCCGGTCGAGGACAACATCGGCCTGCTCAACTCCACGGTCGTCATCCGCCGTTCCATCGCACCGACACAGCTCTGCCAGATCCGCATCAACACCGCATTCGCGCCGGAATTCGGCATCTTTGAGATCGGCAGAATCGCGGACGGCGTGAACGCGGAGACCAATCTCGTCAACGAGAAGAAGATGCTCTGCATCACCCTGTTCAGCAAGACACGCACCACCGAACAGCTCTACTACTACCTCAAGGATATGATCGCTGTGCTGGCAGACGATATCAAGCATCTGCCCGTGCGCTTCGCAAAGGCGGAGGCATCCCACGCATGGCAGCACCCGAAGAACCTGAACACGGTTTATGTGAATGAGACTGCGGTCGGTGAGATCGGTCTGCCGTATCCGACGATTGCAGAGAAGATCGACAAGAAGGCAGCGATCGTCTATGCCGAGATCGACGTGGAAAAGCTCGCCGCGATCCCGCGTGCCGAGATCGTTTACGACGAGCCCTCCAAGTATCCGGAGATGGAGGTCGACCTCACATTCCTCGCACCGGTCTTTGCACCGATCGGCGACGCAGTCCGCAAGGTCAGTTCGCCGCTGATCAAGAAGCTCAGCATGACCGATATCTACGAGGATGCACAGGGCAAGGCGATCACCGTGCGCCTGCTCTTCGCGGACAAGGAGAAAACCCTCACCCGCGAGGAGGTCAACGAGGTCGTTGACAGCATTATCAATACGCTGAAAGCCGAAAACATCGCGCTCAAGCAGTAAGATACGGATGCACATATCCTTTCGCGGGATATGTGCATCTTTTTCGTTATGCGCAATCAGTATCACCATATTTTCTTTATTGTTCATAGATTTTTGGTTGACTTTTTACAGCGGATCATGTATAATGAAGGTATCGGGATCCCCGAATGCCATTGATCTGTAAAGGAGCTGACTGTCTATGAAGCATTTCCGTTCTGCCGCGGCATGCTGTGCCGCCGTTCTGACCGTTCTTTCCGTCCAAAGCCCCGCACATGCCGCTTCCGATGTGCAGCAGCTTGTCCCGATCCTTGAAAGCATCGTCACGGCGGACATGACCGGCGCCGAAAAGCTCACGGCAATCACAAAATATACCGCCGAAAACTACTCCTACACCTCCGAACATACCCGCTATCAGCACTGGTACGAAATGACCGAATACGGCGGCGGCGACTGCTGGGCGAACACCGATATGATCGTGAATCTCTGCACGCTCGCGGAGATCCGCGTCATCCGGCACGACAGCTCGCTCGGCATTCTCGGCTCCGGCAGCGGGCATATCAACACCGTCGCGGAGATCGACGGCGAATATTACCTCGCGGAGGCCGGATATTCCGGTGAAAAGCCGCGCAGCTATCAGGTCACGAAGATCGGCACTGTACCGTACACCGTCACCGAAAAGGACGGTACTGCCGAATTCCGGCGGTATTACGGCTTTGAGACCGCGTTCTCCATTCCGAAGGAGGCAGACGGCCTGCCCGTCACGTCCATCGGTTCGTATGCATTTTCCACGAAACAGCTGACCGATTACAGCCGGAACAACAGCAAGCTCTGCTATCAGTTCTGGAAATGGGATTTTTCCAAGGTCACCTCTGTGGAGATCCCCGAAACGGTCACGGTGATCCAGCCGGGCGCGTTCATGTGCTCCAAGCTGACGGAGATCACTGTTCCCGCATCGGTCACGGCACTGCCGAAAAACGCCTTCTATTACAGCGAAGATCTCGCCGCCGTGCATCTGCCCGCATCGCTCACGGAGATCGGGGAAAATGCGTTCGGCGACTGCAATGCGCTCACGGATGTATGGTTCGCCGGCACACAGGCAGAATGGGAGGCGTTACAGATCGCGGACGGCAACGCGCCGCTGCAAAGCGCCGTGCTCCACACTGCGGATTCCGTTCTGAAAGGCGATCTGAACGGAGACGGCGTGCTCTCCCCTGCCGATGCCGCTTTGCTGCGCGATATGCTCACGGGCAGCGCGGCTGAATCGGAGGCTGCCGACATAAACGGCGACAGCCGGCTCGACGGGCGCGATCTGACGCTGCTCAAACAGCAGATCCTGCGCACTGCATAAAACTTCTGCTTGACAAAGCGCTGCCTTTCGGTTATAATTTTAAGTAAGACTCCATGTATGATATGATCAGAAGGAAGTGAACACCATGCCGCAGTCAGCAGAGTCCCTGCACCCTTACTATATGCTGTCCGCGCTTTGTCTCGGCAGCTGTGCCGACGCACGCACCGCCGTTACGGAAGCCGCCGTTTCCGCACAGCGGCAGAATACGGATCTGTTCGGGCAGCTTCTCCGCATCTGCCAGACGCGCGCCAGCGACAAAGCCGTGCCGCCGGAGAAATGCGATTTTCCGGAGGATTCTCCGCTGCGCAGCGTGCTGAAGCTCAATTTCGGCGGCAGACGCGACATCGGGATTTTGCTCACGGATCTCCCGCAGGCAGATTCCGCCGACGCGATGGGGCTCACAGCGGACGAGCTCTCGCGCCGCACCGAAAAAGCGCTCCGTCAGTTCACCTTTCTCAACGGCGGCGTTTCGGCAGATCAGGATTCTCTCCGCGCTGCACTCTCCGCGCTCCCCTGGTCTGCGGAGGAGATCACCGCGATCGAAACTGGACTGATCGCCGCCAATGCACAGGCAGCCGCCGCAAAGGTTTCAGTTCCGGAGATCACAAAGATTATCCCCCCGAAAAAGAAAAAAACCGCATCCGTTCCGCTCTGGGCATTTCTCACCATGACAGGCATTGTGCTGCTGCTGATCGCGGCGCTCATTTTCCTTGCATTTTCGCGGGGCAGCAATGTTCAGCCGCCGCCGGAGATCGAAAAGGAGGCAGCCCAGAAAGCGATCGCCCATGAATATCTTTCGCTCGACGACGCACAGAGCGCCGCACTTGCCGCGCTCCCGGCAGAAGCCGTCAATCCGCTCTGCACCAACACCAAGCTGAAGCTGGACATGCGTCCGGTCATCTACGAGATCACGATCCTCTGCGACCGCGGCGTACAGTACATCGTCATTCTGGACGGAAAGACCGGCGACGTCACCTCCTGCACCGACCAGCAGACGACCAATGTCCTGCGCATTGAGGGCTGGATCAACAAGGAGACCATGCGCGCACAGGCACTGAAGCAGGCAAATCTCACCGACGCCGTCTTTCTCAAGGAAAAACGCGGCTCGGACAGCGGCCGCGGCTACTATAAATATGAGATGCTCGGCGCAGACAACCGCATCTACACCGTACAGATGGACGCCATCTCCGGCAAGCTGCTCAAGTATTCCGTCGAAGATGTGATCACCGACAAGAGCAGCAATTACATCACTCCCTCGCAGGCACAGAAACAGGCGATCATCCGTGTCGGCGACCTGACAGCGAACGCTGTCATCTTCACCAAGACCAAGCTCGACGGCAGTGTCTACATGGTCGGCTTCACGCTGGACGACGGCACGCAGTACACCATTGAGGTCAACGCGGTCACGGGCAGCGCGAATATCGTGGATGTGCGGCCGGTCTCTGCGGATTCCTCCGGCATGATCGGTATGCTCCGCGCAAGGGACATCGCACTGGAACGTGCCAATCTGCTGGGATACGGCGGCGTGCGCATGACCAAAGCGAAGATCGACCGCGAAAATTCCGCTTTCGTTTACGAGCTCGAATTTGAGACCGAAGAATATGAATACGAGGTCACACTGAACACCGAAACGGGCGAGATCACCGAATACCGCGCAACGGTGATCAAAGAGTAATCACAAACAGACAATCAAACAGAAGAAGCCGCCGGGATCGCAATGATCCCGGCGGCTGTTCCTATGCTGTTATTCTGTGATGCCGAATGTGTTGATGATGAAGCTGCCGTTTGCCATCTTGACGGTGGTCAGCGGGTAATAACCCGGGATCGGTGCGCCGTTCTGTTTGTAGGCACCGGAGAAGAAGACGGTATCGTCGGTTGATGCATACATCGTGGTCTGGCGCGAATCGAACTGATCGGTCACAAGCTGCAGATCGGTGAAGTCGGTGTTCATGGTGTAGAGCTTGCTGTCGTCGCCGAAGAACCAGACACGCTCGCCGTTTGCGGAGATGGAGATCATCGTGATCGAAGCATCAGGCGTGCTGACAGTCGCCTGTTCGCCGGTCACGTAGTTGTAGGAGCACCACTCCGAGACACCGGCCTGATAGTAGATCACATCGCCCTTGACGCAGTAGTAGCTGTTGAACTTCCGGTTGCTGTCGAGGTTGATCTTGTAATAATGGCCGTCCGTATCCACGACCACGCCGCTGCTGCCGCCCATCGTGAAGAACACTGCATCCTTGCCGTGAACCTTCGCTGCGTTCAGGCTGCCGACGGAAGAGCTGAAATATGCTGCCGTGTCGTCGTCGTTGATCACAGGGTAGATGGGTGTTTCCGTGTTGGTGATCGTGTCGAAGAAGAATCCGTACAGGATATTGATATCATTCGGTTCCTGGTAAGTGCCGGTCTCCCTGTACTGGATATACATCACATGATCGTTGATGTGGAACGCCTTTTCGATGTCGGTCTGCGTCAGAATGCCCTTTGCTTTGCCGGTGAAATCCGGTTCAGCAGTCGAAGCGGGATCGATGTCAAACGTGTGGATGTCGGCGATCTTCTTCTCAGTGCCGTCGTTCTGCACCTGATAGAGCACACCGTCTTCCTGTGTGTAGTAGCCGTATGCATCGTAAAGGCTCAGAAGTCTGCCGCCTGTGCTGCTGTTGGAGAACGGATTGACGAAGGATTCGTAGCTGAGCGTGCCGGAGTGCGGCGTGTTGATCATGCCCAGCGGGATCTTGAGATCGCTGCCGTTCGGCAGGTAGTAGTACTCATTGTCCTTTGCGATTGAGTAAAGGGAAAGGGAATCGGACTCGGACAGCACACTGATCGCGCCGTGACCGCCGAAATAGTTCAGTTCGCCTTCCACATTCTGCACCTCGGTATTGGTATTTGTGCCGGTCACGACTTCAACCATCGTGTTGCTTTCCGCGGCCGTTTCCGAAGTGCTGACGGATGTGGCTGCCGCAGTGCTGGATGCTGCCGCAATGCCGTTCGGATCGGTGATCTCGGGGTTTCTGCCGCGGTATGCGATCAGTCCGACACAGACCGCGATCGCTGCGACCGCGCTTGTTATGCCGACTGTATACCAGATCGGGACAGCTCTGCGCTCCGGCTTATAGTCTGCCGCTTCGATCAGGTACTCTTCACGGATGCCTTCCATCCATGCTCTGTATTCACCTTGTTTCATAGTATATCCTCCTCTTCCAGGTATTCTTTCAGTTTATTTCTGGTGCGCAGGAGCGTCATTTTGACCTTGCTTCTGCTGACACCGCAGCGTTCTGCGATATCGCCGACCTGCATTTCGCCCCAGTAACGCAGCACGAACATCGTCCGCGCTTCGGAGTTGAGCGTAGAGAGAAATTCGTTCAGCGCATCCTTCAGCGCAATCC
The DNA here is from genome assembly GCA_017550355.1 of Oscillospiraceae bacterium. Taxonomy (GTDB): domain Bacteria; phylum Bacillota; class Clostridia; order Oscillospirales; family Ruminococcaceae; genus Firm-04. The sequence continues at coordinate 3,959 of JAFZPL010000211.1, read as the reverse complement.
GGTCTGCGATCATTTCCGGATTGTCCTCCGTCTGCAGGCAGTTTTCCAGCTCGTCCAGCGGCGCCTCCGTCAGTCCGCCGCCGCGCTTTTCGGCGTGCATTTTTTCGCGCTGTGAGCATGCGAGATTGCGCACGGTGATCATGAAGTAGCCGCCGAGACTCTGCGGCTTTGCGGGCGGGATTGCATTCCAGAGGCGGAGCAGTGCGTCATTGATGCATTCTTCGGCATCCTCCCTGGTACCAAGGATCTGTGCAGCGATCTGGCTGCCCAGCTTGCCGTATTTCTGCTGTGTCTGGCTGATTGCCTGCTGATCTCGCTTACCGTACAGCTGAATGATCGCGGAATCATCTGCTATGGTCATTTGCTTTTTCCTCCTTACAGTTCGAGGCGTTCTCACACAGGAGAGATCGCCGGCGTTCCTGTGCTGTTATCCCTTTCACTGTATATGACAGGGATCCGGAACACTTTGGTCACACTTTTTTGAAAAAATTTTTCGGAAATCGGTTTTTATCCGCAAAACGTCCTGTCTGCGTGATAAAATCCGGTTTGCTTCGTGTTGTTTTCCCTGTTCACCCTATATGACTGGCTTTCAGGGAATTTGGTCACAAAAAACCGCCGGAAAGTCTCCGGCGGCTTTCCGCTCACTGCATATGCAGGTCATCTGCATGCAGTTTTTCGTCCGCTCTGGATGCGGCAGTGCAGAAGCACATCGCCGTCATGCCGACTGTTCCGCCCGCCATACATCCGATCAGGAACCAGAACATCCTGTTCACCTCCGCCATGCTTTTGCATATTGCTATGCAGGATTAGCATTGACAGAATATTCAGGATGATACGCCCGCATTCAGAAAATCGTTGATTTTCGTCACCAGCGGCAGATTCTGTTCGCGGAACAGTGCGCGGGCTTCGTCGGAATCATGCAGCGCGGAATACAGTCCCGTCTGCATTTCATGCGTCTCACCTGCGCAGTTTCCTTCGCCGTTTGCCCAATCCCGGATCGCGTCATTGCAGCGGTCGCTGTGGAAAAAGTCGTTGTGGTGCGAATAGTCGCCCGTGATCAGCATGTATTCCGCATTTGCGCCGAGCTGCGCCTTTTTGGAGATGATGCCGACCTGATCGGTGATGACGAAGCTGTCGGATTCGCCGTGTATCACCAGCACCGGGATGTTCTTTTCCGCGGCTTTGTTGATGCCGTCCACCGCGTTCAGGCCCGCATATTTGCCGAACACGCACTTATTATAGAGCCAGACGAACGGATGAAACGCCGCTGCGCCCGCCCTGCCGACGCTGTTGATTGCGCCGACATCGAGCATTTCCAGCGGGTAGGCATAGCCCGAAATGCTCACCGATGCTTTTACATCGTGATCGAAATTCAGCACCGCTGCCGCCGCATAGCCGCCCCAGCTGTGTCCCATCACGGCTTTTGGCATATCCTTGAGACGCGCATCCGTCTCCGCAAAGGTCAGCGCACTGTCCAGATCCAGCGCGGACTGCACCAATCCCTTTGTGGAATCGCCCGGAGAATCGCCGGAGCCTGCCGCATCGTAGGCGAACACGCACCAGCCCTGATCGACAAACCACGACAGCGTGCCGACATATGCTTCATGCCCCGAACCGATGCCGTGCGCAAATACCAGCAGCTTGTCCTTGTTTTCCGCGCCGTAGATATAGCCTTTCAGCATCAGGTCGCCGGACGGGAATTCCACCGCCTCCCGCGGGTAATCCTTTTCAAAGCGGATATACCAGTTATACGCCGTGCCGGTGCGGTCTGCGGGATAATCGCCGCGCCCGAAATTCTCGTGCATCAGCCAGACCGTCGCGCCCATGACCGCCGCACAAAGCATGAAAAGAATAATCAGAATAATGAGTATGATCTTCCTGCATTTTTTCGACATTTCATGCGCCTCCTTTGCAAGTAATCATACCATAAAAACGAAAAAATGTCAATCTCTTTGTTTTTGCCCTAAAATTTATTGACTTTCAAAGAAATATGTGTTATAATAGATGATGATTATATTATCATCTAAAAGAATATAAAGTAGTTATAAGGTAAAATGTTAAGAAAGGGAATGGAATATGAATGAAAATCCAAACATGAAAAAAAATGAACTGTTAGACATTTTTTCATCAGACGAAGATAAAAACGGTAACGATTTGCTTAAAATGTCAAACTTTTTGTCTATATTTATAGAAAAACTGAAAACAGAAATAAGTACAGGAGATACTTGGGATATACAAAACAGTATTTCTAACTATTTCGGCGAAATTGCAGAAGCAATAAAACTAGGAGTCGATATCTCCCAAATGGGTATGCTGATTGCAGACTCTTCCCACTTCAGCCAAACAATAATTGACGGATTAAAAAAAGGAATATATCATATTGGAATGTCTAAAGAAGTTGCAGGTAATTATCGCCCTGCCATACTAGATGATAAAGAACAACTCGTCAAATTCTTCACCCTAAAAAAAGCTTTCAACCCATCTTCTGTCCTTGCGGACATTTCCAGTTTGTCGATGCAAGCTTCGCTTCAAAGAATTAGTATCCAACTTAAAGAAATAAGTCAGAGTATTAAAACAATTATTGAATTCAATCGTAGAGAGTCGTTTACAGTGCCATTTCTCAACGCCCGTGACTCCATTATTCAGGCTTCTCATTCTGAAAACAATACCGACTACTACCTTGATGAAGCCGATAGATACCTAAAAGAAGGACTTAACAGTTTATATACGGCCATTGAGGCACAGATACACGCATTGAACATTGAGGTACAGAAACACGCACTGACACCCTCAAAAAGAAAAATAGAATTAATCGACAAGCTATTAAATCTAATCAATGAAGATATGCAGATGATTTTCCAGTATGTTGGATTAAGAATATATCTTTCTAATTATCGAGGAAAAAATGGCGATGCAGCCAGTGTTCTTGACCGTTTTCGTTCATTTATGCAAAAACATGCAGAAACAAAGGAAGACAACGGACAATTAACAGCTTTTGAATTAATCCATGAATATTACCCCTTTTGTAATGATTTTTGGATTGAAAAGCCTCAAGAAATGATCAAGGCACTTACTTCTTCCAAAAAAGCCCTAGATCAAAAGAACATGGAGATTTATTACATTGATGCGGAGGAAGTGGATGATGGACAAGAATAAAAAACGACATTGCATCAAATGCCAAAAGGCACTATTAGAACAAGATCATAAACTTTGCAAGCGTTGTCAAATACAAGCAAAAGCTCGCAGAGGAAAGGTGGTTGCAATTGCTGGCGGTGTTGGTAGTGTTGCGGTAGCGTGTATTATAAAGAAACCAAACCCCTTCAGATTATTTAAGCAGATTAAGCACTAAAATTCAGCTTAACATTCCATAATTTAGAACAAGCAGGAAGCCAGAATCTGACTTCCTGCTTGCTTTTATGATTGCGGATCACTGCCAGTTTGCGATGGATTCAAGCACCTTTGCGAGCTTTTCCTTCGCGTTGGCAAGCTTTTCGCGTTCCTTCTGGATGAGCTGTGCCGGTGCCTTTTCCACAAAGCCCTCGTTGCTCAGCTTGCCCTCGATGAACGCGATCTCCTTGCGCGCCTTTTCCTCTTCCTTCGCCAGACGTGCAAGCTCCTTCTCCTTGTCGACGAGCTCCTCCATCGGGATGAAGATGCGTGCACAGTCCGTCACAGCGGTCACGGCGTTCTTGAACTTCACATCCTGCACGAATTCCAACTCGGATGCGCTGACCATATTCTCGAAGAAGATGGAGCAGGACGAGAACAGCTCGACCTCCAGCGTCTCAAAGTACAGCTTTGCCTTGACGGAGTTCGGCACGTTCAGCTCGGTGCGGCTCATGCGCACTGCCTTAATCGCCGTTATGACCGTCTCGAAGTTGTTTGCGGTCTGCGTGAAGTCAAGCGCCTGGTCGTAGACCGGGAAGTTCTCCAGAATGATCATGCTCTCGCCGTCGGTG
>JAFZPL010000210.1 GCA_017550355.1 Oscillospiraceae bacterium | reverse complement strand
TTACAAATGCAGCGGCGCCAATGCTTGTTACGCTGTCCGGAATTGTAACGGAGGTAAGCTCCTCGCATGCGTAAAATGCTTCGTCACCGATCTGTGTTACCGGCAGACCTTCGATTTCCGCCGGGATCTCACATTTGGTTACAGAATCGTCGCATTTTGTGATTTTGACGCTCTTGCCTTTCACGATCTTGTATTCCAGTGAACCGAGTTTTTTCGTTTCCGTTTCATTCAAAACAAAAGGAATATCGTGTTCCTTTGCAAAGGATTCTGCGTAAGAACCTGCTTTGCCGTAAATGGTCAGTTTATCGCAGCCTGCAAATGCGTGCAGGTCACCGCTGCCCATGGATGTCACACTCTCCGGTATCGTGACGGACGTGAGGGAAGAACAGTTGGAAAATGCGCACATACCGATCGTTGTCACGCTGTCCGGAATGGTAACGGCGGTGAGAGAAGAACAGCAGGAAAATGCTTCATCGCCAATGGTGGTCAGGCGTGACGGAAGGTCGACGGAATTGAGCGCCTTGCAGTTGCTGAATGCGGACATACCAATGGAAGTGACGGTATACGGAATGTTCACGGAGGTAAGCGCGGTACAGTTCACAAAGGCACCGTCCCCGATCTTTGTCACGGGCGGAGTTTCGATCTGGATCGGAATATCAATTTCGGTTGCAGAATCGTCGCATTTTGTGATCGTGACGTTTCTCTCATCAACAACTCTGTATTTGAGATGACCGAAGGTTTTCTCGATTTCTGCTTCTGATTCAATTTTTACAAAAGGAATATCGTGTTCTTTTGCAAAGTCTTCTGCGCGGGAATCTGCATAGCCGTAAATGGTCAGGTTTTCGCAGCCCGCAAATGTATCTTCACAAATGACGTGTATGCTGTTTGGAATGACAATGGATTCCAGAGAAGAGCAGCCTTGAAATGCCGCACTGCCAAGCTCTGTCACGCTGTCCGGAATGGTGAAGGATTTCAGAGAAGTACAGCTTGAAAATGCACTGTCCCCAATTATTGTCACGCCGTCCGGAATGGTGACGGATTCGAGAGAAGTACAGCCATAGAATGCAGCAGTGTCGATGACTGTCACACTGTCCGGAATATTGATGGATTCGAGAGAAGTGCAGCCGTGAAATGCGTGCATACCGATGCATTTCACGCTGTCCGGAATGGTGACGGAGGTGAGCTTTCTGCACTCCAGAAAGGCATAATTCTGAAGCATTGAAATGCAGGTCACGGGCAGACCGTCAATTTTCGCCGGAATATCAATTTCAGTCACAGATTTGTCGCATCCTGTGATTGTGACGCTGTTGCCGTTCACAACGAGATATTTGAGCTGACCGGAGGTTTCCTCGTCTGATTTTGAGGGAATCAGCTCATAGGGGATTTCGCGGTCTTTTGCAACTTCCTCTGCGGCAGAACCGGCAATGCAGCGGATGGTAAGATTCTTGGAATTATGGAACGCAAGCGAATCAATCTTACTCACGCTCAGCGGAACCGTGAGGGTTTTGAGGGAAGCGCAGGCACCAAAGGCGTGCGCCCCGATGACGGTTACGCTGTCCGGAATCACGACGAAGCTGAGTGCTTCGCAGTTATGGAATGCTTCTTCGCCGATGGCTGTGACCGTATCCGGAATGGTCACGGATTTGAGTGCTTTGCAGTTTTCAAATGCGCCGTAGCCGATGTAAGTGACGGGCAGACCGTTCACTTTCGCCGGAATATCAATTTCGGTCACAGAATCGTCGCATTTTGTGATCGTGACGCTTTTGCCGTCCACAATCTCATACTTCAGCACATCGAGTACCTGGACGGGAGCTTCCGCCTCAGCATAAACCGTCGCCGTCATCATCGGTGCAACCGGTACTGCTGCACTGAGCATGATAGCTGACAAACCAAGTGATATAATTCCTCTTTTCATTTTGAATCGCCCCTCTGTAAATTTTTTAGATAGACTGTATCTCACAGATACACTTTGATTATAGCACAATTACAGGAAAATTACAAGCCGGAATGTTTAAGAATCTATTAAAAACATTCAGATAACATGGATGAAGATTTAACAAACTATGCAGGCTGTACAATGAAAATCCGGCCCGCATAACAGACTGTATAACACAGTCTGTCCATGCAAGCCGGATGCATCTGTCCGCTTATGATTTGGCATTCCATCCGCCCGCGATGTACCGGCGCAGAAGAACAACGTCTTTCAAATTCACCGCGCCGTCGCCGTTCATATCGCCGGCGGTCTGCTCGGTGATCGCCTAAAACGGGATCTCATTCTCCTTCGCAAAGGTCTCTGCATAGGAGCCCGCATAACCGCGGATCGTCACATTGTCGCTGCCGAAAAAATGCACTGGCTTCAATTTGCTTCACGCTTTTCGGCACCGTGACCGACGTGAGCTGCGGGCAGTCCGAAAATGTCCATTCGCCGATGCATTCGATGGACTGCTGTCTCTGCGGGCGGCAAAAGCGGTACAGCCGCACACAGCATCAGTGCAGATAATCCGGCAGACAAAAACTGTTTTTTCATAAAGACTCCCCTCTGCGTATATCAAAATTGATAATCTCAATATAACACAAAGCAGAGCGTAAATCAATCAAATTCAGAAACACTTCATAATTCAGCGAATAAAGCGGCACCGCAGACTGTATGATCTGCGGTGCCGGAAATGATTTCAGTTGAGATATCTTATATGCAATCTTTTTACAATTCCACCTTGACGGCAACATAGCCGTACGGTTCGATCCGTACCTGATTGCCGTTGACCTCGCCGTGAACCGGATCAAACATCGAGTAACGGTCGGTGAAAGGCGTCTTGTCAACATCGAAATAGATATCGTGGTCTGTGCGGTTCACTGCAATGACCATTGCCTTTCTGCGTTCCTCACGGTACCGTGCAAAGATGATATAGTCATCGGACAGCGTCAGGAATTTCATGTTGCCGTCGATGAACACCTTCGAGAGGGAGCGCACACGCGAAAGCTCTCTGGTGTATTCGATCAGCTCCTGATCCTCGTGTCCCCAGGGATAGCAGCGGCGGTTGAACGGATCGCCGTAACCGTCCAAGCCTGCTTCGTCGCCGTAATAGATACTCGGCACACCCGGCAGGAAGAACTGCAGCGCCATTGCGCATTTGAGCTTGTTCTTGCCCGTCTGGTACTGCTGCGGATTCAGACGGCGCTCCGCCATCCAGTCCTTGCTCTTGCCGTCCGCGGATTCGCCGCCCAGAACCGTGATTGCGCGGGCGATATCATGCGTGGAAACAAAATTCATCAGCACATCAATCGACGGCTTCGGGTAATTCTCCAGAATGGTCATGATCTGGTTGCGGAAATCGAACGGGCTGCATCCGCCCACAAACTGCATGATTGCGCTCCGGAAGGGGTAATTCATGACGGAGTCGAGCTGTCTGCCGAGCAGATAGCGTCTGCGGACACCGTATGCCTCCTTTGTAGATGCATCCTCCCAGACCTCTCCGATGATCACATGCTCGCCTTCCATTGCCTTGACGCAGTCGTGGAGATTGTCGAGGAACTGATCGGGGAGTTCGTCCGCAACGTCGAGACGGAAGCCGGATGCACCAAGACTCATCCAGTATTCCAGCACGCCGCCCTTGCCGCAGATATAGTCAGTGTATTCCGGCTGATTCTCATTGACATTCGGGAGCGTGTCGATGCCCCACCATGCTTCATAGGAGTCGGGGTAACGGTTGAAGGTGTACCACTTATAATAGGGGCTTTCCTGCGAGTTATATGCACCGAGCGTATCATAGCGCTTGAACTTGTTGAAATAGATGGAATCCGCACCCGTGTGGGAGAACACGCCGTCGAGGATCACGTTCATGCCGTGCCGCGCCGCTTCGTTGCAGAGACGCACGAAATCCTGATTCGTGCCGAGCAGCGGATCGACCTTGCGGTAATTCGCGGTGTTGTAGCGGTGATTTTCATGGGATTCAAAGATCGGGTTCAGATAGATGCAGGTCACGCCGAGCGATTCCAGATACGGCAGCTTCTGGACGATACCCTCAAGGTCGCCGCCGAAATAGTCGTTGTTCCAGACATGACCGTTCTGGTCAGGGCGGTACCACGGTGTGCCGTCCCAGTCGTCGCGCAGAACGCGGTCGGTCGGAACGCCTTCATGCTGCAGTCCGCTCTTGCAGAAGCGATCCGGAAAGATCTGGTACATCACGCCGCCCTTGAGAAACTCCGGCGTCTCATAGCTCTCGTCATAGACCGTAAGCTGGAAGAGATCACCGTCGTTGAGGATGCCCTCATGTGCAGCTTTCTTCTTGATATAGGTCCACTGTCCGCCGGACAGGAACGAGAAATAATAGTAATGCACACCGGGGATCTTCGCGGAGCATGTCGTCGAATAATAAGTGTATCCGTCGCTTTCACAGACGGAGCTCATCGGGATGAAGCGCTCCTTCATGCCGGGACGGTAAAGCACCAGCATCGGGGCGGAGTCGATCGGGATATCTTTGGACAGGCAGACCGTGAAGGTGCACGGTTCATTCTGCCGGAGTGCGCCGAACACGGATTTATAGGCTCTGTCCCAACTATCATAAATTCGTTTCATACATTCGCCTCCCTTTTGGCAGGAAAAATGCGGACAGCCGTTCTGGACTGCCCGCATCTAACATAACAGCAATGCAACTGATTACAGGTGCCAGATGTTCTTTGCATACTCGGTGACAGCGCGGTCTGCCGAGAAGACGCCCGCACCGGCAATATTGTGAAGGCTCATCTGCGCGAAGCGGTGCTGATCGGCGTAGCACTGTGCAGCGTAGTTCTGTGCGACACGGTAGCTGTCGAAATCAGCCAGTACCATATACGGATCAACGGTGCGCAGGGAGTTTGCGATCTCCGGGAAGGTGCAGCCGTTGATGCCCTTGGCCATGCGGTCGACACATGCGCGGATAATGCTGTGGTTGTTGTAGATATCCTGCGGGTGGTAGCTGCCCTTGCGCTGGTTGACCTCCTCGGTCTTCATACCGAAGATAATGATATTATCGTCGCCTGCTGCTTCCTTGATCTCGATGTTCGCGCCGTCAAGCGTTGCGATGGTCACAGCGCCGTTCAGCATGAACTTCATGTTGCCCGTGCCGGAAGCCTCGGTGCCTGCAAGCGAGATCTGCTCGGAGAATTCGGATGCCGGCATCAGCAGCTCAGACAGCGTGACGCAGTAATTCTCAAGGAACACAACGGAGAGCTTGTCGCAGATCTTCGGTGTCTTTCTGATCTCCTCGGAAAGCGCCCAGATCATCTTGATGATCTGCTTTGCAAGGTAGTAGCCCGGCGCTGCTTTTGCGGCGAAGATATAGGTCTTCGGTGCAAATTCCATATCCGGATTTTCAAGCAGCATCATATAATCCGCAAGGATATTGAGTGCATTCAGATGCTGGCGCTTGTATTCGTGCAGACGCTTGACCTGCACATCGAAGCAGGATTCCGGATTCAGCACGATGCCGCTTCTGGTCTTGACATAGCGGGCAAACTCTGCCTTGTTGGCGAGCTTGACCTGCATCAGCCTGTCGAGCACAGCGGTATCGTCTGCATACTTGTGGAATTTCTCCAGCTCTGCCGCATTCTTGAGGAAGCCCTCGCCGATGGTGTCGCGGAGAAGCTCGGTCAGTCCCTGGTTGGACTGATACAGCCAGCGGCGGTACGCGATGCCGTTGGTGACATTCGTGAATTTTGCAGGCGTATCCTGATATTCATAGTGGAAGACGGAATCCTTGATGATCTCAGAGTGCAGCTTGGAAACGCCGTTGACGTTGTGGGAAGCTGCCACACAGAGCGTTGCCATGTGGATCAGGTTGTCCTGCACAATGGACATCTTCGTGGTGAGGTCGGAATTCTGCGTCTTGCTGAAGAGCTCTGCGCAGTAGCGGTTATTGATCTCGACGATGATGGAGAAAATGCGCGGAATGACTCTGCGGACGAGGTTGACATCCCACTTTTCGAGTGCCTCTGCCATAACGGTATGGTTCGTGTAGGCAAAGACCTTCGTCGTAATATCCCATGCCTTGTCCCAGCCGTAGCCGCAGTCATCCAGCAGGATGCGCATGAGCTCCGGGATCGCAAGCGTCGGGTGCGTGTCGTTGATGTGGATCGCAACCTTTTCAGCGAGGTTGTCCAGCGTGCCGTAAACGCTCATGTGGTTGTTGACGATATCGCCGACAGCCGCTGCGCAGAGGAAATACTGCTGACGCAGACGCAGGGACTTGCCCTCAAGATGGTTGTCGTTCGGGTAGAGCACCTTAGAGATCGCGTTTGCGATGGAGTTCTGACCGAGCGCCTTGGAGTAGTCGCCCTGGTTAAACATCGCCATATCGAAGCTCGGCGCCTTTGCCGCCCAGAGGCGCAGTACGGAGACGGCGTTTGAATTGTAGCCGGAAACGTACATATCATACGGAACAGCCGTGACGGTGCTGTAATTCACATGGGAAACATGGTGATACTGCTGATCCCAGTATTCCTCGAGGTCGCCCTCAAAATGCACTTCGATCGCCTGTTCCGGCTTCGGATCGAGCCAGACCTCGCCGCCGGGGAGCCAGTTGTCGGGAAGCTCTGTCTGCCAGCCTTCTTCGAGCTTCTGCTTGAAGATGCCGTACTCATAGCAGATGGAGTGACCGGTCGCGGGATAGCCCGTTGTTGCAAGACCGTCCAGATAGCAGGCTGCCAGTCTGCCGAGGCCGCCGTTTCCAAGGCCGGCATCCGGCTCGCAGTCGAAGATGCGGTCCAGCTTGATATCAAATTTCTTGAAGAATTTCGCCACATCCTCCGCAAGCTCCAGGTTGTAGAGGGAGGTTTTGAGCGAGCGTCCCATCAGAAATTCCATCGAGAGATAAAAGACCTGCTTCTCGCCGGTGGAATTGACGTGGTTCATGAATTTCTGACGCTTGTTTTTGAGCACCTCGCAGATCACGGCAGAAAGTGCGAGATAGATCTGCTTGTCGCTTGCCTCATCGGGTGTGACGTTAAACTGTGTCTGAAGGCGGTTCAGGAATTCCTGTGTCACCTTTTCCGAAAATTTGGACATGTGTTACTCCATTCTCCGGCAGCAATGTAAGAAATCTGTCCGTCGTGCGTCTCCGGTCCGCCGGATCTCCGGATGCGCCCGCAGGGCAAGCCCCACAGAACAATACATTCACATTATACCCCATTTTCTCCAAAAATGCAATAGCCGAATTGCCAAAAATTTCCGGGATAAAACGAACAGCTTTTCCGGGAGATCCTGTTTTTGTATGGACGATATGCACAAGAAAGCGATTCGGATTTACGGCAACAAGACGAGTGCAACAAATTTAACTGTGCATTTTTGGACGAGGTTCACAAGGAAACTGCACGGAAATCCGCTGCCGTGCCATGAAAAATGAAATCAGATTTTCGGCATTTTTACCAAATACGCGCCGCAATATTTTTTGCGGATATGAAAAAAGCGCAGGGAAGCCGCCGCGGCTCTCCTGCGCATGATCACAAATCAAAAAGAACATGTGTGCTCTGTTCATGATATCCAGATTTTCACATAGGTGCACATCACAGTTTGCGCACCCTTACAAAGTTTTGCGGAAATGCTTGACAGTTCACCGTAAATAGTATAAAATAGTAAAATGCCATTCTAGGCAAACAGCGCATGTTCCTTCGTAATCAGTATAGCACAGAAAGCGTGAAATGTCAACCCCTATTTTGGATATTTTTGCGAAAACTGTGCGAAGCGCCATACAAAAGACAGGAGGTTTCTGCCAATGCCCAAGACGCAGGTCAAAGTCACGCAAAAGCAGGTTGGAAAGAATACCCGCATGAGCTTCGGCAAGATCAATGAAGTTCTGCCGATGCCGAATCTGATCGAGGTGCAGAAAAATTCCTACAACTGGTTCCTCACGGAAGGTCTCCGCGAGGTGTTCCGGGATGTGGATGCGATCACCGACTTCAACGAAAACTTCCGGCTGACGTTTGACGACTTCTCGATCGATGAGAAGCCCAAGTATACCATCGCAGAATGCAAGGAGCGCGACGCAACGTATGCGGCAGCTCTGCGCGTGAAGGTATCGCTCTGGAAAAAGCCCGCCGTGGCGGAGGGCGAAGCGCCCAAGGATCCCGTGAAGGTTGAAAACGAGATCTACATGGGCGATATGCCGATCATGACCGAGAGCGGCACGTTCGTCATCAACGGTGCGGAGCGTGTCATCGTCTCCCAGCTGGTCAGAAGCCCGGGCGTTTACTACGCCTTCAAGCGTGACACCACCGGCAAGCAGCTTTACAGCACCACGGTGATCCCGAACCGCGGCGCATGGCTGGAATACGAAATGGATTCCAGCGATGTGGTCTATGTAAAGATCGACAAGAACCGCAAGATCCCGATCACGGTGTTCATCCGCGCGCTGGCACTCGGCGACATCAACGACGTTTCCCGCATTCTGGGCGACGGCGTGAACGCGGATTATGTCAACAGCCTCGACTTGGGCTCCAATGAGGGCATCAAGGCTCTGTTCGGCGACGATCCCCGCCTCAGCGAGACGATCGAGCAGAAGGAGAGAAACGGCAAGGACGGCAGCATCTCCGATGACGCCGCCGCAAATGTCAACAACTCCCTGCTGGAAGTCTTCAAGAAGCTCAAGCCGGGCGATCCGGCGACCGTCGACGGCGCACGCACCCTCCTGAACAATCTGTTCTTCGATCCGAAACGCTATGACCTCTGCCGTTTCGGAAGATATAAGTACAACAAGAAGCTCGGCATCGCATCCCGTCTGGTGGATCAGGTGCTCGCAAAGGATGTCGTCGGCTATCTGACCGGCGAGATCATCGCCCTTGCAGGCACGAAGGTCACGCCGGAGATCGCGGCTGAGATTGAGCAGGCAGGCACCTATGAGGCATATGTTGCCGCAGAAGTGCTCAAGACGCATACCGACGAGGTCACGCACGAGACGATCACCAAGTATGTCGAGCGCACCGCAAAGGTTCTCGGCAACGGCATGGTCGACATCGTCCCTTACGCAAAGAACATCATCCCGGACTTTGATCCGGCAAAATACGAGATCAACGAAAAGGTCAGCGCAAGAGTTCTCAAGGCAGTGCTCGAAGAGGCTGACTGCGATCCCGCAAAGCTCGACAAGCTCATCCGCATCCACCGCGACGAGCTCGTTCCGAAGCACATCACTCACGACGATATCTTCGCGACCATCAGCTACTTCTGCAACCTCTGCGACGGCATCGGCACCACGGACGACATCGACCACCTCGGCAACCGCCGTATCCGTTCCGTCGGCGAGCTCCTGCAGAACCAGTTCCGCATCGGCTTCACCAGAATGGAGCGCGTCATCCGTGAGCGCATGAGCATTCAGGCTGCCGACGCTTCCCAGCTGACGCCGCAGTCCCTCGTCAACATCCGCCCTGTGACCGCCGCGATCAAGGAATTCTTCGGTTCCTCGCCGCTCTCGCAGTTCATGGACCAGAACAACCCGCTGGCAGAGCTGACGCACAAGCGCCGTCTCTCCGCACTGGGTCCCGGCGGTCTGACCAGAGACCGTGCCGGATTCGAGGTGCGTGACGTTCACTACTCGCATTACGGCAGAATGTGTCCGATCGAGACGCCGGAAGGTCCGAACATCGGTCTGATCTCCTATCTGGCATCCTTCGCACGCATCAACACCTACGGCTTCATCGAAGCACCGTACAGAAAGGTCGACAAGGCAACGGGCGTTGTCACGGACGAAGTCATCTACATGACCGCAGACGTGGAGGATACCTATTATGTCGCACAGGCGAACGAACCGCTGACTGAGGACGGCAGATTTGCCAGAAACCGCGTCACGGCACGTCACCGCGACAAGGTGCTCGAATGTGAGCCCTCCAAGATCGACTTCATGGATGTCTCCCCGAAGATGGTCGTCTCCGTTGCAACGGCAATGATCCCGTTCCTCGAAAACGATGACGCGAACCGTGCGCTCATGGGTTCCAACATGCAGCGTCAGGCAGTTCCGCTGCTCAAGACGGAGCGTCCGTTCGTCGGAACCGGTATGGAATACAAGGCAGCTGTGGACTCCGGCGTGTGCGTGCTCGCAAAAGAGGACGGCACGGTTGTCGCCGTCAGTGCAGATGAGATCGTCATCCGCTACGGCACCAAGGAGAACGATATCCACAAGTATCCGCTCATCAAATTCAAGCGCAGCAACCAGGGTACCTGCGTCAACCAGCGCCCGATCGTCAATGTCGGCGACAAGGTCACGGTCGGACAGGTCATCGCGGACGGCCCCGCAACCTGCGACGGCGAAATCTCCCTCGGCAAGAACGCTCTCATCGGCTTCATGACCTGGGAAGGCTACAACTACGAGGACGCTGTCCTGCTCAACCAGCGTCTGGTGCGTGAGGATGTCTTCACATCCGTCCACATCGAAGAATATGAGCTCGAATGCCGCGAGACCAAGCTCGGACCGGAGGAAATCACCCGCGATATCCCGAACACCGGTGAAGATGCACTCAAGGATCTCGACGAAAACGGCATCATCCGCATCGGTGCGGAGGTTCACGCAAACGATATTCTCGTCGGTAAGGTCACTCCGAAGGGCGAGACCGAGCTGACCGCTGAGGAGCGTCTGCTCCGCGCGATCTTCGGTGAGAAGGCACGCGAAGTCCGTGACAACTCCCTGCGTGTCCCGCACGGCGAATCCGGCATCGTGGTCGATGTCAAGGTGTTTGACCGCGATAACTGCGACGAGCTCTCTCCGGGTGTCAACAAGGTTGTCCGCTGCTATATCGCACAGAAGCGTAAGATCTCCGTCGGCGACAAGATGGCTGGCCGTCACGGAAACAAGGGTGTTGTCTCCCGTATTCTTCCGGAAGAGGATATGCCGTTCCTCG
>JAFZPL010000209.1 GCA_017550355.1 Oscillospiraceae bacterium | reverse complement strand
TGGAGGAAGGGCAGTACATGATCGAGCCGGAGGAGGGCGATCCGAACGCATCCGGCGAGGGGTATCTGCATATTGCACGCACGGAATACAGCTTTCTGGAATACCGCCATCCGGAATTCGGCGATGCGATCCGCGTTTACGAGGCGCCGGAGGATCTGACAATGATTGCTGCATACGGCAAGGACGGTGCGCTTTCGCAGGTGTCGTTCAAGGTCAGCGGGAGCGAGCTGCCGCGGTTGGTTTATCTGAAAAAGCCGTTCTGGATGGGATTCATTTCGCTGACGGAGTTCAAGATGCGCAGGCAGATCCTGCGGGAAACGGGCGAGGTAGCGCGGCTGTTTTTCGACTTCTTTTATGACGGCGACGCAGTGGATTTCTATGCGCTCGCCGGAACGCCGGAAGATATGGAAGCGATCCGTGCGCATTACGGTGCGGATACGGGTGCTGTGAACAATTCCGGAGATTACCCGCCGGAGAAGCAGATCCGCTGTGATACGGAGCAGTTCCGGATCATGCTGTTCTGCACACCGCCGGAGCAGCGCGTGCAGATGTATCGGGATACGGTACGCCAAATCATCGGCGGGATCACAGGCAATGCGCTGCCGAAGCTGAACAAGACGATGGATTTCCGCCTGATCGCCGGCGAATACGACTGACACACGGTCTGCGGAAGAACACAGACCAAGCAATGGATGAAAACGATCGACCGAAAGGAGACGTAACATATGAAGATCTATCTGGATGCAATGGGCGGCGATACCGCACCGCTCAGCCCGCTGGAGGGCGCCGCAATGGCGGTGAAGGAATTCGGCGTGGAGATGGTGCTGGTCGGTGACAGGGCACAGATCGAAGCGCTTGCCGCAGAGCATCAGATCCCGCTGGACGGCATCACGATCCTGCACACGGATGATGTGATTTCGATGGAGGATCAGCCGACGGAGATCACCCGTTCCAAGAAAAACTGCTCGATGGCGGTCGGACTGAAGGCACTTGCAGAGGGCGAGGGCGATGCATTCGTTTCCGCGGGCAATTCCGGCGCACTGCTGGTCGGTGCCACAATGATCACGAAGCGGATCAAGGGCATCAAGCGTGCGGCTATGGCGCCGGTGCTGCCGACGGCAACGGGACAGGTCATCCTGCTGGACGGCGGTGCAAATACGGAATGCCGCGCAGATATGCTGGAGCAGTTCGGCATCATGGGCAGCATCTTTATGGAGAAGGTCATGGGCGTTGCAAATCCGCGTGTCGGTCTCATCAACAACGGCACGGAGGAGTGCAAGGGCAGAGATCTCGAACGCGAGACACATCAGCTGCTTTCCAGGGCGGACGTGAATTTCATCGGCAATGTGGAGAGCCGCGACCTGCCGATGGGCGTCTGCGATGTGATGGTGACGGACGGCTTCACGGGCAATATCGTGCTGAAGCTGTTTGAGGGACTCGGCAAGTTCTTTGCGGGCAAGATGAAGGCGATGCTTGCGGGTGCCAGTGAAGCAGAGGCAGCAGCAATGAAGCAGAAGATGAGCGGATTCAAGGATGCGTTCAATTATCATAAGATCGGCGGCGCAGTGCTGATGGGCATTTCCCGTCCGGTCATCAAGGCACACGGCAGCTCGAACGGCGAGGCGTTTTTCAACGCGATCCGCGTTGCAAAGCAGTGTGTCGAAGGCAAGGTCTGCGAGACAATTGCGGCGGCAGTCGCAGAACGCGCAGAGGAAGCGTAAAGGAACGGAGGGATCCATATGGAGGTCAGACCGCAGTCGGAATTGGAAGAGATCATCGGCTATCGGTTCAAGGATCAGGGCTTGCTGACGGAGGCGCTTTGCCATTCCTCCTACGCAAATGAAAAACGGGGAACGCTGCACTGCAATGAGCGTCTGGAATTTCTGGGTGACAGCGTGCTGTCCATCGTTGTGTCGAATTATCTGTTCCGCAATACAAAGCTGCCGGAGGGCGAGCTGACGAAGATCCGCGCCTCTCTGGTCTGCGAGCGTTCGCTCTACGAATGGGCGCAGCGCATCGGGCTTGGATCGTTTCTGCTGCTCGGCCACGGCGAAGAGCAGTCCGGCGGCAGAGAGCGTGCATCCATTCTGTCGGATGCTTTTGAAGCGGTGATCGCAGCAGTCTTCCTGGACGGCGGCATGGATGCTGTGCGTCCGTATATCCTGCGGTTCCTGCCGGAGCAGTTCGACCGCCCCTCGGAGGCATTTCACGACTACAAGACCGTTCTGCAGGAGGTCATACAGCAGAATCCGGAGGAGCATGTGGAATATGTGCTGGTCAGCGCGGAGGGACCGGATCACGCAAAGGTTTTTGCGGTGGAGGTGCGCCTCAATTCCAATGTGATCGGAAAGGGCAAGGGCAGATCGAAGAAAATCGCCGAACAGATGGCAGCGAAGGAAGCACTGATTCTGATGGGCGAGATCGAGGCTTGAGCGGAGAAAACCGGATACGCCGGAAACGGCAGAGGAGGAAGCTATGCAGGATCAATTTGTGAAGACGGTCACGCTGCAAAACGAGATCCGTGACCGCGACGGCTATTTTTATGTGGGATACTGTGCGGAGACAGGCTGTTATGTGCTGTCCGTGCTGGTGAACTGGTCGGCGGCGGTGTATGAACGCTATTACCGGATCGACGAGGAAGATTTCCTCGGCTACCAGATGAACCGCGAAAAATTCATGCAGAAATATGCGCGGGAGGTCGGACAGAACCGCGACTGCTTCACGGAGCGTTTCATGGGCTCTGCGGCGCTGCGCGATTACGACGGTGCAGAGGGCTTCCAGAACAAATTTCCGGCACACGGCCCCGTATTTCAGGGATTTCTGTATCATGAAGGGCTGCTGTATGCGCGGATCGTTCTGGCAGACCGCGAGATTTTCGTTCCGCCTGTGCAATATCTGCCGGACGGGAAAACGGACGCGGAGCGCTATCCGCTGCGGCAGAACTGTTATCTGGTGCAGACGGCAAACGGCGAACCGCTCTGCTTCCGCCTGAAGATCTGAACGGACAGGAACAAGGGAGATCGTATCATAGATGTACTTAAAATCATTGGAGCTTCACGGCTTCAAATCGTTTCCGGACAAGATCAGACTGACCTTTGACGAGGGATTCACGGCGGTCGTCGGCCCGAACGGCAGCGGCAAGAGCAACATCGGCGACGCTGTCCGCTGGGTGCTCGGCGAACAGTCCACGAAGGAGCTGCGCGGCAAGAGCATGGAGGACGTCATCTTCTCCGGCACGAAGGCACGCAAG
Source organism: Oscillospiraceae bacterium (assembly GCA_017550355.1). GTDB lineage: Bacteria > Bacillota > Clostridia > Oscillospirales > Ruminococcaceae > Firm-04. The sequence goes on along the minus strand of JAFZPL010000209.1, from coordinate 5,136 downwards.
CCGATGGGCTTTGCGGCGGTCACGCTGACGATCGACAACGCCGACCACGCGCTTCTCAACGATGAGCCGGAGGTCGCGATCACGCGAAAGCTCTATCGCAGCGGCGACAGTGAATACCTTATCAACGGCAAGCCCGTCCGTTTGAAGGATATCAACGAGCTGTTCATGGACACCGGTCTGGGCAGGGACGGCTATGCGATCATCGGACAGGGACGCATCGCGGAGATCGTCGGTGCAAAGTCGAACGAGCGCCGCGACATCTTCGAGGAAGCGGCGGGCGTGTCGAAATTCCGCTACCGGAAACAGGAGGCGGAGCGCAGACTGGCAGCGGCGCAGGATAATCTGCTGCGTCTGTCGGATATTGTCGGCGAACTGGAATCGCGCATCGGCCCGCTGAAATCGCAGGCGGAAAAGGCGGAAAAATATCTGGTGCTCGCGGCAGAACGCCGGACGCTGGAGGTCTCCGTCTGGGTGCGGCGCCTGAACGGGATGCGCGAACAATTGCAGGGACTGGAAGACACGTATCTGAAGCTGACTGCGGAATATGAGAATTTACAGAGCGATATCGACCGCACGGAGGAAAAGATCCAGCTTGCGTATCAGGATATGACGCAGGTGACGGTGGATATCGAAACGCTGCAGAACAAGATCGTTGCGGCGGAACAGGAAAATGCGGACGTCACGGCGAAGATCGCTGTCTGCCGGAACGAGATCCTCCACAGCAATGAGCGGATCGCGGCACTGGAACAGCAGCAGTCGGAGCTGAGTGATTCCGGCGATACATGGGAACAGAAGCTCTCCGAGCAGGATGCCTACATCGAAGAACTTGTGCAGCGGCAGGCGGCGCTCGAACAAAAGCTGACCGATGCACAGGCGGCGCTGGCGACGCTCGCGGAGCAGTATGCGGCGCAGTCGGCATCCGTCACAAAGCAGGATGCCGCACTCCGGCAGCAGTATCTGCGGCAGAGTGAGCTGCGCGTCGGACTCCAGAACAGCGAAAAGGCAATCACCGAAACGCAGGAGTCGATGGCGCGTGCGGATGCGGACGGATCGGCAGTTGCAGAGCGGATGCAGGATCATGCGAAACAGAAACAGACGCTCGAAAAGCAGATCGCCGCGCTCGCGAAGAAGCGCGAGGAACAGCAGAACCGCTATGAGGGCTGCCGTCAGCTTGCGGCGCTCAAGGAGCAGAAATATCAGCAGGCACTGGAATCCTGCCGCAATGTCAGCAGCGAGTTGGCACAGGTGCGGCAGCGGCAGCAGATTCTGCGCGATTTAGAGCAGAACATGGAGGGCTATGCCGGCTCGGTCAAGAAGATCGTCAAGGCGGCAGGCACCGGCAGACTCGGCGGCGTGCACGGCACCGTGTCCCAGAAGATCACCGTGGAACCGAAATACGGCACGGCAATCGAAACGGCACTCGGCGGTGCGCTGCAGAATATCATCGTGGAAAACGACGAAGCTGCCAAGCGCTGTATGCGCTACCTGAAAGAAACGAACGCGGGCAGAGCCACCTTTCTGCCGCTGACGACGATCCGCGGCGGCAGACTGAACGAGCGGCTGGAGGGCGTCGACGGATTTGTCGCGCTCGCCTGCGATCTGATCGGCTACGATCCGATCTACCGCAACATCATGGAGCAGCTGCTCGGGCGCATCGCCGTGGCGGAGGATCTGGATTCCGCATCGCGCATCGCGAAGCAGTTCGGATACCGTATCCGTCTGGTTACGCTGGACGGACAGGTGATCCACGCGGGCGGTTCGTTCACGGGCGGTTCCGCGGCACGGTCGGCAGGTGTCATCACGCGTACGCACGAGCTGGAAGAGACGGCGGAGCGCATGAACCAGCTGCAAGATGAGCAGAACCGTTTGCAGGAGGAGGCCAACAAGCGCAAGGCGGAGTGGGCAAAGCTGCTCACGGATGTCGAGGGCGCACAGGCACTCATCACCGAGCTGGACGGTCAGCAGCGTGAACTCCAGCAGCAGCTTGCGGCAGCGGAGGCGCGTGCGGCATCGGATGCGGCATGGCAGGAAAACGAAGCAGCCGAACGGAAGCGTCTTGCGGACAAGCTGGAAGAGCTGCAAAATCAGCATGCCGAAAAGAAGGCAGCGCTCGAACAGCTTGAAAAGGAGATCTCTGCGGCAGAGGATACGCTGCACGACGATTCGATCGAGCAGGCGCGTCTGCACAGCGAGCAGGAGATGCAGAACAAGCAGATCGCAGACGACCGCATCCGGCAGGCTGAAATGCAGAAGGATGTGGAGATGGAGCGCAAGCGCCGCATCAGCATGGCGCAGTCGATGGAACAGGCGGGCGAACAGGCCGCGCAGCTGCAGGAGGATCTCCGGCGCGAGCGCAGCAATGTCACCGCGAAAGAGCACGAGATCGAGTCTCTCACGGAGGGACAGGAGCAGCGCAAACAGGACCGCGACGCCATGCAGACGAAGATCGGACAGCTTCGCCGCGACCACGAGGAAAAGGAAAAATACACCCGTCTGCTCAATGAGGGCATGAAGGAACTGCGCGATGCACGCGAAAAGCAGTCGGCGGAGCGCACGAGAGCCGAGGAGCGCAAAAACACCGTGCAGAAGGATCTGGACGATCTGGTCTTCCGGCTGCAGGATGCCTACGAGCTGACGGTCACAGAGGCAGAGGGTGAGGCACAGCCGATCGAGAACATCCGCGATGCGGAATCGCAGCTGGCATCGCTCAAAGGAAAGATCCGTGCGCTCGGAACGGTCAATGTTGCCGCCGTGGACGAATACAAGGAGGTCTCGGCGCGCTATCAGGATATGACCGCACAGCTTTCGGATATTGAAAAGGCGAAAAAGGAATTGGAAGAGCTGATCGCGCAGCTGACGGAGAATATGTGCGATATCTTCCGGAAATCCTTTGTCAAGATCAATGAATACTTCGGGCAGATCTTCGTGGAGCTGTTCGGAGGCGGCAGCGCATCACTGGAGCTGACCGATCCGGAGCATATTCTGGAATCGGGCATTGAGATCAAGGTGGCGCCGCCGGGCAAGGTCATCAAGAACCTGATCTCGCTTTCGGGCGGAGAGCAGTCGTTCGTGGCAATCTGCATTTATTTTGCAATTCTGAAACTGCGTCCGGCGCCGTTCTGTATTCTCGACGAGATCGATGCGGCACTGGACGAGGTGAACGTGCATAAATATGCGCAGTACCTCAAGAATTTCTTCGGAAAGGTGCAGTTCGTCGTCGTGACGCACCGCCGCAGCGCAATGGATGCGGCAAATGTGCTGTACGGCGTGACGATGCAGGAGGACGGCATTTCGCGTCTGCTGCGCCTTGACCAGAACGGCGTTGCCGTGGAAAACAGCGAAAAGGAAGAAGCATAACCGCATGACTGCTGAGGAGTTTTTGGAAAAATACGCTGTCTCACTGTATGTGAAGGTACGGCCGGACGGCACGGAGACTGTCGAAGGCACAGACGCCAAAGCAGTCACAGGGCTGTATCTGCAGCTGGTCGTGCTGCAGAATTATCAGATTCTCAAAGACTATCTGGAGGGGCAGACAATGCTCCCGCGGCTTTGGGGCAGCGGGGACATTCATGCGATGATGTTTCCCGATCCGGACGGCAATGTGATCTGCATGTTTATGAAATATTCCGGCGATGCATGGAAGCTGGCAGAACAGGCGAAGCTGATCATGAAACGCTGGCTGGAGGAATTTGAATGGTAAGCGTGGCACATATCGCTGCATTCTGCGGCGTGATGCGCGATATTCTGGATGCGGAGCTCACAGCGGGCAATGTGATCGCTGAGACGCGCCGCAGCGACATGCCGTATCCGGGGACGGTCTCGGTGAAACTGGCATATGCGTTCCGGACGCCGGTGCGCCATACGCTGAGCGGGATCGTGTATCGGAAAGTGCCGGATCCAAACGGCAAAAAAGCGGAGTATGAGGATCAGGACAACCATCTGCTGCTGATCTGCGGGACAGCGGAATAAGCGGCGCTGAGGGAAATCACCTCTTATATACTATTATAGAAAAACATAAGTCGCGCGGCGACAGTCAGAGAACACCTGAATTTATGAGAACCGAAAAGGAGCAGGTATGGGATTTTTTCAGAAAATTCGCGACGGACTGAAAAAAACGAGAGACAGTGTGATCAAGGGGCTCAGGCGGCTGCTTGGTTCATTCACCAAGATCGACGAGGAGCTCTTTGAACGTCTTGAGGAAACCATGATCATGGGAGACATGGGCGCGGAGACGGCGATGCAGATCTGCGATACGCTGCGCGACCGTGTCAAGGAGCGCGGCATCACGAATCCGGCGGATATCATGGATCTGATCCAGGAGATCATTGCTGAGATGATGGGCGAGGACGAGGGGCTGGATCTCTCGACGAAGCCCTCTGTGATCCTTGTCATCGGCGTGAACGGTGCAGGAAAGACGACGACCATCGGCAAGCTCTGCCATCAGCTGAAGGACGAGGGCAAGAAGATCCTTGTCGCGGCAGCGGATACATTCCGTGCGGCGGCAATCGACCAGCTTGCAGTGTGGACAGACCGTGCGGGTGTGGAGCTTGTGCGCCATGCAGAGGGCAGTGATCCGGCAGCGGTCGTGTTCGACGGCATTGCGGCAGCAAAGGCACGCGGCTGCGATGTGCTGATCTGCGATACGGCAGGCCGCCTTCACAATAAGAAGAACCTGATGCAGGAGCTTGCGAAAATCAACCGCATTATTGACCGTGAGGCGGAGGGCTGCGCAAAGGAATGCCTGCTGGTGCTGGATGCGACGACGGGACAGAACGCGGTCAATCAGGCGAAGCTGTTCCAGGAGGTCGCGCCGATCACGGGCATTGTGCTGACGAAGCTGGACGGCACGGCAAAGGGCGGCATCGTCATTTCGATCCGGCATGAGCTTGGCATCCCCGTGAAGCTGATCGGCGTCGGCGAGAAAATCGACGATCTCCAGAAATTCGAGGCGCGCAGCTTTGTGGATGCGCTGTTTGAGGTCGACCGTGCAGAGCTGGATGCAGTCCATGCGGCAGGCGGCGAGTCTGATGCACTGTCCGGCGCATCGGAAGACGCCGATGAGATCATGGAGGATCTGGATGCAGATCTGACTGAGGATATTTCTGCGGAGACCGTGACCGAAGAGATTGCGGAGAC
>JAFZPL010000208.1 GCA_017550355.1 Oscillospiraceae bacterium | reverse complement strand
GCCGAAGGCGATCTCGTCGTGGTGGATACCCAGAAGGGAAATGAGCTTGGAGAGGTCGTCAGAGCGAACTATGAGATTGCGGAGGATGCCGTCCGTCAGGGCGTGCGCAATGTCACGCTGACCGGCGGTGAACCGCTCCTGCAGGAGAACATCTGTGAGCTGATCGAACGGCTCGGCAGAGAACTCGGTCTCCGCGTGGAGATCGAGACAAACGGCGCTGTACCGCTCGCGGAATTCAAGAAGCATGCCGGCGGCGGTGTCTACACAATGGATTACAAGCTGCCGTCCAGCAAAATGGAGCGCTTCATGTGTACGGATAATTTCGCGCTGCTGAATGAATGGGACTGCGTGAAATTCGTCTGCGGTTCGCGGGCGGATGTATTCCGTGCAAAGGAAATCGCAGAGATCTACAAGCCGCACTGTCCGCTGTATTTAAGCCCCGTATTCGGGCGCATTGATCCCGCGGAGATCGTGAACATCATGAAAGAAGAAAAGATGGGCAATTTCCGGCTGCAGCTGCAGCTGCACAAGTTCATCTGGGATCCGATGGCAAGAGGCGTCTGATCCGATATTTACGGCATTATCAGCCACCACCGCTCATTTGTGAAAAGAGGGAAAACATGATCGACAAGCAGGCAATTGAAGAACATATCCGCGGCATCCTGATCGCCCTTGGCGAAGATCCCAGCCGCGAGGGACTGCGCGAAACACCGGAGCGCGTTGCACGCATGTATGAGGAGATCTTTGAGGGCATCAGCTACACCAATCATGAGATCGCGGAAATGTTCGGCAAGACCTTTGAAGCCCCGCAGCATGCAGGACCGGTCGTTGTGCGCGATATCGAAGTATTCTCCTACTGCGAGCACCACATGGCGCTGATGTACGATATGTCCGTGAATGTGGCATATATCCCCCGCGGCAGAGTGATCGGGCTTTCCAAGATCGCCCGCATCTGCGATATGGCGGCAAAGCGCCTGCAGTTGCAGGAACGGCTCGGCGCGGATATCGCGGAGATCCTGATGGAAGCCGCTGACACGCCCGATGTCGGCGTCGTGATTGCCGGAACACATTCCTGCATGACCGCACGCGGCATCCGCAACGCATCCGCAAGAACCGTCACACAGACCTTCTGCGGCAAATTTCAGGATGACTGGAATCTTCAGCGCATCCTCTCGGAGGGCGTAAAATAATGAAAGCACTCGTTTTATTCAGCGGCGGTCTGGACAGCACGACCTGTCTGGCACTCGCGATCGAGAAATACGGCGCAGAGAATGTGCTCGCGCTCTCTGTCTCCTACGGACAGAAGCACACCAAGGAAATCGAAGCGGCGAAACAGGTCGCGGCATATTATGGCGTGACGCTCCGGACGCTCGATCTTGCGCAGATCTTTGCCGATTCCGACTGCTCCCTGCTCAAGGGCAGCAGCGCGGAAATCCCAAAGGAAAGCTATGCAGATCAGCTTGCGGAGACCGACGGAAAACCCGTCTCCACCTATGTGCCGTTCCGCAACGGGCTGTTTCTCTCCTCCGCCGCAAGCATTGCGCTGTCTCACGGCTGTGAGGTCATCTATTACGGCGCACATTCCGACGATGCCGCCGGAAATGCATATCCCGACTGTTCCTCGGATTTCAACGACGCGATCAACGCCGCGATCTATCTCGGCAGCGGAAAACAGCTGCGCGTCGAAGCCCCCTTTGTCACCAAGACCAAAGCCGATGTCGTTGCGGAGGGACTGCGTCTGCACGCGCCCTACCATCTGACATGGAGCTGTTACGAGGGCGGCGAGAAGCCCTGCGGACTCTGCGGCACCTGCCGTGACCGCGCCGCGGCTTTCGCTGCAAACGGCATTGCCGATCCGGCACTTTCATAAGGAGAATCATCATGAGCGAACGAAACAAAGAGCAGGAGGGCATGACGCTGCTCGGCAATCAGCATACGAAATACCCGACCGACTACGATCCCTCCGTGCTGGAAACTTTTGAAAACAAGCACCCGAACAGAGAATACTTCGTCAAATTCAACTGCCCGGAGTTCACGAGCCTTTGCCCGATCACCGGACAGCCTGATTTTGCTACGATCTATATTTCCTATGTGCCGCGCATCCGGATGGTGGAGAGCAAATCGCTCAAGCTGTATCTCTTCAGCTTCCGCAATCACGGCGATTTCCACGAGGACTGCGTCAACATCATCATGAACGATCTCATCAGGCTGATGGATCCGCTCTATATTGAGGTGTGGGGCAAATTCCTCCCGCGCGGCGGTCTCTCCATTGATCCTTACTGCAATTACGGCGCACCCGGCACGAAATGGGAACAGGTCGCATGGGAACGCCTGACACATCACGATCTGTATCCGGAGGCTGTCAACAATCGGTAAGAGGGAGGGAAAAGCCAGTGCCTGCACCGTTTCTTTGCTTTGCAGACTTTGAATTCACCTGCGGCGGCGGCATCAACCGCTGGCGGGCGGAAATGCTCTCCGTCGGACTGATCATCTGCGACCGGGAATTCAATGTCGTACAGCGGTTTTACAGCACCGTAAAGCCCGCCAAGCAGCCGAAAATGACGACGCTCTGCCGTGAGCTGACGCATCTCACCCAGGAGGAGATCAATCTTTC
>JAFZPL010000207.1 GCA_017550355.1 Oscillospiraceae bacterium | reverse complement strand
TCCATATGAGCGGGCCTGTCTGACGTTCTCTCGGGCAGGCTTCCGCTCAAGTGCGGTTTTACTCCGGCAGAGTGCGGTTCTAAGTCCGGCAAGGTGCGGTTCTAAGTCCGTGTCAGTGCGGTTCTGGCGCCGGCATACACAACAAAAGAACTTCACTCGGCTAATATCTCTATCCTTACAGATGACACTATCGAATAGTACAAAATCAATCTTGAAAGCGGTTGTGGTTATCCACAGCCGCTTCTTCTTTTCTCACCTCAACACTTTCGTTCATATGCGTCTTGAAAAGTAAGCGTAAAGTGTAATCGTCAAATAAAACGCGTCATATAGTAAAGACCCATCCCCGCCATTTTGTGCGGTCATTCATTTTGCCGTTGCAGTACACCCACATCTTGGAGTCGGTTGTCGCTTTTCTGCCTTCCTCATGCTACTTTCATTTTGATTCCTCAACAGAATGATATTGGAATATGAACTTACGATTTTCTAGTTATGGTGGCATACTCCTTTGTCGTCCATCCATTGCTTAGAAGATACTCTTACCTACAGGAGAAGCTATATATTTCTTCACTATCTATGATAAAAATGCCGCCTGATTACTCAGACGGCATTCTTCTTTTATTCATCGAGCAGCAGCCTAACCCGACGCTGAATCTCCTTTTCAATGAGCATCAGCCGCTCATCCGGCAGATTGTACCGCGGATGCCACTTGAACCGGAAGTTCAGCAATTTCCGCAGTGCATCCCTGTGAAGCTTGGTCATCACTGCTTTTGCTGTACCGATGAAGTCATCATAGACAGCTGGTACCAACGAATCCGCATAGACAGCCAGACTGTCCGCATCCTGCAAATCGCCGCCGACCGCAAAATTGAAAAGAGAATTGCCGTGGTCGAACAGCGGAGCCGGTGCGGCAATCTGATTCGTGCGGTTGTCGATCAGCAGACCAAAGTTTCCGTAGTGCCGGTCCGTGTTGCAAATGACCGCATCCAGAACCAGCATATCATCTAGCGCAGCCATATACTCTGCGCCGAGTTCCTCATAGTATGCCCGTACCGCAGCCATACCGCCGTGTGTGACAATTCTTCCGACCGGCAGGAACGCATACTCCATGCTTGTGAACAGCTCACATGTAGAGCAGAGCTCGCCTTTCCACTTGGACAAACCATATGGAATTGCCTTGATGCCGAGCTTTTCCGCAATCTGCGCCGCGTAAAATTCGGAATACGGCTCATTGCCGCTGTTTGACGCGCCCGATGTGCCGCCCTTATAAAGCAGAATCCTGCCATCCACGCGCCGCCAGCACTTCGGCAGCATACCGTTCGTCGTGAACTCCGGCGAGGACATCAGCGAGGTTGTGACGCTGCTGCCGTAGCCGGTGAACGCGATCAGCGACAGAATCCTGCTGAACCGGTTGTCGTACAGATTGTACTTGTCGAACTTGCCCTCAAAGCCTTCCTCGACCACCCAGCAGCAATCGTTCAGCGAGAGCGCCTTGGACACGCGCACAATGCTCATCGGGCGGTTGAGGTTCAGACCGCACTTGCTGAGAAAGTTATGGACATAGGCACGGTTCTTCGGAATCGTGCGGTGACTGAGCCAGCTCGCCACGCCCTCCGGCGAAACGGTCAGGTCAAGCGGAAGGAGCTGCCGCGCATCCTCGTTGATCCAGAGAATCGTGATCTCAGGCTTGGCGGAATCTTCGGTTGCGGTGAAGCGCAGCAGCGGGGTATCGTAATGCCGAATCTCATAGTTCATGCCCGGCACCTCCTTTCATAGTATCTCAAACACATAAAGCGGATACAGGTACTCCTCGTCCTTGTCATCCCTGATCCAGTACATCCCGTATTCCATCCAGTCGCATTCGTAAACCTTGCCGAATGTCAGCGGAAAGAGCGGATTGTGTCTGATATAGCGAAGCTTTCGCTTATTCAAGAATTGAAATTTATCGCTTTCATATTCATACGTTTCTCCGCATCCGTCACATATAATGGCAACCTTGGTTGATAGTGGAGAATCACTGTAAACATACGCTTTTTCGCCGCAGCGCCAACACTTTCCAGGAATTCCAAATTGCAAATAATGACGATGCCATTGACGCATCCTTTCTTCCACAGAACCATGGTGGGTGCAAATACGCCAGAGCCTCATATCAGCAGTTTCGGATAACTCAAATCCAATCCCGTTTGCACATTCTCTTGTAGCATCAAAACAGAAGTTATAACCATTTCCATCTGGATATGCATCGCATGAAGGGCATTCTTCTGTTCCGATATGAAAGTGTTTACAAAAACGATGGCAAGTTCTCATCATATTACTTATTCGCCCCCGATTCATGCCCTTTTCTGTATTATACCACAAATTGCATGAAATATCAACAGGAATCAGACCAGTTTTTGACTTACACACACAGCGATCACATCTCGTGTGATTTTCGCAGCCTGTCTCTCGGCAGGTATGCGCTGTTTTTCGCCTGATACCGATGATTCCGTGCCCTGTAACTCCGTGTGATTTCGTGTGATTTTGGGTGAAAAAAGGTTCAAAATACGGAAAAATGTTTCCGATATCGGAAATATTTTGCAAAATCAGGGATAATAAAAAAGTCGTAGATACGAGATTTTCACGTACCTACGACATTTTGCGATGGCAGGGGCAGAAGGAATCGAACCCTCGGCACACGGATTTGGAGTCCGTTGCTCTACCAGCTGAGCTATACCCCTAAGACCAGATTATTATAACACAAACGGCACAGTTTGTCAAGGGGGAAATCAAAAAAATTTTGAGACGGGAGCCGAAAAGCTTGAATCTGTGCGATTTTCCCTTGTGATTCGTGAGATCCGGGGCAAAATGCGGCCGCTGCGATCTCCGGATTCTGCATCCAACTGTCCGGAAACTGTGCGCAATCCGCTTTCATTTCATACGAAATGCAGAAAAACACTTTGCTTTGCGGGAGCCCTTGCAATCGGCGGGAAAATCTGTTATAATATATGTTGCGGGAGTAGGCTTGACGGCAGACTGCCGCAGAGAATCTGAAAGGAGGCGTATTTCCCGACGGGGAAATACGAGTGAGAGATGATGGATTCCAAAGTGACGCCGGATGAATATTTCGGCAGCAATGTCTTCAATGCCCGTGTCATGGCGAACTGCCTGCCGCATAAGGTCTATGAAGCGGTCATGAGTACCCGCACGCTGGGAACTCCGCTGCCGAAGGAGGCAGCCGATGTTGTGGCGAATGCGATGAAGGACTGGGCGATTTCCAAGGGCTGTACGCATTACACCCACTGGTTCCAGCCGATGACCGGTGTCACTGCCGAGAAGCACGATGCGTTTCTGACGCCGCGCGGCAGCGGGGTGATTCTCGAATTCTCCGGCAAGGAGCTGATTAAGGGCGAGCCGGATGCGTCCTCGTTCCCGTCGGGCGGTCTGCGCGCGACTTTTGAGGCGAGAGGCTATACCGCATGGGATCCGACCTCCGATGCGTTTATCAAGGACCGCACGCTCTGCATTCCGACGGGCTTCTGCGCGTATACGGGCGAGGTGCTGGACAAGAAAACGCCGCTGCTGCGCTCGATGGAAGCCGTCAGCCGCGCCAGCGTCCGGATGCTCCGGCTGTTCGGCAATCAGACCGTGCAGCGTGTCATGACCAATGTCGGACCGGAGCAGGAGTATTTTCTGATTGACAAAGCGTCCTATGACGCCCGCGAGGATCTGATCCTGACCGGCAGAACGCTGTTCGGCGCGATGCCGCCCAAGGGCGAAGAAATGGACGATCACTATTTCGGCAATCTGACGCAGCGTGTTTCGGACTTTATGCGCGAACTGGATGAGGAGCTGTGGAAGCTCGGCATCTACGCGAAGACCGAGCACAACGAGGTCGCGCCTGCGCAGCATGAGCTGGCGCCGGTCTATACGACCTCCAACATTGCCGCCGACCACAACCAGCTCACGATGGAGCTGATGAAGAAAACCGCGCTGAAGCACGGTCTGGTTTGCCTGCTGCACGAAAAGCCGTTTGCGGGCATCAGCGGCTCCGGCAAGCATAACAACTGGTCGCTTTCGACCGATGACGGACAGAATCTGCTCGATCCGGGCGACACACCGCAGGAGAACATGATTTTCCTGCTGACGCTCTGCGCGATTCTGAAGGGCGTGAAGGAGTATGCACCGCTGCTGCGGATTGCATCGGCCTCCGCGGGCAATGACTGCCGTCTGGGCGGAAACGAAGCGCCGCCGACCGTGATTTCCGTATTTATCGGTGATGATTTACAGCGTGTACTGGATGCGATTGAGCAGGGCAAGACGCTGATCGGCAGCGGCAAGGAGCGCTTCAACCTCGGTGTCGATGCGATGCCGCAGTTCCGCAAGGACGCAACCGACCGCAACCGCACCTCGCCGATGGCATTTACCGGCAACAAGTTCGAGTTCCGGATGCTCGGCTCTGCGGATTCGATTTCCTGCTTCAATTTCGTGATGAACACGATTTTTGCGTCGGAGGTCACGGTGTTCTGCGACGAGCTGGAACAGGCCGCCGATTTCAAGACGGCACTGAACGATCTGCTTGTCCGTACAATCCGCGAAAACAGGGACATCATCTTCAACGGCAACGGCTACGGCGATGCGTGGTTTGCCGAGTGCAAGCGCCGCGGTCTGCCGAATTATCCCTCGACCGTGGAAGCGCTGATGCAGTATGACCGTCCGGAGTTCGTGCAGATTTTTGAGGCGCAGAAGGTTCTGACCGGCGCCGAGATTACATCCCGCAAGGAGATTCTGCTTGAAAATTACAGCAAGACGGTCTGCATCGAGGCAAAGACGATGCTCGACATGGCGCGCAAGAAGATTCTGCCGGTTGTCATCTCCTATACAAAGGAGCTGCTGGACGCCGTTTCCCGCAAGCATGAGATGTTCGGCGACCTGCGGATGAATGCCAGAGTGGAGGAGGCACTGGCCGAGAAGATCAGTGACCTGACGGCGGCGCTCTATGATGCGATCGAGGATCTCCGCGAGCAGATTTCCGCTGCGGCAAATGCCGGTGATGCCATTGAAACGGCACAGGCATACCGCAGACTGGTCGTGCCGGCTATGGAGCGGATGCGCACGACGGCGGACGCACTGGAGGTGCTGGTGCCGCAGGATCAGTGGCCGTTCCCGTGCTATTCCGAAATCCTTTACAACATTTGATGTGCGATGCAGAAGCCCAAAAAGGTGACGGGTGCCGGAAAAGTGCTGGCCTTGTCGGCAGCTGTGCTGATTCTGCTCACCGCAGCGGCCTGCATTTATCTGCGGCACTATATGCACAAGGATACGCTGATACTTTCCTGCTTTACAAAGCAGGAGGCAGACGGCACATATTATGCGCAGGCTCCGGATTCCCGCAGCAGCATTCGCGTGGAATCGGATGTGGACCTGATGCCCTATCTGGCAGATTCCGATGCAGTGCTGACCGTTTCCGGCGAGGTGACGCGGCTGCGGATTGCGCATTTTGACGGCATGGGCGTGTATCTGCCCTGCCTGTGCTATGATTACCGGATTCACGCCGTGATCTCGGCGGAGCCGGCACCGGAGGAGTGAACGGCGCCTTGCAGAACCAACTGATGAACCGGCTGATGACCGCGCAGTTTCAGGACAACCGTGTTCTATATATTATAAATCGGTGAAAAATACATGATTAATGCTCCGATCAATTGATCATGTATAAAAAGATGATCGGAAGAATTGGAGGAAGTTATGATTGACATCGTGCAATTGGTAGAAGAAATATATACTAACTGTGATTTCTATGACGATGATGCTGTAAGAGAAGCAGAATCGTACATTGAAGAAAAAATGGAAGAAGCTGGTCTCGATCGAGATGATTGGAGTTGGGAGGTGTCTAGGTATCCAGATGAAGTCGTTTTTTATTTTTACGAGAATCCGCACACACAAGAAGTTCTCGACATCAACTGGGAAATCGGAGATTACTATGGATACAGTGTGAATCCAAGTGAGAGCGATGAAACGACTATGGTTGCCACAATTACGATGTCTTTCTAACTGAAGAATTGTATCATAGATTCCCTTTCGATAAGTACTCGAATCTACCTGCCCTGTCTGTGCTATGATTACCGGATTCACGCCGTGATCTCGGCGGAACCGGCTCCGGAGGAGTGAACGGCGCCTTGCAGAACCAACTGATGAACCGGCTGATGACCGTGCTGCCCGCATGGTTCGCGGAGCACGCCCGCGATCTGCCGTGGCGCGCCGACCGGGAGCCCTATCATGTCTGGCTCTCGGAGATCATGCTCCAGCAGACCAGAGTGGAGGCCGTCAAGCCGTATTATGCGCGGTTTCTGGCGGCGCTGCCGGATATTCCGGCGCTGGCGGACTGCGGAGAGGAGCTGCTCTTAAAGCTCTGGGAGGGCCTCGGCTATTACAGCCGTGT
>JAFZPL010000206.1 GCA_017550355.1 Oscillospiraceae bacterium | reverse complement strand
CCCGCTGCGGATTTGATCAGGCCCATGCGTGCGGTGCCGGCTTCGGTCACACCGAGGTGCAGCGGATAGCGGCAGGACTGTGCGGCAAGGCGGTAGCATGCGATCATGTTCGGGACATCGGAGGATTTGATCGAAATGACGATATCCTCAAAGTCGCACTGCTCCAGCAGTTTTGCGTGATTCAAGGCGGACTCGACCAATGCTTCAGGTGTCGGTGCGCCGTGTTTTGCGAGCAGTTCCTTTTCCAGCGAGCCGGAATTGACACCGATGCGGATCGGGATATGCAGTGCGCGGCATTTGTCCGCAACAGCCTTCACCTTGTCCATGCCGCCGATATTGCCGGGGTTGATGCGGATCTTGTCGATGCCCGCATCTGCTGCGGCAAGGGCGAGTTTGTAGTCGAAATGGATATCGGCGACCAGCGGAATGGAGATTGCTTTCTTGATCGCGGGAATCAGCGCAACGGCATCCATATTCGGGATCGCGGCGCGGACGATCTCACATCCGGCGTCTTCCAGCGCCTTTGCCTGTTTAACCGAGCCTTCGATATCGTCGGAACGGGTGTTGAGCATGGACTGGATGTAAATGTGCTTGCCGTCGAGCGTACACTGCCCGACCTTGACAGGGTGCAGATCTCTCATGATGATTTCTCCTTTGCTTTGTATTCAGTGCAGCAGACTTTGCCGCCAAAGCGGACAAGCCGGATTTTGTCTGCGTTTTCACAGCCGAACGGTGCTGTAATGATATACCTGCCGTCCGGAAGATAGCAGACAAGCAGATGTTCAATTACGGTGCGATTCGGTCTGTACTGCAGACGGATTTTGTGCGTGACATCGTATCGGTGATGCACGGATATGACCGCAGATTCCGCAGATGCATCTGCATTTTGCCAGAATGTCTGACCGGTCAGCTTTGCATCGGATCGGATGCGGCGGAGTGTATCCGGCTCAATGGACGCCCAGACGGGCGCTTCCGCGTTTTTCGTCAGGAGACGTTCTTCTGGCGTGAGCCTTTGAAATATATACAGCATGACGGACACGGCAGCAATCGGCGGAAGAAACAGCGAAATGAGAAAACCGATTGTATTCTGCCGCGTGACAATGGCAAACAACAGCCCGGCAATCAGACAGCCGGCGATGATTGCCTGCGGATAATCATGTCCGCAGAAGGGGTGTTCGTATTTCAGGTGTTTCATGCAAAATCAGATTCCGGAACAATCATGCAGCGAATCATGCCGCGATATTTGACGACGGTCACACTGTCAGCGCCGCCGCTGCCCTCGGGTGCACGGATGATATATCTGCCGTCCGGCTGATAAAAAACGATGTAGCTGGTCACCCATGTTTCGCTGTGTCTCCCGTGATGGGTGACATCGTAAAAGTGGTCGATCGGGATGACCGTGCAGACTGCCGATTCGTCGATACCGCTCCAGATGCGGCTCCGGAACTGAAGATAGAGGATTACGAAGAATGCAATGCTGCCGACGATCAGACCGATCGCAGCGGATGTCTCCATCGGCACGTCACATCGCGCAGAGCCTCTGGGCGGGATCCGTGTGAATGCGAAGACCACAACGCCGCAGATCAATGCAACCACAACCATTGCCGGTGCGTTCATCTGACTGCCTTCTTCCATGCTGCGAATACGGTTCAGCAGTTTTCCGGGCAGGGGCGTCCAGAGCGGATAGGACGCATCCTGTTTGGCTTCCCGGTCGTGATCGTCCGGAATATGCAGAAATACATAGGAACCGACGGCTGCGAGCAGCACCGGCAGGATGATCCAGAGCGTGAGGTGCTCTCCGTCGTTTGATAAACAGCCGAACATGCCTGCAATTGCGGCGCCGCCCATCAGATAGAGCGGGAACACCTTCCCGCAGAATGGATGCAGATATTTTAATCGTTTCATAGTGCTATCCTTTATGTGAGAACGGAAAAGCCATGCAGCGGAGCAAACCGTGAAAGCGGATCACTGTGATCATTCCGCCCTCGCTGCTGCCTTCCGGAGCCGGAACGATGTATTTCCCGTCCGGCTGATAGAATACAAGGTATTGTTTCGTTCTTTGGACGCCTCGTTTTTCATAATACGTGACTTCATAGATACTGTCGATCGGGATGTCGGCATAGACTGCACTTTCATCAATGTGCAGCCAGATTCTTCTGCGGATGATGCAGAACAGCACATAGAACAGGATGATGCCCGCTGCCGCCAGCATGACCGGCAGAAAGGGCGATGTCCGGATCGCATGCCAATCCTCCGCGGACGGACGCTTGTAAGTGTCATCCGTCAGCGCATTCAGCACGAGAAATCCCGCAAAGACGAGCAGCAGAATGCCGCTGCGGATCGCTTCCCGCTTTTTGTTTTGCAGCGCGGTGCGGTCATCAAGCTGCATCCGGATGATATAAATGAGCTCTTCCGGGATCGGTTTCCATTCCGCCTTCTGCGCACAGGCGATCGCTTCTTTATCCTCTTTCCGCCGGACATTGCAGACAAGCAGCATCACCAGCACGGAAATGAGAAACGGCGCAAGCGCAGACCAGAGCAGATACCGCATTTCCAGAAAATGGATCGCCAGGCAGATTCCGGCTGCCAGCCCGAAAAGTGTGCTGTACATCACGATGAGCCCTGCAAACGGTTTTCCGCCGAACGGATGCAGAAATTTCAGTCTTTTCATTTTTTCAGTGCGGTCAGACGGGCATGAACGGTTCAGGTCATGCCCTCACCTTGCAAATATTTTGCCGATATCCTGGAATGTGATGGCGACCATCAGAAGCATCAGCGCGGCAAGACCGACAAAATGGATCATTGCCTCGACCTTTGTGGGAACGGCTTTCCGGAAGATCGCCTCGATGAACAGGAACACCATTCTGCCGCCGTCGAGTGCGGGGAACGGGATCAGGTTGAAGATGCCGACATTGACCGTGATGAAGCTCAGCAGATCCAGCAGCATCCAGAGCTTTTCCGTAAACGTTTTTCCCTTTGAAACGACATCCGTCGTCTGGTCGATGATGCCGACCACGCCGGAGAGATCGTGGAAACCGTACTTGCCGCCGATCAGATCGCGCAGGGAGATCCAGATCAGACGCGCCGTTGAGACGAAGGTCTTTCCGGTGTACTCCATCACGCGGGAGAAGGTCTTTTTTGCGCCGTAGACATAGAAATCCAGCAGACCGTTTGTCTGGGTATCGCGGAATTCGACGTTTTCCAGCGTCACCTCTTCACCCGCACGCTCTACCACGACCGTGAATGTGTCACAGTCGTCGTTCTGCAGCGCATAGGAGATATCTGTCGCGGTGTAGATGTTCAGACCGTTGATTTTGAGAATGCGGTCGTCCTTCTGCAGCCACTGTTCCGAGGTGGAGATGCTTTCTCCGCTGTCGTTCGTGTGAAATCCGGCAATGGTGGTCGTGGTGATCGCGCTGTCCATCAGCGTGACGATCAGAATGAGAATCAGGCCGAGTATGAGGTTCATTGTCGCGCCTGCGACCGTCACCAGCATTCTCTGCCAAACAGGACGGTTCCGGAACGCTCTCGGATCGTCGCTGTTTTCATCCTCGCCCGCCATGGCGCAGTAACCGCCGATGGGCAGGATGCGCAGAGAGTATTTCGTTTCGCCCTTCTGCTTGGAGAAAATCGCCGGCCCCATGCCGATGGAGAATTCGTTGACCTTGACATTGCATTTTTTTGCGACGAAGAAGTGACCGGCTTCGTGGATGGTGATGATGATGCCGAAGCCGAAAATTGCGGCAAGAACAGTCAGGAAAGTCATGAAAAAGCCCCTTTCGCTTCATAGTATTGCATGATACATTATATCCGTTAAACGTGTAATCATATGAAGCATCGTGTGAAAACTATATAAAATATTATGCGATCGCGTTTGCAACAAATGCTCTTGCGGCCTTGTCAGCGGCGGTGACGTCCTCATAGCAGGAGAGCGGTGCGGACGGGATCTCGCGGATCGCTGCCGTGACGAGTTCGCCGATGCGCAGGAAGGAGATCTTCCGTGCAAGGAATGCAGCGACGGCGGCTTCGTTCGCACCGTTCGCGATTGCGGGTGCGCTGCCGCCCATCTCACTTGCCTTGATGCAGGCGGTGAGACAGTCGAAAGTATCGTAATCGGGCTTTGCAAATGTGAGCGTGCCGTAATCCGTGAGGGACAGCGGCTTCGTCGGACAGGGGAGACGATCCGGATAGAGCAGTGCGTACTGGATCGGAATCTTCATATCAGGTACGCCCATCTGTCCGATCATTGAATCGTCCTGATAGACCACGGCAGAATGGAGCACGCTCTGGCGGTGGACGACGATCTCGATCTGATCAGGCGTCAGGTCAAAGAGCCAGCGTGCTTCGATGAATTCCAGCCCCTTGTTCATGAGCGTGGCGGAATCAATGGTGATCTTGTTGCCCATGCTCCAGTTCGGGTGCTTGAGCGCCTGTTCGACTGTGGTGTTCTGCAGATCTGCTTTGGTCTTGCCGTAAAACGGGCCGCCCGAAGCCGTCAGAATGATCTTTTTGAGCTGAGAACGCTTATTTCCCTGAAGGCACTGGAAAATTGCGGAATGCTCGCTGTCCACCGGATAGATCGGGACACCGTTTTTCGCAGCGGCATCCATGACCAGTGCGCCGCCCGCAACCAGCGTCTCCTTGTTGGCGAGGGCAAGCGGCTTTTTCGCGTCGATCGCGGTCAGCGTGGGCAGCAGTCCGACCATGCCGACAACGGAATTGAGCAGGATATCGCTAGCAGAATCCCGCGCGATCTCACAGAGACCGTCCATTCCTGCCAAAAGGCGGCAGCCAAGACCGGCTGCCGCTTCTTTTAATGCGGGATATCGGGATTCATCAGCGATGCACAGGATCTCCGGTTTTAATTCTTTCGCCTGCTTCACGAGCGTATCGACACTGGTGTTTGCCGCAAGTGCCGTTACGCGGAGACCGTGCATCTGACAGACTTCGATCGCCTGTGTGCCGATGCTGCCGGTCGAACCGAGAATCGCAACACTGTTCATCATATGAATCTGAAACTCCTCTTCATTATTTGATTGCAAAAAAGCTGACTGACTGGATGTATGCCGTGAAGAACGGCAGCACCAGCAGCACGCTGTCAAAACGGTCGAGCATACCGCCGTGGCCGGGCATGATCTTGCTGAAATCCTTGATCTCCAGCTGACGCTTCAGCACGGAAGCCGCGAGGTCGCCGACAGTGCCGAGTACGGCGCAGGTCATGGCGAGGATCACGGTGGAGAACCAATGCACATCGAAATGCACGCCCTTTGCGGAGGAGATCAGGCTGTAACCGAGGTTGAACAGGATGAAAAATGCCACATCAAAGAGAATGCCGCCGATGAAGCCTTCAACAGTCTTCTTCGGGCTGATGGTCGGGCAGAGCTTGGTTCTGCCGACTGCGGAGCCCACGAAATATGCGCCGGTATCCGCGAGCCATGCGCCGCCGAGCGCGAGGATCATGTATGCGAGACCGTGATATTCATGGGAATTGTTCAGCGTGATCGCGCAGGACATTGATGCCGGGATCAGCAGTGCGGCAATGAGCAGCGAGAAAAAGCTGCGCGCGGACATTTTCGTCTGATGGCGGATATAGTCGAGCATCAGTGTGAATGCGCATGCGACCGTGAGTATCATGCGGAATCTCGCGATCATGCCGACGGTGAAAAACGGCAGCGCAAATGAATAGATCAGTGCAGCACAGCTGGACAGACGGTATTTGAACAGACCGTTTACCTTGACGAACTCATAGACGAGCATTGCCGAGACAAGACCGATCGCGATCGGAAACAGGATCGTATTATGCAGGATCAGCACGATCAGTGCAATCACAACACCGACCGCCGCTGTAATGATTCGAGTGACCATAAGAAAATTAAGCGGTGAAGCACCGCGCCTCCCATCCTTAACATGCGGGAAAACAGTCTGCGCGGCGTGCGCAGACCGGTTCCCGAAAAAGTTTCCGTTCCGGCTCAGAGTCCGCCGAAACGTCTTGTTCTTCTTGCGTATTCAACGATCGCCTTGTCAAATTCCTTTGCATCGAAATCCGGCCAGAGCGTATCACAGAAATAAAGCTCCGCATAGGCGCACTGCCAGAGCAGGAAATTGGAGATGCGCATTTCCCCGCCCGGACGGATCAGCAGATCCACATCGGGCATATCTTTCGTGTAGAGATTGCGGGAAATGAGATCCTCCGTGATATCCTCCGGCTGAAGTGTGCCGTCCTTGACCTGCCGTGCAATGGCTTTTGCGGCATGGACGATCTCATCGCGCGAACCGTAATTCGCGCAGCAGCCGGCAGTCAGTGCGTGGAAATCCTTCGTATCGTTTTCGAGGTCGATGAATTTCTGCCTGAGCTCCGGATTGAAGGCTTCGTTGTCGCCGAGCAGGATGATGCGCACATGCTCATCGCCGAATTCCGTGCGGGCATCGGTGAGGTATTTGCTCATCAGATTCATGATCGAATGGACTTCGTCGTCCGGACGCTTCCAGTTTTCAGTGGAGAATGCGTAGAACGAGATATATTCGATGCCGATCTCGATGGCATGGATCATCATTTTCCGGAATGCCTTTGCGCCCTGTACATGACCGAGCTTCCGCGGCATACCGCGCTTTTTCGCCCATCTGCCGTTAC
Source organism: Oscillospiraceae bacterium (assembly GCA_017550355.1). GTDB lineage: Bacteria > Bacillota > Clostridia > Oscillospirales > Ruminococcaceae > Firm-04. The sequence goes on along the minus strand of JAFZPL010000206.1, from coordinate 7,209 downwards.
CGTCCATGATGACAGCAACGTGCTTGGGCATCATGTCTCTGGGAACGGGCGGTTCTATCAGTTTAATAGCCATTGATTCAATACTCCGTTCTGCGCATTAGAGCGACATGACTTCCTTTTCCTTTGCTGCAACAGCCTTGTCGATCTCCTCGATATACTTGTCATGCAGCTTCTGGACCTTCTTCTCGGCATCCTGAAGATCGTCTTCGGTGATCTCGGACTTCTTCTTCATTGTCTTGAATTTTTCCATCAGATCGCGTCTTGCGTTGCGGACAGCAACCTTTGCCTCGTCACCGATCTTCTTGACCTCCTTGGCGATCTCCTTGCGGCGGTCTTCCGTCGGCTGCGGGAACGCGAGACGGATGGTCTTGCCGTCGTCGGTCGGGGTGATGCCGAGGTCGGAGGCGAGGATCGCCTTGGAGATCGGCTTGATATCAGCGGGGCTGTACGGGGTGATCAGCAGATTTCTGCCCTCAAACACGGAGACATTGGATGCCTGCGGGATCGGGGTAGGGGTGCCGTAGTAATCGAAGGTGATTTTGTCAAGCACAGCAGGGTTTGCTCTGCCTGCGCGGATGGAGGCAAATTCACTCAGAAGGTGTTCTGCGATTTTCTTCATTGCCTTCTCGGCAGCGTCAAATTTTTCTTTCATCAGATCGTTCATCTGGATTCACTCCTTATAATAGTATAGTATCGGTTATTCCGGCAGAACCAGCGTGCCGATGGATTTGCCCATGCAGGCATCGTAGATGTTTGCGGGATCAGAGAGGTCGAAGACCAGGCAGGTCGTGCCGTTGTCGCGGCACATTGCAGCAGCGGTGGAATCCATGACGCCGAGCTGCTTGTTGACGACATCGGTGAATGTGAGCGTGTCATACTTCTTCGCGTCGTCGAACTTATGCGGATCCTTATCGTAAACGCCGTCCACCATCGTCGCCTTCATGAGCACGTCTGCTTCGATTTCGGCAGCACGGAGCGCTGCTGCGGTATCCGTCGAGAAGAAGGGGTTGCCTGTGCCGCATCCGAAGATCACGACTCTTCCCTTTTCAAAGTGGCGGATCGCACGGCTGCGGATATAGGGCTCCGCGAATTTGGTCATGGTGATCGCGGTCTGAACGCGCACCTCGCAGCCCAGATGCTCCAGCGCATCAGCGAGGGCAAGTGCGTTCATTGCGGTGGCGAGCATGCCGATGTGGTCGGCTCTGGTTCTGTCCATTGCGCCGGAAGAGCGTCCGCGCCAGAAGTTGCCGCCGCCCACCACGATGCCAACCTGAACGCCTGCATCTGCGCAGCGCTTGACGCTTTCACAGATCGGGGTAATGACATCGTAATTGAGACCGTTTTTCTTGTCACCGGCGAGCGCCTCGCCGCTGAGCTTCAGAAGAACTCTTTTATATTTGGGGCTTTGCATTGTGAAACACCTCCGAGATGATATAGATATACTTATTATACAACATTTTTCGCCGGTTGTAAAGGGGGAAACCGGTATTTATCGCAAATAAAAAAGATTTTACCAAGATATGGAGTTTTTCCGTGTGCGGAGGTGCCAAATATAGGGGTTTTCAACATAAATTAGCAAAATAGCCGAAGTTTCAGGCGCAAATATGCGATTTACATGTGCAAGTATACAAATTTGCACACGCTTTTTGATAGAACAAGCGTGCGTGTGAAATATGAATATTGCGTGAATGCATGAAAAAACACAACGAAGAAACATGTGTTCCGGCAGCAGGACAGTCTGAACCCCCGCTTTTCGGACGGAATGTTTTTTGCCCAGACTCTTGACTTTTCTTTTTTTATAAGCTATAATAATGTTGTGGTTGGGCAGCTGAACCTAGAAAAGGGCAAAGATGGGCAGCGAGTGGCAGTCAAAACCCATCATTTGGATCCGTTTGGGCAGCAGCGTTCATCCACAGAGAGAAAAACGCATAGAAAAATATATGAAAATCTGTAGAAGAAAAGAAAACTGACAGCAAACGAAAGGGCTCCTGAACCGTTTACGCAGCGATCCGGCAGAGTAAACAGATGCCGGCGCTTTTTTGTCCGTGAGGACAGTGCGCAGGCGGGGATGCGCCTTCTCTGATGCGTCAGTGCATGGGGAGGCGATTCGCAATGGCAATCATGTCCGGTCAGCAGGCTGTAGTGATGGATGCCAGAGGCAGAATCAGCTTCCCGATGCAGTTCCGCAGCGTCCTCGGCGAGGATCTCTATGTTTCTCCCGACGCACGTTTCCGCGGCTTTCTCGAGGTGCGCTCTGAGGCAGGATACGAAAAGCAGATCAATGATCTGCGCGAAGAAGGCCTCAAGAACGAAGAGGATCCCGAAGATGTGGAAGACGATATCCGTGACCTGACGAAGGATACTGCCAACCTGAGTCCGGACAAGAACGGAAGAATCACTCTGACGGATAAGCTGATCAGCTACGCAGGTCTCTCCGGAAAGGTCGTTGTCATCGGCAACGGCGATCACGCGGAGATTTGGGATGCGGATAAGCTCGCTGAATATGAGGCTCAGAGAGCTGAGATCAGAGCAAGAAAGCGCGCGGAAAAGGATGCAGAGAAGAAAGCAAACAAGGGCGTAAAGAAGGAGGGACAGTGATCTGAATGGCTGAGACCGTGTATCATGTCCCGATCATGTAACGCGCAGTGATAGAGGATCTCCGGATCGATCCTGAGGGCATATATCTTGACGCGACCTGTGGAGGCGGAGGTCACTCACTCGCAATCGCCGAACAGCTCAGAGGCGGGCATCTATACGCGATGGATCAGGATCCGGATGCGATCGCAGAGGCGGGAAAACGTCTTGCGGGATATCCGGTCACGATGGTACATGCCAATTTTGTCACGCTGAAAAACGTGCTGGAATCGCACGGGACAAAGGCGGACGGGATCCTGATGGATCTGGGCGTCAGTTCACATGAACTGGATGAAGGCTCCCGCGGGTTCTCCTATCATAAAGACGCACCGCTGGATATGCGGATGAGTCAGGAGGGAGAAACGGCGGCAGATCTGGTCAACCGGCTTTCCGAGGCGGAGCTTGCAAGTGTTATTTTTCGCTACGGCGAGGAAAAATATGCACGTTCCATTGCCGCAAATATCGTGAAGGCGCGTGCGGTCAAGCCGATCGAAACGACGCTGGAGCTTGCGGATCTCATTACAGAAAGCGTGCCGGCAAAGGCGCGGCGGGACAAGCACCCTGCACGGAAAACCTTCCAGGCACTGCGGATTCTTACAAACAGGGAACTGGATGTGCTGGAAAGCGCAATGTGCGACGCTTTTGAAATGCTCAAGCCCGGCGGCAGACTGGTGATCCTGACCTTCCACAGTCTTGAGGACAGGATGGTCAAGCAGCAGTTTGCGAAGTGGTGTACCGGATGCACATGTCCGCCGGAATTTCCGGTCTGTATCTGCGGACACAAGCCGGAGGGCATGCTTCCTCACAAAAAGCCCATCGTTGCGGATGCCGAAGAACTGGCGATCAATCCGCGCAGCCGCAGTGCAAAGCTGCGGTGTATTGAAAAGCTGTGAGAAACAGCAAAGAACAAAGAGACAATTCTTTAACAGAGAAAGAAACACAAAACGAGTGTTTTGCGTGATGCGGCTGACCGTTCAGAGATATAGGCGGCAGCCGCAGATGCAGAAAGCGCATCCGGAAAGGGGAGAGGCAGGATGCAGTCTTTTGACAGAGAGGATGGAATGTCCCCCGAAGAACGCCGCTTGCTCTCGGAACAGAACCGGGGCAATGCAAAGCGGCATCAGGAGTATGACCACGACCGTGCGGTGCTCGAAGAACAGCGCCGCCGTGAAGAAGAACAGCTGATCGCGCAGGAAATAGCCGAGGAAGAGATGCTTGAACAGCAGGCGAAAATGGAGCGTCTGCGTCAGAGCGAGCTGAACCGCGGACATGCGCTGGAAGCACAGCTCCGGACAGAAGCATGGGTGACAGACGAACCGTGGCAGGATGAATATGATCTCTGCGACGAACCGGAAGAACACTATGACGATGCGGACGACGGCCGCGTGTTTGCATCTCCGTACAGCGATCGGTACAGCGACCGCGTGTATGAGGAGGACGAAGACGAAGCGTTCGACGACCGTACCTACGACGATTACGACGACCAGCGCTGTCCCGTCTATGACGATGAGGACGATTATCACGAACCGGCTGCACCGATCCGGATTACCGCGCCGGTCTCCGGCAGTGCCGCACTTGCGGAGGATCCGTACAGAAAAGAGGATCGCCGCGAGGAAACACAGTATGAAGAAACGCCGGCTTATGAAGAGCCGATCGCCGATCCCGAACGGATCTTCGTTCCTGCGGAGGACGGCACAAAGCGTGCGGCGGCGAGAACCCCGATGAAAAAGGGAACCGTGACACGCGGCGGCAGATTCAATGAAAAGCTCCGGAAGGTCGGCAATCCGAACCGCATCACCACAGGCAGCGCGATTGTGCTGGGCTTTCTGGTGATCCTGCTGCTCGGGCTTGTCATTTACGGCAAGGTACAGACCAATGAGATCTATATGAAGATCGCTTCGCTCCAGACTGAACGCGACGATGTTCTCGCAAGAAACGTCAGCATGCGGTCGGAGATGGAGCAGAAGCTCACAGTCAAGAATGTGGAAGACTACGCGGAAAATACGCTCGGTCTGAAGCAGCTTGACAAATCGCAGATTGAATATATCTGCATTCAGACAGAAGATGCGGTGACCATTTCAGAGCCGCAGGACGGCTGGTCAACCGTATTGAAAGAATTTTGCAGCACGATCACGGATTTTCTGCATGGAAAATAAAAAGAACACCGCGTATGAAAACCGGATACGGTGCATATAGTGAAGCGTCAGATCAAAAATGTGTAGAACAAAGGAATAGGCAGAGAGCGTCTGCGGGATGTGTACGAAAAAAACAGAACGGCACAGCCCCCACCGGCGCGGCGGACGCGGCAGTCCGGAAAGGTGAAAACCTCCGGATTTCCGCTGCTTGCCGTATGCTGGGACGATGCGAGCCACCGCGGGCGGGGACAAAGGTTTCACCGCCCGATTTTTGTTTTATAGAAGGGAGGCAGATTCATGCCGGAAACCGGTGCGAAAAAGCCGAAGGTCAGAAAAGCGGCGAAATCCTCGTGGCAAAGAGGATACCGCTCGAAGAGCCCCTCCAAAAGCATGAAAATCCGTGCCAATGCCGTGATCCTTTCACTGATCCTGGCAGCGGCAGTGATTCTGGTCATCAACCTGTTCAATATAATGATCGTGCATCATAAGGACTACACCGACCGTGCGGCCTCGCGTCAGTTCGGTTCGATCACACTTCCTGCAATGCGCGGCACGATCTACGATGCGAACGGCGGTGTGCTCGCACAGAGCGCGACGGTCTACCGCATCTTCGTTGATCCGGGGCTGATGGTCAAGGAAATGGAGCTCATCGAAAACAAGAACGAATCCCTCATCAAGCGTGCGGGCGACCGCCGCAAGCAGGGCATCAACGAAAAGCCGGATGTGGTCAATCCGGAGGATGTGAAGAACGTCGTCATCAACTACCTCACTGAGACACTTGAACTCAATCCTGAGGATGTGCGGGATGCATTCGACAAGACCGAAAAGCGCTACATCGTGCTCAAGGAAAAGGTCGAAAAGAACAAGGCGGACCGCATTATGGAATTCATGAGCGATATCACGCTGGAAGGCAGCGAACGCCACATCAAGCTTTCCTGTGTCAGCCGCGAATCGGATACCAAACGGTACTACCCGCAGAACAATCTCGCTGCTGCGGTGATCGGCTTCAACAACAGGGACGGTCACGGTGCCTATGGTATCGAGGCGTATTACGACGATTATCTGTCGGGCATCGACGGGAAAAACATCACCGCGAAGGATGCGGGCGGCAACGAGATGCCGTACCGGTTCTCCGATAATTTCCCTGCACAGGACGGCGATGATGTTTATCTTACGATTGATATGACCATGCAGACATATCTCGAAAACGCACTTGAGGATATGGTGAAGACCTACGAGATCGCGAACCGTGCGTGCGGCGTCATGCTGAATGCCAAGACCGGCGCGGTGCTGGCGATGGCTTCTGTGGGCGGATTTGATGTGAATGATCCGTATACGATCTACGATCCGGCGGAAAAGGCGCGTGTCGACGCGATTACCGATGAAGAAGAGCACAACAAGGCACTCATTGAAGCACGCGAAAAACAGTGGCGCAACAAGTGCGTGGCGGAGACCTACATCCCCGGTTCGGTGTTCAAGGTGTTCACGGCATCGAGCGCACTGGAGGAAAATGTGATCAACTATGAAGATCACTGGTTCTGTGAGTATAAAAAGGTCGTTTCCGGCGAGGAGTTCCACTGTTGGAAGAAGCGCGGTCACGGCGATGAGAGCTTCGAGGATATTCTGACGAACTCCTGCAACCCGGCATTCATCGAGATCGGTCTGAAGATGGGCGCGGATCGCTTCTGTCAGTACTTCGATGCGTTCGGTCTGAATGAAAAGACCGGCATCGACCTCTTTGGCGAATCAAAGTCCGTCACAGTCAAGCGGAAGAACATGGGACCGGTCGAACTGGCATCATCGTCTTTCGGTCAGACAAACTCGCTCACCCCGATCCAGATGGTCACCGGATATGCGGCGGTCGTGAACGGCGGATATTTGCTGCAGCCTTATATCGTGAGTAAGGTGGTTGACAAAAGCGGAAATGTCGTTCTATCGAATGAAAAGACGGTGCGCAGACAGGTGATCTCCGAGGAGACCTCCGCTGAAATGCGCCGGGCACTGCAGGCGGTTGTTGAGGGCAATGGCAAGAAGGGCGCATACATCCGCGGCTACAAGATCGGCGGCAAATCCGGTACTGCACAGAAGATTCAGGGCAAAGTGCAGAAGAGCGACGAAAAATATGTTGCATCGTACTGCTGCTTTGCGCCGGCAGACGATCCGGAGATCGTGCTGCTGATGATGGCAGACGAACCGAACACGGAGATCGACTACTACGGTTCTTCGGTCGTCGGTCCGTATTCGCGTGAGATCTTTGAGAAGGCACTGCCGTATCTCGGTTTTTATCCGTCCTATGCAGAGGGCGACGAACTGGATGTGTCCGTTCCGCTGATGGTGGATTTCACGGTCGAGGATGCAAAAGCAGAACTCGAAAAGCGTGGTCTGGTGCCGGAGGTGATCGGCGGCGGCATGTATGTGAATGTCCAGACGCCGCTGACTG
>JAFZPL010000205.1 GCA_017550355.1 Oscillospiraceae bacterium | reverse complement strand
GCGGGAGAGATTGCGGACAGAATCAATGAAGGTGTGCGCAACCCGCGGTATCTGCTGATGTGCAACAATCCCTTCGGCATTGCAATCACCGATGATTTTATTGTGTCGGGATTCCTCGGTGATTATCTGGAGATTTCGGATATCCGTGATGTGCAGCCTGTGATCTTCCGGGAGGTTCGGACTGTTGTGCTTTCGATGAATCCGATCGTAGCGCTTGCGGGTACGGCAATGATCAACTACGGGCAGGATCGTGCGCGGCAAGCGAGCGGTGTGACCGGCGATAACCGCATGGGCAGACTGATCGTACATGACATTGACGGCAGAAGAACGGAATACCCCGTGCGGCAGATTGATCTGAATGCCGTAATCGGGTTTTTGAAGGAGCGGAATCCGCGGATTTCAGTACAGGCACAGTCAAGTATATAAGAAGCAGCAATCCCGAATTGTGTGTAAACGCAAAACAGCACCGATTTTCAGAAAGCTGCCTGCAGCTGCTCCAGTATATCACACATAATTCCACTCACTTCACCGGCACACAAAAAAGCGCATTGCTGAAAATCACACAGCAATGCGCTTTTCGTGTATCATACTCCGACTTGCATCTCAAAGGAAAGATGCCGCATATGTCCCGTTTCCCATCTGCTCGGACGGTCGAAATTGAATTGTTGTTCTGGACATATCATATTGACCATCTGGCCGCCGATCGAACCAGCCTGGCGAGAGGTCAGATCACCGTTGTAACCCTTGTTCAGCGTCACGCCGACCTCATTTGCAGACTCCATCTTAAAGCGCTCAAGCGCTTCCTTGCCCTTCTGCGTAAATTCACCCTTCATTGTGTTTCACTCCTTGTTGGTTGGGGCAGCACCTCCGTCTGCCCCTTGCAGGCGGTTCTTTTCTGCTGCCGTGGTAATAGTATAAGCAGGATTTTGTTTTTCATGAAAGGGAAGTTTTGGTTTTTCAAAGACCGCCTGCATCTGCTCTGATAATGCAGCGATTATTATGACATACTACTCATGATCACACCGACAAACTGAATAACACCGCAAGCTTTCCCGCTGCATAAAACAAAAAAATGCTGCCTTCCGTTTGGAGGGCAGCATCTAATTATATTATACATAGTATATGTCTATGCCTGTCATCCGACAAACGACTTGAGCAGTTTACTGAGCAGTCCCAGCGTCGTCTCAAGGCACTTCTGATTGTATTCCTCAAACCAGCGCTCGTATTCGTCATCGTCGAGGCTCAGGCCCTCAGGGAGTTCCGAATAAATATCCGTAACTGCCTTCGCATCGGAGCCGGCCTCGTTCATCGCGTCAAAGCCCGTGCCAATCGCTTCAAAGACCTCCTCCAGCAGCGGATATGCCAGCTTACAGAGATCCAGAACACCGCCGACGAGATCGCTGAGCGCACCGAATAGCGTACTCTTGATATAATCGACCGTTCTGTTGAGATTGTCGAGCGTGAACTGCGCATAGCGTTCGAGCATGTCGTCGCCTTCCATCGCGTAATCAAAGATGAAATCAATGTTGTCAAAATACATTGTAAACGCTTCACCGAGCACTTTTGCGGTGTCCAGCCCGGTCATCACGCCGTCAATCTTCGTGCTTGGCGAAGGAAGATGGATCTTGACAAAGGTCTGCGTCAGAGCGATTGTACTGACCGCCAGCGTTGCCTGGAAGAGCAGCATATTGAGCTTAAACAGCCGATCGAAGCAGTCAGAGCTTCCGCCTGCCGTACCGCCGGACAGCATGTACGATGCCGCACCCGTGCGCATGTCTCTCGCGATATACGCCGTTCCGGTCCAGTCACCGATTGCGACCGTGTCCGCCACAAGCTGCACCATCATGCCCTTGTTGACGAAATCGCGCACCTCATCCTTAACGCTTTCGCTGACGTGGCACTTCTCAAGCTGTTCCTCTGCATTGTTCTTCACGATGAATGCGGTCGGGATATTCTGATCGGCAGCCGCGTTCATGACGGAAACCGTCGAAATGCCGTGAAGCTCATTGCCCGTGACGATCTCCCAGATCTTACCCTCGTAGTAGGACTCGGATTCACCGAGCGCGGTGTTGAAGCCGGTTTCTGCCTTCGCATTGCCCTCATAGCTGACAGCGGAGTAATTGTTGTACGCAACGTCGATGAAGAACGCGCCGCCCTCCAGCTTATCGACGATGCCAAGCGTATCCTTGCTCCGGAACTCATAACCGGTGATGCACAGACCGAGCTGACGGTTCTTGCAGATATTGAGCATGGTCTCGTAGCGCATGGATTCAGAATCGCAGTATGCAAAATAACTCTTTCCGGCATAATCCAGCAGTGCGCCGAGGATCTCCGGAGAAGCGCTGTTCGCCTCTTCCCCTGCCTCCTGCGCAGCTTTCAGCAGACCGTAGGAATAATTGATATCCGAAGGCATGATCCGCTGATAATCCAGATTGAACGCATACATTGAGCCTGCGAAAACATCGTCTGTCAAGATGGTCGTGTCGCCCTCATTTTTCAGCGTCGTGGTCATCTGCTGCATCGCACCGAGCGCAGCGGACTGCTTGCCGGTATAGGTATCGGTGCCGTTGTCGCCGCGGACGGTCACAACCGGGAGCATCTGCACGAGATATGCCGGGACCTCGGTCAGCTTGTCATCGCTGTTCAGCAGCTTTTTGTCGGAATCGGTAGCCGGAACATACGAAACGGTGATCTGCTTGAAATAGAGCTCCGTCAGCGGTGCCGAAAAGAGCTGTTCACCGTTGATCTCAATGGCAATGGAATCCTTCATCTCGTCCGGCAGCGCCGCATAGCGATCATTGAGCGCCAGCACGGTATAAGGCAGCGATGCGGGGAGATAGCCGTCCTGCACCGGATCAATCCGGCGGAGGTAAACATCCGCAGTGTCGCCCGGACGGGTGTAATCGCCGAAAATGACCGGCTGATCGGCTGCGGCCGCATCCAGGTGTTCCCGGATTGCAAGCTGATCTGCATCATAATTGAAGGTGAGCGTCTGCGTTTCTGTGGTCAGCGTCTTGAAGCTCGGATCGAGCGATACCCAGACCGATCTGCCGTTTGCAGCACCTGCACCGCGGTAATCGGTATAGGGAACATATGCCTCCACCCATGTCTGCTCCATGCGGTAACCGACGAGCACGCCCTGATCGGTCACACCCTTCACGCCCTTGTGCCGCGCCTCCAGAATTCTGCCTGCGCTTTTCGCGTCGGCTGCACCGGTGATCGCAACTGCCTGATCTGCGGTGATCTCAACGGTTCCGGTCACATATCTCGCCGGCACATGGATCGCACGAAGCAGCGCAATGAGCAGTCTTGCCTGATCGACATCGTTTCCGCCGAGCTGATCCAGCGTAACTGCCGCGCCCTTTTTCGAACCGGAATAGGCCTCATAGACAACATTTTCCTTAACATAACGGTAGATTTCCTTTGCACTGCCAAGCTCTGCCGCAAGATCGGAAATTGCCTTCGGGATCTCTGTATCATCGTTCTGCAGCGACTCCTCAATGGTCGGTTCCGCAGCGGGCAGTGTCGGCTGCGCATTCTGCGTCAGCTTCCCTTCCTCCGTTTTTGTGCCGGTAATGTAGGCGGCAGAAGACGGCGTCGCATTGGAACGGTGCGATGCATTGTTTTCTGCGAATGCTTCACGGATCACCGCCATCTCTGCTTCGCCTGCGGTTCCGCTGCGTACAGCATCCAGCGCCGAACGCGTTCTGCCTGCACGGACAGCGACCGCATTGAGATATTCCTGACGCCGCGCCTCCACGACCGGATCGTCGGACGTCTCCTTCATCAGATTCTGTCCGGCAAGCTCACTTTCGAGCAGTTCGGTCAGGGTATCGCAGACATCGGAAACCTGCGTATCATTTTCCGCAGCAATTGCGCAGCTGAGCTGTTCCAGCCCGGCAGCGCCTGCATCGGCAGAGGTTGAAGCGAGCACTTGTGCCGTGAGCGGTTCGAGCTGCTTCTGCTGCGTATGCATGAGCGGTGCCGACGCCTTCAGCGGACGGGCAAACTCCATCGACAATGCGGAAAACATCATTACAGCTGCGGTTGCTGCCGCAGCCATCTTTTTCACGCCGTTATTCATGTTCCTTCTTCCCTCCTGTCTTTTTCAGAATGACCAGAGCGCTGCCGCTGATCACGAGCATCGTCCAGATATACCACGGAACACCCCTGACACCGGTTTGCAGCGCACCGACCTTCTGATTGTTCGTCTGCGCGGTCGTCGAAGTTGAACCTGCTGCGGTCTTCTGCTCCGTTGCAGCTGTCAAAACGGTCGTCGCTTCTGTGAATGCGGTAGTCTTTGCGGTTGTGGTCACGGCTGCGGTCGTCTGCGCCGCGCCGACTGTGAATCCTGCATATGCAAGATCGTTTCGCTTGCCCTCATAGCTGATGCTGAGGACGCCGGAATAATTGCCTGCAGCGAGCGACTTTGCGGAGAACGGTTCTTCGTACTGCACCTTGCCGCCCGCATTGATCTCTGCCTTCTTGGTCACGGTGAACACCTGCTCACCGTTCTCGGAATAGACATCAACTGTGATCTCTGCGCCCTTTGCGTTTGCAGAGCCGGCGTTTGCAACATCGAATTCGGATTTCACGGTCTTTCCGGACAGATCCAGTCCGAGCGTTCCCTTGAAATCGGTGATGCTGTTTTCAACAGAGAATTCTGCGGTATCGGATGCAAGTGCGGCGTTGTCCTGCATAACGACTGCCTCTGCGATGTAATCGCCGGGCTGCAGTGTACCGCCCTTGATGGCATCGGCAAACTCCATGCTGCCCTGCGGATTGACCGAAGCGATTGCACGGTCAAATTCGGCAGCCTTTGCACCGCTTTCCTTGCCGCGCACTGTGATGTGCAGCGTCAGATCGTTTTCAACGAGATTGCTGCTGCGGTTGAAGACTGCTGTGCTGAGGTTGACCGGTTCGCCGGAAGCATAACGCTTCTTGTTGCTTGCGATCGTGTCCGCGATGCTCTCCTCACCGGAAATCTTGAACAGCGTTTCGCTTTCTGCGAGAATCTCGCCGTCCTGTTCCCATGTGATAACTGCCTTGTATCTGCCGAGTGCTGCTGCGGGGATCGTCCATTCCGCCGTCTCTTTGACCGGTGCGCTTGCTGTCAGCTGCTGTGCCGGCAGCTCGCGGAGCACTGCGGCGGGGTGGTCAAATTCATCCGTAATGCGGAGCACGCCGTCTGCAGTCTGACCGAACGGCGAAACGACGGTCTCAGACTTGACCGAAACAGTCTCGCCCGGCATATAGAGCTTCTTGTCCGTTTCGATCTCCGCCTTCACATTCAGTGCAGATGCTTCGATCACGAATTCTTCGCTGATGTTGTTGGCCTTGTCGACTGCGAATACATGGATATATCTGCCCTTGTCAACGCTTTCAGGCTTGATTCTGATCACGGCAGAACCGTTCGAATCGGCGGACTGAAGATTCAGGATCTTGTCGCCCTTATCGTCGAACTGCACCAGTGCGGAATTCTTTTCCGCAGAATCGCTGAATTCCGCAACGAATCCTGCAAGACCGCTCTTGACCTCGCGCGTGATCGTATTGGAGGAGCGTGTCGTGCTGTCGCCGTTTGCGGGGCTTGCGACGATGCAGTATTCATAGGTCGTGCCGTTGTCCTTCGACTTTGCACTGATCTCATAGCTGCCGTTTTCCAGCGGCTTCACAGTAGTCTCCGGCAGATCCGGCGCATCGATATCGTAGAAGGAGGTATCCTTTGCCGTGGTCAGACGGGAGATCTGATACAGATAAAACAGCGTATTCGCGAGCACCTTGCGCTCGTCGTCGGTCGCCTGACCGTTGCTGTGGCCTGTCTGGATCATGCCAAGGTTATTGTTGGTCACGAGATAGAAATTGGAGTGCGCACCGGTCTCTTCATCGAACAGCTGTGTCGCATTGAGCGTCATCCACTCAGTACCCTTCAGCGTACCGCCGACATACTGTCCGTAGGAATGACATGCGGGAACATCGAGCGTGCCGCGGATCACCCACGGATAATTCGTCATCGTACCGATCTTAACAACGGAAACCGATGTCGTCGGGATGACCGTGGTGTCAAGCTTTGCGATGATACCGAGCTGATCTGCGAATTTGCAGAAATTGAGAAGATTGAAGTTCGGGCAGACCGTGTCATGACCGAACAGCACACCTCTGCCGGAATCCACAAACTCCTGCACGACCGGATAAGAGACATCGCTCAGATCCTGATGATTATTGCAGTCATAGGAACCAAAGAAAATGACGTCAAATTTCCAACTGCCGTCCGCATTTTTCAGAACGGATTCCGCATTCGGGTTAAACTCGCTGAAATGCATGGATTCGATCTCGAAAATGCCCATGCCCGCAGTCAGTTCGGAATCGCCGAGCGGAGAATTCATCCAGTCTGCGAGATACGGATATGCCGGATAGACATTCAGCACGCGGATATGCTCCTCCTCATTCCAGATGGAACGCGGTTCCCACTGTCCGTTCTGAATGCGGCGGTTCAGCTGATAAACATAGGTCTCATGCTCCGAGCTGATATCGTTCCAGCGCAGATCGACCGTGCCGTTCTTTTCGTCAATATCGGCATTGAGGATCAGATCCTGCACAGGCTTTTCGATCACGGTGACCGTGCGGGAAGCGCGGCTGATTTCCTTGCCCTCCGCATCGCAGAGCACCGCGGTCACTTCCGTCGTACCGACTGCATCCGCCACAAACGAGATCAGGCTCTCGGATTCATACTTCGGAAGCGCACTCAGTCCGTCGTGCTTGTCGAGTGCAAGCGGTTCCAGCGTGACTTCGCCGGAATACGCGGCAACAGTCTCACCTTCCGAAACCGCTTTCAAGGAAAGCGTTCCGCTGAACGGTGCGTTGGAATCGTACATGATATCCACAACGCCCGAAATATCGTTCTTCTGTCCCGCGTAGACGACCATGTCGCTGAGGACAGGGCTCATCCACAGGATCCGGAAATATGGGGCAGGATCAGTCGAAACAGCGGTTGTTTCCGTGACAGGCTCCGTTTCTGTCGTTTCTGTCGACACCGTTTCAATGTCTGTCGGCTGCGTCTGCACCGGTTCGGTCACTGCCGGCTCGGTGCTCACAGGCTCCGGACGCTTCACGACCGTGAATGTCTGCGTGTCAGTACCGATCACCTTGCCGTCATAGATGCACTCCGCCGTAAATTCGATCTCGCCGGGCTCATCCATGTCGATCTTCATCTCAAAGAGGCCGATATCCGCCGCATTGCTCTCTGCTTTCAGAACAACTTCGCCCTCATTTTCCGAAAGCACTTTGCCGTTGTGCTTCACAGACGCACGCACTGTCGCCTTTGCATCAATGTTGGTCGCATACAGCACGGTACCGATCGCCTTCACAGTGACCGGAATGCCCGTCAGCGTGTAATACTGATCGAGGCTGACCGTGACCGCATTAACTTCGGTCTTCTTTTCCGGCGTGTGCGATTTCAGCGCCAGCGTGATGATCTCACTGCGGATGAGTTTTTCGCCGTTCAGCAGATCAACAGTCACGGTTATGCCGCGGTCTTCGGATTCGATCAGGCGGAATTCGCCGGATTCGACCTCCAGATTCCCCTCACCCTCCGGGATCGTGACCTTGCAGCTGTTTTCATAGACTGTCGCGCTGCCGTTCTTCACAGTCATCCGGACATTGTAGTCGCCGGATGTGTTCGACTGGTAACCGATCAGCGTTTTGCCCGTGATGGCGTCTGATTCGCCCGCTGTCACGGTTTTTGCGCTGAGTTCGGTGTGAAAATCAGTCAGGTTCATATATTTTCCGGCATTGACCGCCTGCAGCAGCCGGATTGCAAGCGCTGTGACATGAACGCTCTCCGCGAAGCTGCCGTCATCCTTCTGTGCCTTTTTCAGGCTGCCGATCACGCCTGCCGTGTCGATCTTTCCGTCATAGGTATAGAGTGCAAGCTGCTGCGAGACTGCTGCTTCGATGCCGCTGTCCGTGTAGCTCTCTGCGGGATTTTTCCGGAGATAGCCCGCTGTCCGCTCTGCCGCCTCCCGGATCGGAGATGTTTCATCCTGCTCGATCGCGGAGAACCGGCTGAGATCATAGAGCACATCCGCCGTCAGGACCGCATCCGCCGCGGAGGTTTCCGTATAGGAATAGCTGCCGTCCGCCGCAGACGCCGCTGCCAGATAGCGCGATGCCGCTTTGCCTGACTGCGTCAGTTCACCGCCGCCGCAGTCGTTGACCGCTGCCAGCACGAGCCGCGTGTCCTGCACATCGCTGCGGTACCCGGCGTTCAGTCCGAAGCCGCCGTCCGCGCCCTGTGTTTTCAGAATCTCAGAGAGATATGCCGGGTTGCCGGTCGCGGAAACGATCCGCGCACAGATGTCGGTGTTGTCTGTCTGCATTTGCTGACCGAGCCACGCAAGCTGCGGGGCAAGATCGCGCTGTCCGTCACGCCGGAAAATATACACTGCATCGGCGGTATCATTGATGACTGCACTGTTTCCGACACTTCCGTCACTGTTGATGCGCTTTTCCAGATATGCCTCCGCCTGTTCCAGAATACTGCTGCTGTCTGCTTCCGCTGTCGCACCGCTGGCGACTGCCGCGCCGATCTGAATGCCGGCCGCTGCATTGCAGACAAACATCAGCCCGAAAAAGAGCGAAAGCGCTTTCTTGACGGGAAATGCTTTGTTTCGTTTTTTCATAGGCCTTTTCATACTCCTTTATCAGAAATATCGCGCTGTCCTGCCGCACCGTCCGCCGAAACGGTACATCAGGCATCACTTTACTATTTTAACATACTATGTTATATGGTGTCAATACAGCACATACAAATACAACAATATTTGAGAGAAATGTCTTATATTGCGCTTTTGAATGCCGTCAAAATGCATCATCTCCACAATACAACCGCGTATTCCCCTTGTCCTGCACGCTGATATACATTCTATTACAGGGCAGCACGAGCAGTTTTGCGATTGCGCTTGACATTTTCGCAAAATTGCACTATAATAGAGATATCTTTGTGAAAGGCGGTTTCGTTCAATGAAAAATACTGAAAAAGCGATGGATCAGCTTGTCGCGCTCTGTCAGGGCAGAGGCTTTGTCTATGCAGGCTCCGAGATCTACGGCGGTCTGGCAAATACATGGGATTACGGCCCTCTCGGCGTCGAGCTGAAAAACAATATCAAGAAGGCTTGGTGGCATTACTTCGTGCAGGCTAACCCGCACAATGTCGGTCTGGACAGCGCCATCCTGATGAACCCGCAGACGTGGGTTGCATCCGGCCATATCGGCGGCTTTTCCGATCCGCTGATGGACTGCAAGGAGTGCAAGACGCGCCACCGCGCTGACAACCTCATCGAAGATTTCGACGGCACGAACGTCGCGGGCTGGAGCAACCAGCAGATGATGGACTACATCCGCGAAAAGGGCATCACCTGCCCGAACTGCGGCAAGGCGAACTTCACCGATATCCGTCAATTCAACCTCATGTTCAAGACCTTCCAGGGCGTCACGGAGGACAGCAAGTCTGAGCTCTATCTCCGTCCGGAGACCGCACAGGGCATCTTCGTGAATTTCACGAACATCCAGCGCACCACGCGCCGCAAGATCCCGTTCGGCGTCGGTCAGATCGGCAAATCCTTCCGCAACGAGATCACACCCGGCAACTTCATCTTCCGCGTCCGTGAATTTGAGCAGATGGAGCTCGAATTCTTCTGCAAGCCCGGCACCGATCTGGAGTGGTTCCAGTACTGGCGCGGCTACTGCAAGGATTTCCTGCTGAAGATCGGCCTCAAGGAGGAGAATCTGCGTCTGCGTGACCACTCTCCGGAGGAGCTCTGCTTCTACTCCAAGGCAACCACCGACTTTGAGTATCTGTTCCCGTTCGGCTGGGGCGAGCTCTGGGGCGTGGCTGACCGCACCGATTACGACCTCACCCAGCACACCAAGACCTCCGGCAAAACGCTTGATTACTTCGATCAGGAGACCAACGAGCGCTACATCCCGTATGTCATCGAGCCGTCTCTGGGCGTAGAGCGCCTGTTCCTGTCCATCCTCACCGAGGCATACGATCAGGAAGTGCTCGGCACCGACGCAAAGGGCAAGGAGGATGTCCGCACCGTGCTGCACCTGCATCCGATGCTCGCACCGTTCAAGGTGGCTGTCCTGCCGCTTTCCAAGAAGCTCTCTGAGAAGGCATATCCGATCTATGAGAAGCTCTCCGAGCACTTCATGGTCGACTTCGACGACACCGGCTCAATCGGCAAGCGCTACCGCCGCGAGGACGAGATCGGCACGCCGTTCTGCGTGACCTACGATTTCGACACCGACGAGAAGGACGGCTGCGTGACCGTGCGTGACCGCGATACGATGGATCAGATCCGCATGCCGATCAATGAGGTTCTGCCGTATCTGCTCGACCGCATCAAGTATTCCAAGTAATCATCAAAAAGGCGGAAGGAAGAATGCAAAACACGCAATTTCGCGCCGCATGCATTCTTCTTTCCTACTTTATGCGCGTTTGCTTTTTCTTTGTTTGTATAAAGTGCCAAAGTATTCCGCATTTCTTGACAACAGACACGGTCTGTGCTATAATAATATCCGTAAAACAATTTCTGATGAAAGGTTCGGTTCCCATGTACATTTCCGCATCTGCGATTATTAATGTACTTCGACTTACGGTTCTAGGCGTATGCCATAGGGCCTTCTCGTTGTGCATTGCATAATTTTGCAGAATCGGTTTTGTGGGAAACCGCACATGTGAAATGTCAGTGAAACGGCGGGAAGCGGTGTGCTTCTTGCCGTTTTTTGTTTGCATCTGAAAAAAGGAGGGCTATGTTATGGAGAATATCAATGAGATCGCGGCACGAATCCGCGAGCTGCGCGAGGTCTGCGATTACACCCCCGAAAAGCTCGCCGAAGAGCTGCATGTGGATGCAGAGGTCTACAAGGGCTTTGAGCAGAACGGCGATTTTCCGATCAGTGTGATCTATGAGATCGCCAACAAATTCGGCGTAGACTTCAACGAGCTGGTCACTGGTGAACCGAGCCGCATCGACACCTATCAGGTCGTGCGCAGAGGCAAGGGCAGAAGCATTTCCCGTTACCCCGGTTACCGCTTCAAGGATCTGGCATTCCGCTATGCCGACAAGGTCATGCAGCCGCTGCTCGTCACGCTGGAACCGGACGATGCACCCGCAAAGCTCGTTTCGCACGCGGGACAGGAATTCAATCTCGTTCTGAAAGGCACCATCGCCGTTGTATTCGAGGACAGAGAGTTCATCCTCAATGAAGGCGATTCCATTTATTTCAATCCCACCTATCTGCACGGTCAGCGGTGTGTCGGCGACACAAAAGCGCGTTTTCTGACCGTGATCGCAGAATAATAACCGTGAATATGGAGGCAAACCGCAATGTTGTTAGACCGATACCTACCGCGGATCGAATTTGATTCCTATGAAGATTTCGTGCAGAACTACAAGGTGAACGTGCCGGAGGACTTCAATTTCGGCTTTGATATCGTGGACGAATGGGCGAAGCAGGAACCGGAAAAGCAGGCGCTTGTCTGGCTTTCTCACGATAAGCAGGAAAGGCGCTTCACCTTCACGGATATCTCAAAGCTCTCCAACCAGACCTGCCACTATTTCCGGAGTCTCGGACTGAAAAAGGGCGATGTGGTGCTGCTGATCCTGCGCCGCCGCTGGGAATATTACGTTGTCGCGACCGCGCTGCACAAGCTGGGCGTGATCCTGATTCCGGGCAACCTGCTCTTCACGGCGCACGATATCGCATACCGCGGCAATATGGCGGGCATTTCCGCGATCATTGCCTGCGATGACGAATACATCCGCAAGCAGATCGACGCAGCCGCACCGGAGATCAAGACGCTGAAGAAAAAGATCGCTGTCGCTGCCGGCAGAGAGGGCTGGGACTTCTTCAACGAAGAGATCGCGAAATATCCGGATACTTTCGAGCGTCCGACGGGCGATCAGGCGACGAAATGGAACGACACCATGCTGATCTACTTCACATCCGGCTCGACCGGCATGCCGAAGATGGTCTGCCACAATTACGCACACCCGCTCGGTCATATCGTCACTGCGAAATACTGGCATCAGGTGCAGGAAAACAAGCTGCATATGTCGGTCGCGGATTCCGGCTGGGCGAAATTCGGCTGGGGCAAAATCTACGGCCAGTGGATCTGCGGCGCCGTGCAGTTCGTCTACGACTTCACCGGACGGTTCGACGCAAAGGATATGCTCTCGGTTATTTCACATTATAAGCTGACAACATTCTGCGCACCGCCGACCATGTACCGCTTCATGCTTCAGGAAGATATGTCGCAGTACGATCTCTCCTCCATCCAGAATTTCTGCAACGCAGGCGAACCGCTGAACCCGGAGGTCTTCAACCGCATGTACGAGCTGACCGGCAAGAAGATGCGTGAGGGCTTCGGACAGACGGAAGGCACCGTTCTGCTCGCGAATTTCCCGTGGATCGATCCGAAGCCGGGTTCAATGGGCAAGCCCTCCCCGCTCTACAATATCCATCTGCTCCGTCCGGACGGCACGGAGTGCGAAGACGGCGAGGAAGGCTCGATCATGGCGTGCGGCATTGACAAGGCACACCCGACAGGTCTCTTCTGCGGATACTATCAGAATCCGGAGCTTACCAAGGCTGTGCTCGGCGGCGAGAATTACGACACCGGTGACGTGGCATGGCGCGATTCCAAGGGCTATTACTGGTTTGTCGGACGCAATGACGATGTCATCAAATGCTCCGGCTACCGCATCGGCCCGTTTGAGGTCGAATCTGCGCTGCTGACACATCCGGCAGTTGTGGAATCTGCAATCACCGGCGCACCCGATCCGATCCGCGGACAGGTGGTCAAGGCGACCGTCGTGCTGGCAGCGGGCTACACGCCGTCGCCGGAGCTCACCAAGGAGCTCCAGGATCATGTCAAGCGCGAAACTGCTCCGTACAAGTACCCCAGAGTCATTGAATACGTTGATGAACTGCCGAAGACACTCGGCGGAAAGATCAAGCGCGCACAGATCAGACATCACGACGAAGAGCAGGCAAATAAGCAATAAACGCAGCGGGCAGACATTCCCCCTGCTTCATTTCCGGAGGATTATTTATGAAAATCAGTTTTTCCACGCTCGGCTGCCCGGATTTCGATTGGGCAGATGTCTATTCAATGGCGAAGGATCTGGGCTTTGACGGCATTGAGCTGCGTGTCTACGGCACGCCGGTCGATCCGTACAGAAGCCGCCCCTTTACCGGCGCACAGCTCGAAAAAACCGTGAAAAAGCTCCAGTCTCTGCATCTGGAGATCCCGTGCATCAGCTCAAACTGCTGTCTCAACGAACGCGAAAATGAGGCGCAGAACCGTGCAGAGCTCAAGGCATGCATGGAGCTTGCACAGGCACTCGGCGCACCGTATATCCGTGTGCTCGGCGACCGCTATGCTGAAGTGACCGGCACCGTGGACGATGCATATGTTGCGGAAATGCTCAAGTCGCTCATTCCGGAGGCGGAGGCGCACGATGTCACGCTGCTGGTCGAGACCAACGGCGTTTACAGCAACACCATGCGTCTGGCTGAACTGCTTGACAAGGTGGACAATATCCATGTTGCAGCAGTCTGGGATATGCATCACCCCTACCGCTACGGCGGTGAATCTGCCGGCGATACCGTTGCACATCTGGGCAATTATATCAAATTCGTGCAGACGAAGGACAGTTCCTTTAAGGACGGCAAGCTCCGCTATGAGATGATGGGCAAGGGCGATCTGCCGCTCGACGAGATGATGCGTGCGCTCGAATCCATCGGCTACACGGGCTTTGTCTCGCTCGAATGGGTGAAGCGCTGGATGCCGGAGCTCTCCGATGCAGCCGTCGTTTTCCCGGGTTATGCCGACTACATGGCAAAATACCGCACGAAGTACAAGCACGATGTGCAGGTCTCCCGCCGCGGCACAGGCTTCTATCCGTGGCCGAAGGAGCGCCTGATCGACTACACCTTCCCTGATGTGCTTGACCGTATCTGCGAACAGTTCCCGAATCAGTATGCATTCCGCTACACAGAGCTGGACTACACCCGCACCTACCCGCAGTTCCGCGACGATGTGGATACCTTTGCACGCGCACTGATCGCAATGGGCGTCGGCGTGGGCGACAAGGTTGCGATCTGGGCGACCAATGTGCCGCAGTGGTATCTCACCTTCTGGGCAACCACCAAGATCGGCGCTGTGCTGGTCACGTTCAACACCGGCAACAAGATCCACGAGACCGAATATGTCCTGAAGCAGTCCGACACGAACACGCTGGTTATGATCGACAGCTTCAAGGGTACAGATTACAACGCGATCATGCGTGAGCTGGTTCCGGAGCTCGCAACCTCCGAGCCCGGCAAACTCCATTCCGAGAAATTCCCGTTCCTCAAGAACGTCATCACCATCGAAAGCAAGCAGCCGGGCTGCTACACCTGGGAAGAAGCCGTCGCAAAGCACACCGAAGTGCCGCTGACCGAGGTTGAACGCCGCCGCCGCGCCATCAACAAGGACGACGTCGCAAACATGCAGTACACCTCCGGCACGACCGGCTTCCCGAAGGGCGTTATGCTCACGCACTATAATGTCGTCAACAACGGCAAGGCAATCGGCGACTGCATGGATCTCTCCACTGAGGACAGAATGATGATCCAGGTGCCGATGTTCCACTGCTTCGGCATGGTGCTTTCCATGACGTCCTCGATGACGCACGGAACGACGATGAGCCCGATGCCGTACTTCAGCGCAAAGGCTTCCCTGGCATGTATCAATCAGGAAAAGATCACATGTTTCAACGGTGTGCCGACG
>JAFZPL010000204.1 GCA_017550355.1 Oscillospiraceae bacterium | reverse complement strand
CATGTCGGCAATTTCCCCGGTGTTACGGTCGACCGCAAGGACGGCTCGATCATCGGCCATCCCGATACGCTCATCACTGATCTGCCCGGTATCTATTCCATGTCGCCCTATACGAACGAGGAGATCGTTTCCCGGAACTATGTGCTCGGGGAAAAACCGCACGCCATCATCAATATCATCGACGTGACCAATATCGAGCGCAATCTCTATCTCACGATGCAGCTGCTGGAAATGGATATTCCGATGGTCGTGGCGCTCAATATGATGGACGAGCTGACCGCAAACGGCGGCGGCATCGACGTCAACGAGATGGAGCATATGCTCGGCGTACCGGTGGTGCCGATCTCCGCCGCGAAAAACGAAGGCATCGAAGAACTTGTGGAGCATGCGCTCCATATCGCACACTATCAGGAAAAGCCCGTCCCGCAGGATCTCTGCGGCAAGGATGCCGCCGGCGGTGCAGTTCACCGCTGCATCCACGGCATCTGCCACCTGATCGAGGATCACGCGGAATCGGCGGGACTCCCCCTCCGGTTTGCCGCAAGCAAGGTGATCGAAAACGACAGTCTTGTGCTCAAGGCGCTGAAGCTCGATCAGAACGAACAGGAAACAATGGAGCATATCGTCACGCAGATGGAGAAGGAACGCGGCATCGACCGCAGCGCTGCCATCGCGGATATGCGCTTTTCGTATATCATGAAGCTGTGCGGACGCTCCGTAACCAAGCCGACCGAAACAAAGGAGCACATCCGCAGCCGGCAAATCGACCGCATCCTCACGGGAAAATATACCGCAATCCCCGCATTCATCCTCATTATGGGGCTGGTCTTCTTCCTGACCTTCAACGTGATCGGCGCCGCGCTGCAGTCGCTCTTTGAACTCGGCATCGACAAGCTGACGGAGGTCACAGACGCCGCGCTGACCGCGGCAAATGTTAACGAAACGCTGCACGATCTGGTCGTCAAGGGCATCTTTGCGGGCGTAGGCAGCGTGCTCAGCTTCCTGCCCGTAATCGTGACGCTGTTTTTCTTCCTGTCTCTGCTCGAAGACAGCGGCTATATTGCGCGTGTCGCCTTCTTCATGGACAAGCTTCTCCGAAAGATCGGCCTGTCCGGACGAAGCATTGTGCCGCTGCTGATCGGATTCGGATGCTCTGTCCCCGCAGTCATGGCGACGCGCACCCTTTCCAGCGGCAGAGACCGCAGAATGACCATTCTGCTCACGCCCTTCATGAGCTGCACTGCCAAGCTCCCGATCTATGCGTTCTTTGTGAATGCGTTTTTCCCGAAGCAGGGCGGCTTCATTATGATCGGGCTCTATCTGCTCGGCATCGTAACGGGCATCCTCGCCGCATACCTATATAAAGGATTCCTGTTCCGCGGCGAAGCGATCCCCTTTGTGCTGGAGCTCCCGAATTACCGCGTCCCGACACTGCGCAACGTGCTCCAGCTGCTCGGCGAAAAAGCGAAGGATTTCCTCCAGAAAGCCTTCTCCGTGATCCTCATTGCAACGATCGTTGTGTGGTTTCTGCAGAGCTTTGATCTGCAGTTCAATCTCACGCAGAACGCCGAGACCAGCATCCTCGCAACGCTTGCCGGCGCGATCGCACCGATCATGGAACCAATCGGACTCGGTGACTGGAGGATCCTCACAGCACTGATCTCCGGCGTAATGGCAAAAGAAAGCGTCGTCTCCACACTCGAGATCCTCTACACCGGCGGTGTTCCGGCGGCAATGTCCGCGCTTTCGGCGGCATGTCTGCTGGTTTTCTCGCTGCTCTATACGCCCTGCATCGCTGCAATCGCAGCTGTCCGCCGCGAACTCGGTAAGAAATGGGCGGGTGCGCTCGTAATCTGGCAGTGCGCTGTCGCATGGGTCGTCACGATCACCGTGCGCGCAGTCCTGCTGCTGATCGGAGTCTGAACCATGAACACGGCTGATATCATTTTGACTGCCGTGATCGCTGCTGCGGTCGTTTTCGCAGTGACCCAGTGCATCCGGCGAAAGAAAAAGGGCGGCTGCTGCGGCTGCGAAGGATGCAGCAGATGCAGCTGTCCGCAAAAAGACAATCCTGAAAAATAACCAGGAACCGATGTGCTGCGCGGCATGTCGGTTTCATGACGAAAGGATCCTATTTGATGAACATAAAAGCATGGAAGTTTCTTCTCACGACGGCGGTCTGCGCGTTTTCCCTGACTGGCTGCGGCATGGAGCCCATCGCTCCGGACCCCACAGATTTCACGACCACCGCTTCCGCAACATCACTCCAGACGACCGCAGCGACTGCCGCACAGACCACCGCAGCTCTCCCGGTCACATCCGATACCACATCATCCACATTCTCAACAACAATGACCACCCAAACCACGCTGAGCACGACCGTTTCGACCGTCCCCACGACGGCATCGACCGCCGCGACGACCAAGACCACCAAACAGTATGACACCGGCGAAGGTGTCACGCGCACCGAAAAGGGCATCATGATCGTCAATTCCGGCACCGATCACCCCCGCGCACTCGAGATCTATCAGGGCAACTACGCACTCGGAAACCGCTTCGCCAATGCCGTGAACAAGTGGAAAAAGGCAATGGGCAGCAGCGTAAAGGTATGGTGCATGGTGCCGCCGACCTCCTTTTCGTTCTACAAGCCGGCGGATTATCCCGACACCGGCGGCTCACAGCTTGAGAATTTTGAAAATATCAGGGATCATCTGGAAGATGTGACCGCTGTTCCGATCTGGTATACGCTCAATGCCCACAAGGATGAACACATCTATTCGCTGACTGATTATCACTGGCAGCCGCTCGGTGCCTATTATGCCGCAGGACAGTTCGCAAGTCTGGCGGACGTCCCCTTTGCACAGCTCGACACCTATACCTCCGTCACGCGGGATGGCTATGTCGGCGCGTTCCACTGGGTAAACAAGGTGCAGGAGATCCGCGAAACCGGCGAGACTTTCACCTATTTCAAGCCGGACAACCTCGATCAGGTCACGGCAACCTATTTCAACACCTCCTATAAGAACGGCAAGACAGGCACGCTCATCAAGGAGGATTTCGGCATCAATTCCAGCTATCAGATGTTCGGCGGCGCGGATAATCTCATTCTCCAGGTCGATACCAATGTGAACAACGGCCGCACGCTCGTCATCTTCAAGGACAGCTTCGGCAACGCACTCGTACCGTTCCTGACACACTCTTTCCAGAAGATTGTCCTCTGCGATTTCCGTTTCTTCGACATTGATCCGATCAAGATGATCAAGGATGTCGGCGCAACAGATATGCTGTTCTGCATCAACAACAGCACGCTCAATTCCTCCAAGAAGATCCAGCAAATCAATGATCTCGTGAAATAATCAAAAGGGCTTTCCGGTGAATCCAGCACCGAAAAGCCCTTTTGCTTTATAGCTTGCAGTTGGCAAGGATCCAGTCCGCCGCAAACTGCTTCTCCGCTCCGTTTGCAAAGCGCACCGTGGCTGTGCCGTCCCGGATCTCCGTCACCGTCCCGCACCCGAACATGCTGTGCCGCAGCTGCATCCCGACAGACAGCGCCGTGCAGGGCTCCGGCTTCTGCGGCAGCTTTTCGCGCCGTCTGGGGCGCTCCGGATACTTCGCCCAGTACCGCGTGATCAGACGATCGGTGCTGTCCCATGTATCCACGATCTTATAGTCGCCGTCGAACACAAGGATCGCGACGACATGGCTGTTCCCGACATAACCGAAAATGCGTGTTCCCGCCTGGAACATATCATGGATCAGGTCGCAGAACTGCCTGCCCGTAAGGATCCGGCCGTTCCGTCGGATCGCATCGAACGGCTCAAAACCCTCTTTTTTCAGCAGCGCATCGATGTTATCGGTCGTGTTGATGATCGTCTCGGTGTAATCCTGCGCTGCCGCCAGCCGCCGCACCGCTTCACCCCACGGAATCTCCAGAACACCCGCAACAGCCCGCACGGCGCAGTCACCGATCAGGTTGCCGTTCGGGTTTTCGTTGTAAACGACCAGCGATTCATTTTCCTGTGTCCGGTTTTCCCGCACAGCGACTGCATTTTCAGCGCTTTTGCGCGGCTTTTTCCTGTGATCCTGTCCGTCGCGCCACGCGATCCACACCTCCGAAACCAGATGCTCTGTTTTGTCGGAGGGATACATCAGGACATAGCGCGAGGTTCTGCCGCTCGTCACGCGCACAAGCGGCACAAACATGCTGCCGGTTTTCAGGATCACCGCTTCGCCGTCGGTAAACTGTTCGCTGTACAGGTCGATCGTTTCCCGCACCGTTTTGCGCGGCCGCGCACCGGAAACGGGGAAAAATCCGCAAAGGTGCAGCGCTTCCCGCATGGTCTGCATCGTCTGCGGCATCAGACCGAGTGCCCCGGCTGCCTCGATCAGGTATCCGTATGCATCCGCCCAGAGAATCCCTTTCGCCGCGCTTACGGAATGGAGCAGTGAGCCGACGCTGTCCAGCGCCGGCGGTTTCAGCGGATGAAAATTCTCTTTCCGGAAATACTGCTTTTCGGTTGGCGTTCCCATCGCAATCCTCCTTTTGCAGAAATGAATTTCGGGTATGCAGCAGAGCGCAGAGCCTGCCGCATACCCGTTTTTCAGCGGACTCTCCCGCCGTTTTGTGTTTTCATCAGCACCTTGTCCTCGTACATCATCGCATCGACCGCCGTAAAGACACTGTCAAAATTCATATCCTTGTTGTATTCGCCGTAGCCGATCGCAACGCTGTAGCCCTTTCTCGCAACGGCGTCCTTGAGCCGCTTTACGATATTCTCAATCTCCTTTTCCTCCGCGCCCGGACACAGGATCTCAAACTCATCGCCGCCCATCCGGTAAAACCGGTAGCGGATCGGCAGAACCGCAAACGCACATTCCGAAACAGCTATGATTGCTTTGTCACCCTCATTGTGTCCCCGCGTGTCGTTGATCTCCTTGAGCCCGTTCAGATCCATCGAGATCAGGAACATCTGCCGCTTCTTCATGTTTTCAATGTCCTTGTAGAACGAATGGCGGTTCAGGGCGCGTGTCAGCGCATCGCGGGAAAAGATCTGCGCCGTGTAGAACAAATAGTAGAAGATGCAGGACAGCACAGCCATGCCGCTGATCAGGAACTTGTAACCGTAAAACGTATTCAGGATCGTGGCAACCACGATACAAAGGCTCAGAATGAGGATGAACAAGCCCTCGCCGTGGAATCCGAGCCGGAATTTCATTGCCGATGCCACCAGCAGCACGGAAAGGTAGAGCGCCGTCAGGATGAACGGCAGCGTGGAAAGCGAGCCGAATGCCAGGTTTCCCTCTGCATTGATCGTGAAGACCAAGCCGTGGAAGTAGGTCGTCATGCATAAAAGCATATTGCAGCCCGCGAAGCTCGTCAGCAGGATCAGAAGCCTCTTTTTGATCACGCCCGTCAGGAAGACGAACGGCAAAATCACCGGTCCGCTGATGGAGTAGGCCACTATATTTGCGATCCAGATCGCTCCGATGTGCTCACCCGTCCCGCGCCATGTATACACAACGATATTGCAGATCATCATGGCAAGGGCGATCAGCGCACCGACATAAAACGCAAGCCGCCGTTTGCCGACCAGCACGGAATTGAACGCCATAAAAATCAGCAGCGTGACATTGCCGACGATTGACAGATAGCTCAGCTGTATCATTTCTTTTAACACGGCCATGCCTCCCCTCCGAGAATCTGTATATATTATACCATAAAGAACTGATTTTGTCCAGTCTTTTGCGTTATTTTCTCAGATATCCCTTCAGAAATTTTCCGGTATAGGATGCGGAACATGCCGCGACCTCCTCCGGCGTCCCCTCGCAGACGATTCTGCCGCCGTCATTGCCGCCCTCCGGCCCCAGGTCGATAATATGATCCGCGACCTTGATGACATCCATGTTGTGCTCGATGATGACCAGTGTATTGCCCGCATCCGCCAGCTTCTGCAGCACGTCTATCAACCTGTGGACATCCGCATTGTGCAGTCCTGTCGTCGGCTCATCCAGAATATAGATCGTCTGCCCCGTGGAACGCTTCTGGAGCTCCGTTGCCAGCTTGACGCGCTGCGCCTCGCCGCCGGAAAGCGTCGTCGCAGACTGTCCGATCCGGATATATCCGAGCCCGACCTCCTGCAGCGTTTTGAGCTTCCGTGCAATTTTCGGAATCGCCGAGAAGAATTCGCAGCCCTCATCAACTGTCATTTCCAGCACATCGTAAATGGATTTGCCCTTGTATTTTACTTCCAGCGTTTCGTGATTGTACCGCGCACCCTTGCAGACCTCGCACGGCACATACACATCCGGCAGGAAATGCATCTCGATCTTCACGATGCCGTCGCCCTCGCATGCCTCGCAGCGGCCGCCCTTGACGTTGAACGAAAAGCGCCCCGCGGAATAACCGCGCAGCTTGGCGTCCTTCGTCTCAGCAAAAAGCGTGCGGATATCCCCGAACACGCCCGTATAGGTCGCCGGGTTGGAGCGCGGTGTCCTGCCGATCGGAGACTGGTCGATGCAGATCACCTTGTCCAGATATTCCAGTCCTTCGATATCCTCAAAGCCCTTGCTGCGGATCTTTGCGCGGTTCAGCTGAGCCGCAAGATACTTGTACAGTACCTCATTGACCAGCGAGGATTTGCCTGAACCCGATACACCGGTCACGCAGATGAATTTGCCGAGCGGAAAGCGCACGTCGATCTTTTTGAGGTTGTTGACCTCAGCGCCGTAGACCGTGAGAAAATGACCGTTTCCCTCGCGCCGCTTCTGCGGAACGGGGACGCGCTTGCGCCCGCTCAGATAGGCGCCCGTCTCGGATTTCGGACAGTTTACAATATCCGTGAGCGTTCCCGCACAGACAATCTCGCCGCCGTTCACACCCGCGCCCGGCCCGATATCGACGATATAATCCGCCGCACGCATCGTATCGTCATCGTGCTCCACCACAATGACGGAATTGCCGCAGTCACGCAGCTGTTTGAGCGTTGCGATCAGTTTTTCGTTGTCGCGCTGATGCAGACCGATGCTCGGTTCATCCAGAATATAGAGCACGCCCATCAGCGAAGATCCGATCTGCGTTGCAAGGCGAATGCGCTGGCTCTCACCGCCGGACAGCGAGCCCGCCGCCCGCGACAGCGTCAGATAGCCGAGCCCGACGCTTTGCAGGAAGCCTAGCCGCGAACGGATCTCCTTGATGATCAGACGTGCGATCATCATTTCGCGCTCGGTCAATTGCAGATTCGTGAAAAACTGCACCAGCTCGCTCACGCTCTTGCTGCACAGATCGTGGATATTCACGTCCGCGACCGTCACCGAGAGCGAAATCTGCTTCAGGCGCTTTCCGTGGCAGACCGGACAAGGGATCTCGACCATATACTGCGTCAGCTCTTCCTTTGCCCACTGTCCGCCCGCCTGATGATAGCGGCGGTCGAGGTTCGGGATCAGTCCCTCGAACGCATGGCGGTACACAGCGCCGCCGTACTCCTTCGCCTGATGGAGTTCCAGCTCATGGTCGCCGGTGCCGTACAGGAAGAGATTGCGCTGTTCCTCCGTCATATCTTTGAGCGGTGTATCCAGCGGCACACCAAATTCCTTATGCAGCGCATTTGCATACATATTCGCCGTCGATTTCGGATCCGCCCAGTTCCATCCAAGCACCTTGAAGCCGCCCTCGTGAACGGTCAGATCCATGTTCGGCATCAGAAGCTCCGGTGCAAATTCCGTATACATGCCGAGTCCCGTGCATTTTTCACAGGCACCGTAGGGATTGTTGAACGAGAACATACGCGGGCTCAGCTCCTCCACGGAGATGCCGTGTTCCGGACAGGCGTAAGAGAGCGAATACAGCTGTTCCTCGCCGCCGATCACATCCACCAGCACCAGACCGTCGGAGAGCTTCGTTGTCGTTTCAAGCGAATCGCTCAGGCGGGAACGGATTCCCTCCTTGACCACGAGACGGTCGACGACGATCTCAATATTGTGCTTCTTGTTCTTGTCCATTTTGATCGGCTCGGAGAGATCGTAGATGCTGCCGTCCACGCGCACGCGCACATAACCCGCACGCTTTGCGGATTCCAGCTCTTTGGAATACTCGCCCTTTCTGCCGCGCACGATCGGTGCAAGCAGCTGCAGGCGCGTTCCGTCCGGAAGCTCCATCACGCTGTCTGCGATCTGGTCGACCGTCTGCTGACGAATCTCCCTGCCGCAGACCGGACAGTGCGGCACACCGATCCGCGCATACAAAAGACGGAGATAATCATAGATCTCCGTCACCGTGCCGACTGTCGAACGCGGATTTTTCGATGTGGTTTTCTGGTCGATGGAGATTGCCGGAGAAAGCCCGTCGATGCTGTCTACATCCGGCTTTTCCATCTGCCCCAGAAACATTCTCGCATAGGACGAGAGTGATTCCATATACCGCCGCTGTCCGTCCGCATAAATGGTGTCAAATGCAAGGGAGGATTTGCCCGATCCCGAAAGTCCCGTGAAAACCACAAGCTGATTGCGCGGGATCTCCAGATTGATATTTTTCAGATTGTGCTCCCTTGCACCGCGAATGACGATTTTATCCAGCATATTCCTATAACAGTTCCTTTCACGCGGGAAATGCCCCGCCGATTAATCAGTATTTGCAGCCTTTCTGAGCACAAAAAACACAATTACGCTGATTCCAATGCACGCAGGCAGAATCTTGATCAGCCATTGCTCCAGCAGACGCTGACGGAATGCCAGAAAGGAATTACCTTCGCTCTGCTGCGTCCGGATCTTGTTGATCAGGCGGTTGTAGTCATCCTGAAAAACCATGAAGCCGCTGTCATCCGGCTTGATCTGCGAACCCTTGAGCAATTCTGCGCGCTCCGGATGATCCGGAATCTCCGTGCAGTGCAGGATATCGCCCTCCTTGAGGTCGCGGCGCGTCGTTTTCAGGTAGAAGCCCGTCTTCCCGTCCGTCGGCACCAGCATCAGCACCGTCCAGCCCATCAGAATTTCAGTCGATGCCACCTTCACATCGAAATGCCGTGCCTTGGTAAAGGTATTGAGCAGTTCCTGCGCGTGTTTCAGCTCTTTGTTCGCCAGATGTTTCAGCAGCCCTGCAAAAATGAACACGATGATGCTCGGAATTGCAATGATCAGTGCGCAGATCACAAATGTTTTCATCCTGACACTCCTTTTTGTTCCGCCGGAGCGGAGCATATGAATACACAGAGATATTATACCACAAATATAAAAGAATTGCAACCCCGATTTCTGCCGGAAAAAGCCGGAACGCATCACGCATTCCGGCTTTTCATATGCATTATTTGGTCGGGAGTCCTGCAAGCATTTTCAGGATAATCACGGTATCGTCCGCATCCGGCGTTCCGGATGCATTCATATCCGCATTTTTCAGACCGATTTCCGTCACGGTAACGGTCTTGTCCTCTGCAACGACACGCGCAAGCATGATCGCATCGGAAACAGTGATCTGGCTGTCGCAGTTCACATCGCCGAGCAGTCCGGCTGCACCTGCTGTCGTCGAGGATGCCGCAGAAGATGCGGTCGAGCCGGTTGCCGAGGTCGTGCCGGTTGTACCGCCGGTTGTGCCGGTGGTCACGGACGCTGTCGTGCCGGATGCTGCCTTGCTGAACAGATCCTTCGGCAGTTCATCGAGCGTGATGCAGTAATCGCTCGTATAAAGCGCTTTCAGTTCCGCATGATCCTGATATTTCTCGCCGGACACGAACGGCGTCTCAGGCGTATCGTACCACGGGCAGAAATAGAGCCAGTTAGCATGCTCGATCTGCATATTGCTCAGACTCGGAACGGAGTCGTTCTCTGCCATTGCGACCATCTTTTTGCCGCCCACATAGCCGACCAGCTTGTAGAAGATGCCGGTTTCCGCGTCGAGGTTCGGGCCGGAGGTCTTGCCGTCGTGGCGGTTATACTGCGTATTGTACTTATCGAACGCGACCAGATCGACTCTGTCGTCGCCGGAGTACCAGAGCGCGGAATCATCCGACCACGCATAGAGATTCTGTTCCCAGATCAGATTGTGCAGGCCGTACTCATTTTCCAGCGTATCCTGCAAAAATGCCCAGAGCGCCTTGCAGGTTTCTGCGCCTTCTCTTGCCCACCAGAACCATGCGCCCTTGCCATCCTTGCCGCCGTTGCCCTCTGCTTCGTGGAACGGGCGGAAGATGACCGGCACCTTTGCTTCCTGCAATTTCAGCAGTTCCGCTGCCAGATACTTCATGCAGAGCTGGAAGTAATCATACTCCATCGTGCCTTCCTTCATGCAGTTGGAAGGCAGGAAATCGGTCTTTTCGGTGTAGGTTGTTCTGGAGAAATCCAGCGGTTCGCCGAGCGTATAATCGGACTTCACGGTCGGGACATTCACATGCCACGATGCCGTGCAGATGCCGCCCTTTTCGTTCGTCCACTCGATCATACGGTCAGCAACGCCGTCGTCCCAGCGGTAGCACGGGCAGTAGCTGCCGAAATCAAAGCCCTGAATCGCCGGATATTTGCCGGTCAGCGACTTGATCAGTTCTACATCGTTCTCGTAGTTGTTGTAGGTGTAATTGCGGTTCTGCGTCGAATAAGTGTAGACGCGGCCGTCCTTGCCGGTGCAGTGCCAGTAGAATTCGTTGCCCTGCTCGTCCTTGTCCTTGCTGTCCCGGTCGATCGTGTATTCATTGCCCTCCTGATCCTTGCAGGTATCGGAAGCAGCATCGTAGCGGATCGTGGTCTGAACGGTATTGCCGCCGCCGTAGATCTGCTGCTGACCGGAGAGGATATTCTTGCCGTAGACGCTGTGCAGATAGGACATCAGCGCCTTTGTCTCCGCAGTCGCCTTTGCATCACGCGGCACGGCATCCGCGACAGACATATCCGGGAATGTACCTTCCGAAACGGTCACATAGTCAATTGCCATATAGCCGTATTTGCAGACGAATTTCAGGGTATTCTTGCCTTTGTTGAGGCGCACCATGCCGAAATCAAAATCTGTCCATTCCTTTGTAAACGGCACGGTCACGGAATATTCGCTGCCGTTGACTTCGAGTGTCTGCAAGCGTCCCTCTTCATTGAGAATCTGTGCGCCGCGGACAGTCACCTGATACATTCCGTCTGCGGGTGCATCAACGGTGAATTCCAACGCAGTATTGGTCAGATAGGCAAAGCCGTCGCCGCTGTAACCCGGAATCTCCGTCTGATAGATGGATGTCCAGAGCTCTGCGCCCTCCAGCTTTTCGCCTTCGAAGCGGAACGAGGTTTCTGCCGCCGTAACAGGCAGGCTGAACAGTGCGGTGCAGGCAATTGCTGCCGCCGAGAACATCGCTGTCAGCCGTTTGGTAAATCCTTTCATGTCGATCTCTCCCCTTAAATTGTACATGTTTTTTGCCGCAGTCCTTCTGCGGTCATCATCCTTATTATATCAGATATGCACAAAAATTTCAAGTGTTTTCATGTAATTCGTTGGCATATGCAAATAAAAAGCGATGGGAAAAGCTAAGAATTGACAATTTTGGAGAAAAGCAATTTTAATCTATTACTTAATTCACATGGCGTTTAATAATTCATAATGCATAATTCATAATGCATAATGAAAAAGCACCCGAAAACCGAGTGCTTGTGTGTGATTTGAGTATGGCAAAACCGTCTTGATTTCTCAGGACGGTTTTGGTTGCTCTCCGTTTTGGCAACGCTCCGATTGCTGCGTTAGTCCAATTATGAATTATGAATTATGCATTATAAATTATGAATTAACCATCGCACGAATGGTTTCCTCCGCTGCCTTGCGCTGCGTATCGGTTTCTCCGCCCTCCTCCGGCACGGACAGCACATCCGGTTCCAGACCGATCTCATGATAACAGGGCGTTTTACCTGTGGAATAGGTCGCCGTCGTCAGCGTCACGCCGCCGCTGGACAGCGAAAACGTCGTCTGCATGATTCCCTTGCCGAAGGTCTTCTCGCCCACCAGCTTTGCGCCCGCATAATCCCGCAGCAGGCACGCAAACAGCTCCGCCGCACTCGCCGTATTCCCGTTGACCAGTACGACAAGCGGCAGATCCAGCTTTTCGGCATCCGATTTCACGATTGTTTCCGCCTCACCTGCCTTGTTGTACGAAAACGCAAGCTCGCCCTCCGGCAGGATCGGATCTGTCATTTTTTCCAGTGCCGAAAGCAGACCGCCGCCGTTGTCGCGCAAATCAAAAATGATGCCCTCCGCCCCCGCCGTCAGCACATCATGCAGCGCATTGCTGAACTGCGTGACCGTGACCGTCCGGAAGCCCGTGATCTGAATATAGCCGATATGATGCTCCAGCATTTCAGAATATACCGTGACCTCCTCGATCTGTGTGCGCATCACCTCGCAGGACGTTACCGCGGCAGTCCCTTTCACACGCACACGCACGGAGACGGTCGTGCCGATCTCGCCGCTGATTTTGCTCATTGCCTCCGTGTAGTGATCTGCGACAGAGATTCCCTCCACCTCAACGATCACATCTCCCACTTTCAGTCCTGCTTTCTCCGACGGCCCGTTCTCTGTCACAGCGATAATCTCCGCTTCACCCGCTGCATTCCGCGAAATCGTAATGCCGATGCCCGTATAGATGCCGGTGTTGCCGTTGTCGAAGGTGGTCATGTCGCTGCTGCTGCGGTATGCACTGTATTTGTCACCCAGTCCGCACACATAGCCCGCAAGCATGTAGTCCGTGACCGCATCCTCCGGCACATCGGTATAATAATTCTCGCCGATGATCCGGTCAAGCTCATCGAGGCGCTGATATTTCTCCGAAAGCCGATCCACCTCCTTCACTTTCTCATTGAACCGGCTCTGCGTGAAGGAAAGCGTGAGGATAAATGTGACCGCAGATGCAAGCGCCGCCGCGGAAACTGCAAAGCTGATGCTGATTCGTTTACTCACTGGTTCTATCTTCCTTTCAGGGGATATATGCACCGAAACGGCAAGAGAATCTCTCCTGCCGTTTGCGGATATGATCGGATATTACAAGCCGAGATACGGCTTCGGATCGACAAATTCGCCGTTAACAATCACGCCGAAATGCAAATGATATCCGCCGCCGCCCGAACTGACGACATTGCCCGTTGCGCCGATCAGACCGAGCGTATCGCCGAGCGCGACCTTTTGTCCGGCAGTGACCTTGATCTCTGCGAGATGCGCATAGAGCGTGATCATGCCGTTATCGTGCAGCACCTCCACATAATTGCCGTAGCCGCCGTTGCATTTGCATGCGGTTGCGTTATCGTGAGTGCATCCGCCCTTGGACTTGATGACCTCACCGGATTCCGCGGCCTTTGCGGGCTGGTAGTGGATGCCAGCGCCGGCAATATCAATGCCCTTGTGGAAGCTCGTGCCGTTGAAGCGCCAGCCGAATCCGCTGGAAATATGATAGAAGCCCGGTACCGGCCATGCAAACGTACTCTTACCGGTGGACGGCTGCGTCGCTGCCGGTGCCGTCGTGGTCACAGGCTTTGTGGTGGTGGTGGTTGTGGTGGTCGTCACCTTTGTGGTGGTTGTAGTCGTTGTTTTGGCGGTCGTTGTCGTGGTGGTTTTCGATGTGGTTGTAGTCGGCTTCGTCGCAGAGGTCGTTGTTGTCTTTCCCGTTGTGGTAGTCGTGGATTTCGCGGTTGAAGCCGTCGTTGCGGTCGTAACCCTGGCGGTCGCGGTGGTTACGGCAGCCGCTGTCGATGTTGTCACCGAAGAAGATGACGCCGGCGCAGTTGTGACGGCCGGTGCCGTCGTCACAGGCGGTGCCGTGGTGACTGCGGGCTTTTCCGTCGTGGTCGTGACCGTGGTGGTGTAAGTCGTCGTGGTCTGCTGTGCAGCAAGCTCCGATGCCATCCGCGACTCCTCCTGCTTGCGCTGGAGTGCCTCTGCCGCACGCTTTGCCGCTTCGAGCATGATCTCCTCTTCCTCTTGTTCCAGAAGCTTCAGAACACCCTCTGCATCGTACAGATCCTCCTGCACCTCGCCGCGCTGTGCTGCAAGCTCCTGCGCCAGACGTTCCGCCGTTTCGCTTGCGGCATCCAGTTCTTCGCGGGATGCATTGAATTCCTCACGTGCCGCCTCATTTTCCGCTTCACGGATGGTCAGCTCACTGCGGCTGAGCGTCAGTGCCTGCCGCGTGTCCTCCAGCTCATTCAGCTGCGCACGGAGGTTTTTGAGCATTTCATCGTCATGCTTGCCGATGCGCTGGAGAAGATCAATCTTCGCGAGCACATCATAAAAATCCGTCGCGCCGACCAGTGCCGACAGCAGCGAATCATTGCCGTGAACATAGAGCGTGCGGATGCGCGTCTTGAAGTCCTCGAGCCCCTTTTCCACAGCAGCTTCCTGTTCCGCGGTCTGCACTTCCAGTTCAGCGATCTCCGCTTCATTCCGGTCAAGCTCCGCCCGCAGACGGTTGAGCTCTGTGTCGATCAGCAGCATTTTGCTGTTGATGAGCGCGATCTGTTCTTCGAGCGCCTGTACATAGGCGTCCTGATCGGAGATATCCTTCGCGAGCGCATCCAGTTCCGCCTGTTTCCGCTCGATCTCCGCCTGCTTTTCCTTTTTTTCCTGCTCGATATCAGAAATGGATCTTGCTGCAAGCGTATCCGCAGACACGCTGAGCGATACCGGCAGATTCGTCCGGAGGCTCACACTGCCCGCAGTCACACAGACTGCCGCGAGCAGTGCGACCATCCTGCTTCGTTTTCTCGTCACGGAATTGCTTCATTCCTTTCTCACCGAATCAGTAGAGATACCCCATCGGATCAACAAATGTGCCGTTCACAATGACACCGAAATGGAGATGCGGACCGGTGGAGTTGCCCGTGGATCCGATCTTTCCGACAACGGTTCCCGTCGAGACCGTCTGACCGACCGAAACGCTGACAGACTGCAGATGCGCATACAGCGTATTGAGACCGTTGCCGTGGTCGATCTGGACATAGTTGCCGTAGCCGCCGTTGTAGCCCAGCTTTGCCTTGATAACTGTGCCGCCCTTTGCCGCACAGGCGTTGGCGCCGCTGATATTCTGACCGCCGCCGGCAATGTCGATGCCCTTATGCATTCTGCCCCAGCGCGGACCGAATCCGCTGGAGATGTGGTAGAAGCCCGGTGCCGGCCAAGCGAGCACGCCGGAAGGCTTCGGCGGTGCGGTGGTCGTGGTGGTGGTCACTGCCTTGGTGGTAGTGGTCGTGACCGTTGTAACACCCTTGCTTGTGGATGTGGTCACCTTTGCAGTCGTGGTCACCGCAGTCGTCGGGAACGTGGTCACCGAAGGATTCTTGCCCGGAACCGTCGTGACGGTGGTTTTCGCCGTAGTCGTCGTGGTCGCACGGGTGGTTGTGGTTGTCGTTGTGGTGGTCGTCGTTGTTGCAGCGCGGCGCGAAGCCTCCTCAGACTGCTTTCTCGCAGCCTCCTCAGCAGCTTTCTTGCGTGCTGCTTCCTCATCCGCCTTTTTCTGTGCTTCCTCGGCAGCCTTGCGTGCCGCCTCGAGGATCATAGCTTCTTCCTCTTCTTCGAGTGCCTCCAGATCGTTTTCTGCATCCGAAATGCCGTGCTGTGCATTCGCCTGCTGCAATTCCAGCTCAGACATGGACTCCATAGCTTTGTTCATCGCATCGTCCAGCTCACCGCGGGATGCGGAAAATTCACCGCGTACACCCTGCATCTCAGTTTGACGCAGCGAAAGCGTCTGCACCTGTGTATTCAGCTCTGCCTGATTCTCGGAGAGCTCCCGGAGCTCCTTCTGGAGATTCGACATCATCTCGTCATCGTGCTTGCTGATGCGCTTGATGAGGTCGATTTTTGCGAGCACATCATAAAAATCCGTTGCGCCGACCAGCGCGGAGAGCAGAGAGTCGTTGCCGTGGACATACAGTGTGCGGATGCGCGTCTTGAAATCAATGAGCCCCTGATCCGTTTCAGCCTGCTGTTCTGCGATCTGCGTTTCCAGCTCTGCGATCATCGACTGCTTTTCTTCGATCTCGGCATTGATGCTCTGGATCTGGGTGTCAAGCAGCATCATTCTGCTGTTGATGAGCTCGATCTCTTCCTGCAGCGCGTTCTGATATTCCTCCTGTCTGGATATATCGCCGGCGAGTGCTTCTGCCTCTGCCTTTTTCCGGTCGATCTCCTCCTGCTTTGCCTTTTTCTCTGCTTCGATCTCGGAAATCGTCTTTGCATAGACAGAAAACCGCTGCGGAAGATGCTCCCGGAAACCGAGTGTTCCCAGTGTGATGGTGACTGCTGCGGTCACTGCCATGATACGTTTCCAGTTCCGATTCAAATTCATCACCTGTATCCTCACATATTTCCGGCGCGGTATTTCAGGTGTACGCTCGTCGAAAGCATACTGCCGAATGCGCCGATCAGTGCGCCTGCACCGATATAGCACAGCATGACCGGGATTGCAATCTTGTCATACGGGATGACGTTGCCCAGGCCGATCGTGCTCAGAACGTCGAAATTGCTCAGAGTGTCAACAAGGCTGTCATACGTGAACCATGTCAGGAATGTCGCAAATACACCTGCCATAAAGCCGTTGATCATGCCCTCGATAAAGAACGGGAACCGGATGAACGCTTTTGTTGCGCCGACGGACTGCATGATGCTGATCTCGCGGCGGCGCGTGAAGACGCTCGCTCTTGTTGTATTGGAGATAATGACCATCGAAACGATCAACATTGCAATGATGATTGCCGTCGCAATCAGCGTCACCACACCGCGCATTTCCGTCATCAGCTTCACGAACGAATCCGGAGAGCTGACGTAATCCACATGCGGATAGCCCTGGATCGTTTCCAGCGTATCCTTCATTTTCGTGATATCCGCAACACGGATGCGGAATGCGTCCGGCAGCGGGTTGTCGTCCTTGAGGGACGCGAACACGTCGGAATAGTCGCTCATGCGCTGCTGGAGATCCGCCCACGCTTCCTCACGGGAATAGAGGCGCACCTCGCTGACATTCGCAAGCCCCGACATATTATTCTGCAAAACCGTGATGTCACTTTCAGATGTATCATCCTTCAGATACACGATCACCTCGTTCTTGTCCTCGATGCCGCCGATGATCGCGTTAATATTCACATAAAACAGTACGGAAATGCCGACAAGCAGCAGGCTGACCAGCAGCACGCAGAACGACGCGAACGCCATCACGCGGTTTTTCCATACATTATCAAAGCCCTGTCCGACCAGATACCGAAAACTGCTGAACTTCATGTATTCCCTCCGTTCTTCAGGGAGGCACGCGGTTCAAGCCCAAGCGCAGTTACAGCATTGATCATTGTCTTTGCTTCTTCTTCCTCTGCTTCTGCCTCCGAAAGCGGCATATCGTCCGTCAGCGTGAACGTCTCCGCTGTGTCTGCCGATGCCGGTGCAGGCAGGTCGATCGCTTCCGTGCGGTCTGCTGCGGATGCATCCTCCGCCGCACCGATCGCTTCCGCAAGCATTGCGGAAAATCCCTCCGGCAGTCCGGCAGCCGCATCATAATTCTCGGCGCTGCCGACAGACTGCTCTGCCGCGAGGATCGCTTCCTCGCTGATCTCGAGATCGCCGTAATCCTCCGTTTCGTCCGGAATATCCAGCTGTTCGGCATCATTTCCGTCAATCACCTCGTCAAAGACAACCTCGCCCTGACTGATGTTGATGATGCGTCCGCCGAAATGACGCACCATTTCGTGTGCATGCGTGACCATCAGAATGGTCGTGCCGCAGGCGTTGATGCCCTGCAGCAGCTCGACCAGCTCATATGCGAGCTCCGGATCCACATTTCCCGTCGGCTCATCCGCGATCAGCAGCGAGGGGCTGTTGACCAGCGCACGGGCAAGCGCACATCTCTGCTGCTCGCCGCCGGAGAGCTCATGGGGATAGCTGTTTGCTTTGTCCGTCAGTCCGACAAGCGACATGACATAAGGAACGCGCTTGCGGATCAGCTTCGTCGGCGCGTCGATCACGCGCAGAACGAACGCAATATTCTCGTAAACCGTCATCGTGTCGATCAGGCGGTAATCCTGAAACACGACGCCAATCGTGCGCCGGAACTCCGGCACCTTTCTTTTTCTCATTTTCGTGAGATTATAGCCGTTCACGTAGACCTCGCCGCTGTTTGCATCCAGTTCCTTCAGCAGCAGCTTGATCAGCGTACTTTTGCCTGCACCGGATCTTCCGATCACAAATGCAAACTCGCCGTCCTCCACCTTCAGGCTGACATCCGACAGAGCTTCCACACCTGTACTGCCGTAGGTGACGGACACATTTTTGAGTTCAACCAAGTGCTTGTCCTCCTTCGTGGCCGTGGGGAGATTCTGCGTCCATTCTCTCTTTTCGGACTGCGCCTCCCGATTTCGTTTCCGATTCCAAGTCTAATTATTTAACAAAGACAGAAAAAGAGTGCCAAACGAAGGCTTTCATTCGTTCGGCACTCCCAATGCTAACAAATTTCCTTCCGTTGCCGCCGGAATACGGCTGTCGGAGCAATTGCTCAGAACTTCACCGGATTCGCGGACAGGTACTTCTTGACCATCAGTGCAATCTTGAAGATGACCGCGTGATCGAATTCACGGAGATCAAGACCCGTGAGCTTCTTGATCTTCTCAAGACGGTACACCAGCGTATTGCGGTGAACGAAGAGCTTGCGGGATGTTTCAGAGACATTCAGGTTGTTCTCGAAGAAACGCTGGATCGTGAAGAGCGTTTCATGGTCGAGGCTTTCGATGCTGCCGCGCTTGAAGACCTCGTGCAGGAATGTCTCACAGAGCGTGGTCGGCAGATGATAGATCAGGCGGGCAATACCGAGATTGTCGTAGCTGACGATGACCTTGTCGGTGTCGAAGACCTTGCCGACTTCGAGCGCCATCTGTGCTTCCTTGAAGGAACGCGCCAGATCCTTGACACCCACGACGCTCGTGCCGATGCCGACATTGACGCGGGTATAGAACTCACTCGACAGGGTGTCAGCGATGGAGCGTGCCAGCTTCTCCAGATCCTTGCTGTCAACGGAGGACTTGATCTCCTTGACGAGCACGATATCAGTCTCGGTGATATTGAACACAAAATCCTTGCTCTTGTCCGGGAACAGATTCTGGATGACATCGTATGCAGAAATGTCATTCGCAGAAACGATACGGATCAGGAACACCACGCGGCTGATCTCAGCGTTGAAGTGGAGCTCGCGTGCCTTGACAACGATGTCGCCGGGAAGCACATTGTCGAGAACCACGTTCTTGATGAAGTTGTTGCGGTCGTAGCGCTCATCATAATACTGCTTGATGTTCGCCATCGAGATCGCGAGCATATCCGCATAGCGTGCCGCATTCTCGTCCGTGCCTTCCACAAACACCGCATAATCCGGCGTCGTGCGGACACCAAACGGCTTGTAGGTGTAGCCCTCGCGGATGAACAGATCGGAGGATTCGGTCATATCCATCGAGATGAACTCGTTGGTCGTACCGATGCGGCTGGTGTCGCTGCATGCGATGATGGTTGCGGTCTCATCGACCACGCCGATGGTCGCCTTGATGATGTCATGCATTTGCGTGACGAGTCCCTGAAACGGTCTGTTTGACATAGTAGATCCCTTCGCTTTCTTTTAGATTTCAAAATAATTGGGAGTGCCGATCAGATCAGCGGAGAAATGCTTCAAACCGGTAACAGGTCTCATCGCGCCGTCTCCGCACATGGCTGTGCAGAAACAATCTCTGAAACTATTACAAATTGTAACACATTTCTCTCGCTGAATTGTTACAGAAGAATGAATATTCTGTGAACATTCTGTGAAATCATATTTTTTCAACATTCAGTGTTGTGAAATCAGCCAGAAACGCACACGAAAATATTCCTTTATTTGTCATCCAATGGTGACAAAACGGTTACATTCTCTCCGGAGCTGTAACCTTCATAACGGAGAGGACATTGCCGAGCGTCTGGCTTGCCGCTTTGCAGAGAAGCATTCTTGCATCCCTGAGCGCCGGCGTTTCCGCATCGCGCACCTTGCATCCGTCGTAGAACTTGTGGAACTGCGCCGCCAGATCAACGGAGTATTTCGTCAGCCGCGAAGGATCAAATGCCTTTGCCGCATTCTCGATCTCCATCGGCAGCATTGCGATCTGCCGGATCAGCTCACGCTCCGGCACGGATGCCAGCAGCGAAAGATCCGTCTGCTTTTCATCCGGCATATTCACGCCCGCTTCCGTCAGGTTGCGCAGCAGAGAGCAGATACGCGCATGTGCGTACTGCACATAGTAGACCGGATTCGAGGAGGACTGCTCCACCGCGAGATCCAGATCAAACTCAAAATGGGAGTTGGCTTCGCGGAGATTGAAGAAGAAGCGCGCTGCATCCACCGGGATATCCTCAAGCAGCGTCACGAGCGTCAGTGCCTTGCCGCTGCGCTTGGACTGCTTGACCGGCTTGCCGTCGCGCATGACCGCGACCATCTGCATCAGAATGACCGTCAGCTTGTCCGGATCCGCGCCCAGCGCCTTGAGCGCCGCCTTCAGGCGCGGCACATAGCCATGATGGTCTGCGCCGAGAATGTCGATCGCGCGGTCAAATTTCCGCACCATCAGCTTATTGTAATGGTATGCGATATCCGGCACGACATAAGTCGGGATGCCGTTCGC
Source organism: Oscillospiraceae bacterium (assembly GCA_017550355.1). Classification (GTDB taxonomy): domain Bacteria; phylum Bacillota; class Clostridia; order Oscillospirales; family Ruminococcaceae; genus Firm-04. Next base: position 3,275 of record JAFZPL010000204.1, on the reverse strand, counting down.
ACGCACCAGAACAAAGTCCTTGTCTGCACCCAGTGCCTCTGCCTTGAACCAAAGAGCGCCGTCCTGCTCGTAGGTGTAGCCGCTTGCCTTGAGCTGTTCGATGATCTTCTGCACACTGCCGTCTGCATGGAGCGTGCTCTCCGGGAACCATGTGTCATACTGGATGCGGTACATGCCCAGATCGTCCTTCAGCCCCTGAATATTCAGCGGCAGCGCGTATTCGACGAGTGCCTTGCGGCGGTCGGTCTCGGATGCATCTTTGAGCGAATCGCCCTTGATATCATAGAAATTCTTCGCATGTGCAATGATATCTCTGCCGCGGTACACATCCTCCGGCATCGGGAATTCCGGATTGTTGCCGTCCTCGCCGTAGATCCGGTTACAGAGCTCCTCCAGCGACGAAGCATCCTTGATCTGTGCCTGTCCGGCGTCCGTCAGAAGCTGCATATAGCGGAGCTCCAGCGATTTGCCGAACTTTTCGATCTGATTGCCTGCGTCGTTGATATAGAATTCACGCTCTGTCTCGTAGCCTGCCGCCTGCAGCACCGATGCGAGCGTATCGCCGATCGCACCGCCTCTTGCGTTGCCGACATGCATCGGACCGGTCGGGTTCGCGGAGACAAATTCAACGAGCACACGCTTGCCGTTTCCGATATCGACATGCCCGTATTCTTCGCCCGTTTCGATCACCTGCGAAACGACCTCGCTGTACCATGCCTGTGAAAGATAAAAATTGATGAATCCCGGTCCTGCGATCTCGGCACGCTCAAAACAGGTGTCGCCGAGATACAGCTTGTCGCAGATCTCCTGTGCGATCACATGCGGATTCTTTTTCAGTGCCTTTGCAAATACCATCGCGGCATTTGCTGCAAAATCGCCGTGTGCGCGGTCTGCCGGAAGCTCCACGCGGAATGCGGGAAGATCCGCCGCCGGAAAGCTCCCCTCAGCCGTCAGTTCACCGACTGCACGGAGAATTGCCTGCTTTGCCTCTGCAAAGCCCAGTTCCATACCCTTCAAATGCTCAGCTCCATTCGTTTGTTTTCTGCTTTTTCTTCCGCGCTTCGGCTTTTCCGAGTCCATCGGCGTGACGGTCATCTCCAGTTCGTGGATATCACCGTTTTCACCCGCCTCCATCAGATAGGAGACGCGCATCACGCCGCCCTCCTCGTTCAGCGCGAAATCAAAGGCAATGCCCGTTACCCGGAAATCCATGCTCCCGAACGGAAGCTGATACTCCGAGGCATGTGCAACGCCCTGTTCGATAAAAAATGTTGCGTTCGCAAAGCCGCGCCGGATCACAACGACCTGCCCGCGCTTCGGCAGCACGGTCACCTGTGTGAGGTCGGGTGCGCCGATATCCTTGTCGTGTACCTCGTAGAGAATGTCGATCCGGTTCTCCGAATACGTGTACTGCGCGATCGAATTGACGTCAATGCGGTCGAGCTCCTTCTGCGCCGTATCGCGCAGGACCGTGTGCAGCGACATCACGGCATTCGGCTCATGCATTTTCAACTGTTTCTTCATATGTCCTGCAAATGCGCCTCCTTCCGTTCACATGCCGCGGTCGGAATGCTCAATCGCCTGCTCGATCAGCTTTGCGAGCAGATACGGATACCGCATACCGAGATCCGCCATCAGCACGGGATACGGTGCGCTCTCGTAGAGCGCCGGCACCGTGTTGACCTCGCCAAGCAGGATATTGCCGCTCTCCTCCTGATAGAAGTCGAAGAGCGCAAGCCCCTTGCAGGAGAGTGCGCAGAATGCATCCACCGCCATATCGCGGATGATGCTGACGGATTCGTCGTCCAGCGGTGCGGGAACGGTCACGCTGCCGTCCTTGTTCAGATTGCCGACGAACGATGCGAACGGCCGGTCACAGCCGAACACGCCGACGCGGTATTCTCTGCCCTCGCAGAGCTCCTCCACCAGCACCGTGCTGTCCTATGTGAACGCACGCTTGATCATCGCAAGCAGTTCTGCGCGGTCATTCGCCTTGCCTGCCGCGACCGCACGGTCATTGCTCGCAGGCTTGACGTACACGGGATACATCAGCTTTGACTCAATCTGATCGAGCTCATGCTCCAGCCGGTTGAGATCACGCTGCGGAACGGCGTGAAAATGCGCCGTCGGAATATTTGCCGCCTTGAGGATCTGATGCGTGACTGCCTTGTTCCGGCAGACTGCCGATCCGAGTACGCCGCTGCCGACAAACGGGATGCCGGAAAGCTCACAGAGCCCCTGCACGGAGCCGTCCTCGCCGACCGAACCCTGCAGCAGCGAGAACACAACGTCCACGCGCTTTCTTGTATAGGAGCCGTCGTCCTCCAGCACCAGAATCCCGTGATGCACCGGATCCGGCGAAAGGATCGCCGTCGTGCAGTCCGGATTTTCATCCCACGCGGGGATCTTGGGATGCTCCCATTCGTTCCAGCCCGGCGTGACCTTCTGCAGCTCGGATGCGGCGATCAGGTCATAGTCGCCCGGATAATAGAGCCATCTGCCGCGGCGGTTGATGCCGACCGGGACACATTCGTACTGGTCCTCCGGCAGCGCCTTCAGCACGGAGACTGCCGAAAGCAGGGACTGCGTATAATCGTTTGCGCTTCCGCCAAAGAGAACCAATACCCTTATTCTTTGCATGGGAGTACAGTTCCCCCTTTCCTAGAAAAAAGTTCAGATGCCGCGCCGTTCCCTCTGCTTTGGTCATTTTGCCATTTGTGCAAAATTCATCGCATCGGCGAACCAAACGGGCATTTCTTACAGAAACAACGGAAAATCGCATGGCATCTCACATACGCAAAAAGGCTCCGAAATTCTGTTACTCTTCTATTTTAGCATACTTCACAAAAAAATGCAAGTGTTTTTTTGCAAAATCACAGAAATATTTTTGAAAATTTCGCGAAAGGGTTCAGAATTGGGGAAAGTCCTTGCTTTTTTTCACAATAGCGTACTTTTTCACAATTCCGGACGGGCAGTACAATCCAAATTCGGGAAAATGCTGTATGCGGAATATGCTATAATAGGTATGAAGCGAAAAATGATACAGCGGATGATAGAAATGCCGATTTTGCTTCGTCATACTTAGTGAAAGGAGGGATCCGAATGCAGATCACAGAAGAAAACTTCCTGGACGAGCTGCGCAAAAAGAACGAAGACGCCCTCGCCTATGTCGTGAAACGCTGCGGCAGGCTGATGAAAGCCGTCATCGGGCGCATCCTCGCCGGCTATCCGGAGGATGCGGAGGAATGTCTCGACGACGCAGTCATGCGGATCTG
>JAFZPL010000203.1 GCA_017550355.1 Oscillospiraceae bacterium | reverse complement strand
TGCTCCGCAAGGATCTTCTTGCCGATTTCGGTTGTTTCGGAGGGAGAAGGCGTGACGGATGCGCCGTAGGTACGCATCACTTCGCGGCGGAACGGCTTCTGCTCATAGCTGACCTTGACCATAAAGACCTTGCAGTCCAGATCGAAATAGGAACAAGCCATCGAAAGCGCGGTACCCCACTGACCTGCACCGGTTTCGGTGGTCACGCCGCGGAGGCCCTGCTTCTTTGCGTAGTATGCCTGTGCGATTGCGGAATTGAGCTTATGGGAGCCGGAGGTGTTGTTGCCCTCAAACTTGTAGTAGATCTTCGCGGGGGTGCCGAGCTTCTTTTCGAGGCAGTATGCACGCACCAGCGGAGACGGGCGGAACATCCGGTAAAAATCGAGGATTTCCTGCGGAATGTCGATGTAGGGATCGGTGACGTTCAGCTCCTGCTCTGCAAGCTCACGGCAGAAAACTGCAGAGAGCTCATCGAGCGTTGCAGTCTGACCGGTTCCCGGATTGACGAGCGGTGCGGGTTTGTTCTGCATATCCGCACGCAGATTGTACCACTTTTTGGGCATCTCGTCTTCGGTGAGGTAGATCTTGTAAGGGATCTCGTTTGTGTTTGCCATAATAAAGCACACTCCTTTTCGGTTGCGGGCGAATGCCCAGTTTTCATATTGCAGGGACAACAAAACCCGTCCCTGACGTACAAAACAGTCAAGGACGGGTGCTTTCTACACTCGCGGTGCCACCTTGATTCGCATGATCCTCCCCGTGAAACATTTTCACGCGCAGAACCCGCGCTCTTTTGCGGGATACCGACATATCCCCGGCAACTGACGTATGCCATGCACGTCGCAGATTATCCGGCAGAACCGGCTGCGCCCTCCGCGTTCCATTGACTGCACTGTGTTCCGCCCGATTCCAGCACAACGGGCTCTCTGTGGGAGCATATACAGCGTTTCTTCCGCTTCAACGGTTTACACGGGTATTATAGCATAAGAAGAATGTGTTTGTCAAGAGGGAGAGAGAAAAAATGTGGAACGAATTGAAATGAGGAGAAAGAAAAGAGAAAAGAGGAATTGCGCGTTCCTCGTCTGTATTTAATATTAGAGCCTGTTTAGTAACTCTCAAACAGCCGTCTTATCGGCTTAATTATCCGCTGACAGCGCACTTTTTCAGAATGAAATACGAAAAATCCTTGCCGTACATAAAACCCGGAATACGGATTTTTGCCTTGTCAGTGAAACGGTTGAATACTTGGAACGCAATCATTTCTCTTTCCACATTTCTCAATACCCAATAGTGACATGTTTCGCACGGAAGATGTGCTATACTGAATACGGTGATGAACATGACGGTCTATCTGGATGTGCTGCTGCTTTCAAACCTTTGGATGGATTACGCGATGCTGCAAACGGCGGCGCACCTGACGCATACGCCGCTGCGCTGTCTGCGCGGGATCCTTGCGGCAATGCTCGGCGCGGTCAGTACGCTTGCGATCTTCCTGCCCGCGATGCATCCGGTGCTGTCCGTGCTGCTGCGACTGGTCACGGCTGTGATGATGAGCGCTGCGGCGTTCGGTCTGCAGGATCTCCGGCGGCTGTGTATGCGGGCTGCAGTGCTGTTCGGAGTGAGCGCACTGTTCAGCGGGATCATTGGTGCGGTCTCCCTGCCGCAGATCGCGAACAATGCGGTCGTATACACAGATCTTTCGCTGACGGTGCTGCTGCTTGGTTCGGGTGCTGCCGCCGCATGCGCGGCGATCTGGAACCGCATCCGGAACCGGATCCCGCGGGGCGCATACCGTCTGAACCTTGAGATCGGGGACTGCCGCTTTTCAGTGCCGGCATTGGCGGATACGGGCAGTTCGCTCTGCGATGTGTTTACGGGCAGACCGGTGATTGTCTGTCCGGCAGAGATCCTCTGCGGCTGGCTTACCGGATTTGCCGATTCCGCATCGGCGGCACAATCGCGGAAGGGATTCCGGATGCTGCCGGTACATACTGTTGCGGGAATGCGCCTGCTGCCGGCGTTTCTGCCTGACAGCGCAGCGATTGCAGACGAATCGCATCCGCAGGAGCGACCGCTCGATGTATTGATCGCAGTGACGGATGCGGAGGGCGACCGCGCAATCGTTCCGGCGGAAATACTATAAAGTGGAGGGAATTTGCATGAAACGGCTTCTTATGTGTATTGATCTGCTGAAACGGGCGATGCGTCTTGGTGAACGGATAGGCGCAGTGCATTTTATGGGCGGGACAGACCGTCTGCCGCCGCCGCTGACACGGGAGGAGGAATCGGCGGCGTTTGCGCAGCTTTCGGCAGGGGACTGCTCTGCGCGGGAAACGCTGATCGTACATAATCTCCGGCTTGTGGTCTATATCGCAAAGAAATTTGAGACGCCCGCTGCACCGCTTGACGATCTCATTTCGATCGGTACGATCGGGTTGATGAAGGCAGTGAATACCTTTCATCCGGAGAAAAATATCAAACTGGCGACCTATGCGTCGCGCTGTATCGAAAATGAGATCCTCATGCATCTGCGGAAAACCGCACAGCAGCGGACAGAGGTCTCCATCGACGAGCCGCTGAATACGGACTGGGACGGCAATGAGCTCCTGCTTTCGGATCTGCTTGGTACGGAGGCGGACGAGGTCTGCCGTGATATCGAAACGCAGTCGGAACGGCGGCTTCTGCGGCAGGCTGTGGAACGGCTCTCTCCGCGGGAACGGCAGATCATGGAGATGCGTTTCGGACTGGACGACGGCATCGAAAAGACGCAGAAGGAGGTGGCGGACACGATCGGTATTTCACAGTCTTATATCTCACGGCTGGAGAAAAAGATCATTGTCCGGCTGCGGGAGGAACTGAAAGATTTAATCTGTTCGTGATAACTTCACAGAAAATTATTGTATCAAGTCTTGACTTTTCTGTACTTCCTGTGGTATAATAAGACGATAGCATGGTTTTGTATGCAGACTTGCAGGGAGGAGTTTGATACGATGCAGGAAGAAGTACAGATCACAAATGACAATATATTCGATGAGGACGGTTTCTATGAGCCCGGTAAGGCAAGAGACGAGTTTCTCATCTGGAGACTGGAAGAAGACGGCGTTATGACCGTGTCCGGTTTCGGACGCATGGCGGATTACGGCAGTGCAAAGCGCCCCACGCCGCCCTGGTATCCGTTCCGCGACAAGATCCGCTGCCTGATCATCGACGAGGGCATCACGGAGCTTGGCGTCGGCGCATTCAGCGACTGCTCCGCAATGGAGAGCGTGATGCTGCCGGATTCCCTGACCAAGCTCGGCTACCGCTGCTTTGACGGCTGCACGTCGCTGAAAGAGGTCATCCTGCCGGAGGAAACACATTTTTCGCATGTTTTTGAGCCGGATGCACTTCGCTTTTTCTTCACCTCCGGACGAAAGATCACAATGGGACTGCACTGCTTCCGCGGTACACCGTGGGCAAAACAGGAATGGGGCAGCTTCTATATCCGTGAACATGTCCTGATGGATTATCTCGATTCTGAAACAGCGGTTGAGATTCCCGGCGATGTCCGCTGCATTTATAAGCTCGCATTTGAAAAATGCGGCCTGACAAAGGTAACATTCAACGAGGGGCTCGAGACCGTCCGTGCTTCCGCATTCGACGGCAACCGTCTCAAGGCAGTGCATCTGCCCTGCTCGGTCACACTGGTTGAAACGGGCGCATTTGCAAATAACCCGCTGCTGATCAAGGTGACGACACCGGCTGCCGATTTCCGCCTCGAAAAGGATGCGCTTCACAGCACGCCGGTTGCGAGCTACTACGAGAACAAGCGCGACGCAATGCTCGCGGGCGAAGCGGAAAAGCAGGAATCTGCACGGAAAAAGGCAGAGGAAGAGGGCAAGAAGTACAAGCCCGGCAAAACACCGCTTTCCATTCTCGCCGTGCCGGAAACAAGAGAGGATATGGAGGAATTCCCGCCCGCATACCGTATTTCCGCATCCAAGCTGCGCGGTGCAGAGCCGTTCAGTGCACTGACGCTCAAGGATGCCGAGCAGATGCTCTGTTCGGAAGAGGTGCTGACAGGCAAGATCCTTCTGCCGCGTATGAAGCGCGGATGCATCCTCGTTCGTGTGACCGGTGATGTGAAAAAGCGCGAGCTGCGTGAAATCGCGCTCCTGCATTACAGCAAGAGTCAGCCGCAGGAGAGCCCGGACAACGGTATGGATCCTGCAAAGAAGCAGAAGAAGCCCAAGGCAGTCGAGGAGCTCTATGCCGAGCATTATTTCCCGGCAGCGGGCGAGGGCGGCGTTTCGATGGACGTGCTTCCCGCACTGGTCTACTTCAAGAATGTCGGCGATTTCTGCGCGAAGATCAAGGCAAGCTCCGGCGAAAGCTGCATGAATGCAGGAACGATCTGTGATGCGCCTGCGGGTACCGTTGAAAACTGGTATCTTGCGGACAGCAACAGCGGCTATTCTCTGGAGGTGCTCGCACAGTACTGGCTGCGCACGCATGTCGGGTACCACCTGCAGAGCAAGGATGCTGCGAAGGAAAACAGCGCAAAGCTTTATCAGTGAACATACAAAGCCTCCGGCAAATTGCTGCCGGAGGTTTTTTGTGTATTGCTATTGCTTTTTGGCGCGAAATCTGTTATAATAATACGGTAAGGAAATCAGACCGAAAGGAGGCGTGCGGTTCTTCGCGAAACGCACGGTATATCTATGGAATTTGTTCCCAACACGGCAGCACCGGATACATATTTCGGTTGCAATGTATTCAATGAGCAGGTGATGCGCAGCACTCTGCCGAAAAAGGTCTATGAGGCTGTCATGGCGACCAGAACGGTCGGTACACCGCTTCCGAGAGATGCCGCCGATGTCGTTGCGGCAGCGATGAAGGATTGGGCGGTTTCCAAGGGATGCACCCATTTCACGCACTGGTTCCAGCCGATGACCGGCGTGACCGCGGAAAAGCACGATGCATTCATCACACCGGCGGGCAACTGCCGCGTGATTCTTGAATTCTCCGGCAAGGAGCTCATCAAGGGCGAGCCGGATGCATCCTCGTTCCCGTCCGGCGGTCTCCGCGCAACCTTTGAGGCACGCGGCTATACTGCATGGGATCCCACTTCCGATGCATTCATCAAAGACCGCACGCTCTGCATTCCGACGGGCTTCGTCTCGTATACGGGCGAAGTGCTCGACAAGAAAACGCCGCTGCTGCGCTCGATGGATGTCGTGAGCCGTGCATGTGTGCGGATGCTCAGACTTTTCGGCAATGACAAGGTCAAGCGTGTTTATACGGAGGTCGGCCCGGAACAGGAGTATTTCCTGATCGACAAGGCAAGCTACGATGCACGCGAGGATCTGATCCTCACGGGCAGAACGCTGTTCGGTGCAATGCCGCCGAAGGGCGAGGAGATGGACGATCACTATTTCGGTAATCTCACGCAGCGTGTCTCCGATTTCATGCGCGAGCTGGACGAAGAACTCTGGAAGCTCGGCATTTACGCGAAAACCGAGCACAACGAGGTCGCACCGGCACAGCATGAGCTGGCTCCGGTCTACACCACATCCAACATTGCCGCTGACCACAATCAGCTGACGATGGAGCTTATGAAGAAGATCGCGCTCAAGCACGGTCTCGTCTGTCTGCTGCATGAAAAGCCTTTCGCGGGTATCAGCGGTTCGGGCAAGCACAATAATTGGTCTGTCTCTACGGATGACGGGCAGAATTTGCTCAAGCCGGGCGATACGCCGCAGGAGAACATGATCTTCCTGCTGACGCTCTGCGCTTTCCTCAAGGGTGTGAAGGAATATGCGCCGCTGCTGCGCCTGTCCTCCGCATCTGCCGGAAACGACTGCCGTCTCGGCGGCAATGAAGCACCGCCGACTATGATCTCCGTCTTTATCGGCGACGATCTTCAGCGCGTACTGGATGCAATCGAAAACGATACTCCGCTCGATAACCAGAGCAAGGAGCGTTTCAATCTCGGCGTTGATGCAATGCCGCAGTTCCGCAAGGACTCCACCGACCGCAACCGCACCTCGCCGATGGCGTTCACCGGCAACAAGTTTGAATTCCGCATGCTTGGTTCTGCGGACTCCATTTCCTGCTTTAATTTCGTGATGAACACGATCTTTGCGTGGGAAGTGACGCAGTTCTGCGATGAACTGGAAAAAGCAGACGATTTCAACGCCGCACTCCATGCACTGCTCAAGCGCACGATCCGCGAGAACAAGGATATCGTGTTCAACGGCAACGGCTACGGCGATGAATGGTTTGCAGAGTGCAAGCGCCGCGGTCTGCCGAATTTCCCGTCCACGGTCGAAGCGCTGATGCAGTATGACCGCGACGAATTCGTGAAGATCTTTGAGGAGCAGAAGATCCTCTCTCATGCGGAGATCACCTCCCGTAAGGAGATCCTGCTCGACAATTACAGCAAGACCGTCTGCATCGAAGCAAAGACGATGGTCGATATCGCACGCAAGAAGATCCTGCCGGTATGCCTCACATATACGAAGGAGCTCTGCGAGATGATCAAGCTGAAGGAGGAACTCCCGCCGCTGCTGCATGTCAGCTCTGCGGTGGAGGATTCGCTTGCGTCGGAGATCAACGACCTGACTGAATCGCTCTACGATGCAATCAGCGATCTGCGCGAGCATCTTGCGGCGGCAAAGAGCGTGAAGCCGGTCGCTGAACAGGCTGCGGCGTACAGAAAGCAGGTCGTGCCAGCGATGGAGCGTCTGCGTTCCGTTGCGGATGCACTGGAAACGCTGATTCCGCAGGACAGATGGCCGTTCCCGTGCTACTCTGAAATCCTCTATAATATCTGAGCGGTCAACATACGATAAAAGAACCCGGCTTGCGGCGGAAGAATGCCGTGAGTCGGGGATTCTTTTGCGCGATTGTGTACCAAAATAAAAGAAGTCCGGAGAAATCAATATGAATGAAAATCTGATCGTGCAAAAGCTGCTGCCGTGGTTCGCGGCGCATCACCGCGTTTTGCCGTGGCGTGAAAACCGCGACCCATATCGCGTTTGGCTCTCGGAGATTATGCTCCAGCAGACACGCGTGGAGGCGGTCAAGCCGTATTATACGCGCTTTCTCGAACGTCTGCCGGATATCCGTTCGCTGGCGGAGTGTCCGGATGATGTGCTGATGAAGCTCTGGGAAGGGCTCGGCTATTATTCCCGTGCGTGGAATCTCAAAAAGGCAGCGGGGTAGATCATTTCGCGGCACAACGGAGCATTTCCGTGTAAATATGAAGAAATCATCGCGCTGTCCGGAATCGGGGAATACACCGCAGGTGCAATTGCGTCGATTTGCTTTGATCTGCCGGAGCCTGCCGTGGACGGGAATGTCCTGCGCGTGATGACAAGGCTCTTCTGCGACGGACGCTGTACGGACGATACTGCCGTCAAGCGCGATATCCGCGATACACTCCGCGAATTATACAGGAAATATGCGGACGGGCAGTGCGGGCAATTGACACAGGCACTGATGGAACTGGGCGCAACGGTCTGTGTGCCGAACGGCGAACCGCATTGCGAAGAATGTCCGCTGAACGGTCTGTGCCGCGCACACAAAGAACACAGTGAGACGGATTTTCCTGTGCGGAAGGCGAAAAAGCCGCGCAGAATCGAGGAATACACTGTTTATATTTTGGAATGCGGCGGCAGCGTCGCAATCCGGAAACGCGGGGAGCACGGCTTGCTTGCGGGACTGTTTGAATTGCCGCATCTGGACGGCAAGCGGGAAGCACAGGCAGCGCTGGATGATGCATCCGCGTGGAATATTCAGGCGAACGAGATTGTTTCGATCCGGCAGCGCGTGCATATTTTCACGCATATTGAGTGGCATATGGCTTGCGTGCATATCCGCTGTCTGCGCTGTGACAGCCGGTTTCAGTGGGTGACATGGGATCAGCTTCACGCAGAATATGCGCTTCCGACGGCGTTTCGGATCTGCCTTCCGCCGGAGGTTTAAACGAAGAATGAATGAAACCGGCATACCCGTTGTTTTGGGGTATGCCGGTTCTGTTTACAGCATATTCTGGTATTCGTCACGCACTGTCTGCAAAGCGGCTTCGCTTTCCTCGCAGCGTGTTTCGTAGGTGAGTTCGCTGGTGTTGCTGACTGCGGATTCATTGATCGTGAGCACGAATGCAGCTTCCTGCCAGAGATCGCCGAATTCCGGCGGCAGATCCTGCACGGACATGAGATAAAGCTGGTTGTACATGTTCAGATCTGCGATGTACTTTTCAACTGACAGATTGCGGTAGCCGATGTACCAGTACAGCGCGATATAGCGCGTTGCGCAGATCTGATCGGCATAGGTGACGTTGCCGTCCTGATTGAAATCGGCACGCGGGAAAAGCTCCTCGGAAATGAAGCGCTTGCCGTTGCAGCTCTCTCTTGCGATGGTGCAGTAAAGGATTGCGGTATCCGCTTCGGTGATCAGACCGTCGCCGTCAAGATCGCCGAGACCGGGTGTGATCTGTTTGTGCGGTTCGGAATGCGTTGTTTCGGGCGCGGAGGTCGTTGCTTCAGTGTTCTCCGTGGTCTGTTCCGGCGCTTCTGTTTCGGAAGCAGCCGTTGTTATTTCTGCGGTGGTTTCAACGGTCGTTTCGGCTGCAGTTTCAGTCTCGGTCTGTTCATCCGGTGTGTCCGCTGTTTCGGTTTCGTTGCCGGAGATGACCGCGTCGGTTGCTTCAGTGCGTTCCGGAAGCGTGTTATCTGCGGAAAGCTCCGTGATATTCAGCGTTCCGAGCGATGAATCAGCAGTGAACTCTGCATCTGAAACCACGGACGTTATCTGTGTGTACGTGACTGTGGAATGGGTTGTCTCCGACTGCTGTGCAAGGTCAGTCTGCAGCGCGGTCACTGTCACAAGGGGCTGTGTTGTTTCAGCCGGATCAGGCGTACTGGATTCCAGCAGGTCGGTGTTGTGGCCGTGGAGATTGTGGAAGAGGAAAGCCGCGCCGACTGCGACAACGAGGCAAGCTGCAAGGCTGATATAGGAAACGGCAGTGTGTAGGATTCCGCGCTTTGCCTTGATGTCCGGAGGATCGGTGCTTCGGACGGTTTCAGCCGAGCCGACTGCTGCAAAAATCTGCGGAACGGCTGCATGCTCTGAAATATCAGTGCCAAGGCTTTCTTCAATGAATTCCGGCGAAATACCGTCCAGCTTCTGCAAAAATTCAAAGCTGTTCATAGCAGATCCTCCTTTTCTAAGTATTCTTTGAGCTTAGTGCGAAGACGCATCAGCGTGACACGCACATTGCTCTCAGTGAGTCCGAGTGCGGACGCGATCTCCTTTGCCGACTGAAAATGCCAGTATCTGCGGAGAAAGATGATACGCTGATCTTTTGGGAGCGTTGCGAGAAAGCGGTTGATTGCCTCGGCAGTGAGATTTTTCTCGGTTTGTCCCTGCACATCATCCTCGGCGGGCAGGATGTTGTCAAGTTCTTCGAGCGCCAGCTGAACCGAGCCGCCGCCGCGTTTTTTTGCCTGTTTGTGTTTGATCCGGTTCATCGCCAGATGGCGCACGATCGTGAGGATAAATGCGGTGAGATGTTCCGGGCGCTGAGGCGGAATGGTGCGCCATAGCTCGAAGTAGGTATCGTTGACACATTCTTCTGCTTCCTCGCGGCAGCCGAGAATGCGCATGGCATTCGTCATGCAGGCGGGTCCGAAGCGGTCGGCGGTTTCACGGATCGCATGTTCATCGCGGGCGAAATAGAGTGCAATGATAGATGCGTCATCCATATTGTCACCGCCTTTCTACACCTCTTAATAATAGAGTAACCAAAAACCGCGCTGGCGTTACAGCGTTTTTAAAACTTTTTTGCGGCAATGCGATTCGGTTACATGCATACATAATAATTATACCACAGATCAGCGCGGTTGTCAAATTTCGCGCTGTTTCTGCACAGAATGCTTGGCTTTTGAGTATTCACGGAATATTCGTGATAAATGGTGCGGAAATCTTCGTGATATCAGCCTTCTGCTATCAGAAATAGTATAATATTCATCAGTGCATTTATAGAATAGGCTATTTACTTTTGCCTGGTGTTATGATATAATAACTGAAATGGGGCTGTTTTCAGCTTCATTGAAATCAATGAGATATTAGGGCGGTATTATGGGAAACAATTGGAAACAGATTTGGGAAAGACGACAGATCGATGAGACAAAACCGGATCGTTCAGATATAAACAAGCTGTTTCTGGAACTCAAGCGTGCAAACGGGGTTGATTTGATGGACGGCGGCATTCCGCTGGATTCGCTGCTCGGAAAGTAGGCGGTGACTCGGGCAAAGCTGCTGGAGCGGATGTATCAGAAAGCGGGCTCGGCGATCGTGCTGATCGACATTCATGATGCGCAGAAAAAGGACGACTTTATCCGCTGCCGCAAGGAGATCGTTGCGGACTATGAGGAGCGATACCGCAACCTGCCGAAGTTCTTCTATGAAAAGGCTTTTTTAGGATTTTGCCCGCAAAAACGATCTCGTGATCGAATTTTACGACAACGATATGAAAGGCTACCGGAACAACGAATTTGTTTTTCATCTTGCCATGTTCAAAAAATAAACGGGATAGGAAGTGCCTCCGACAAAGCCATCGGAGGTTCTTCCTTTTGTTTGGATGCAAAAAAAGCGGAGCACTCCGGATGGGAATGCTCCGTTTTGGTTTGATGATGAAAACGGACGGGATCAACCCTCGTCGAATTCGCTGACGAGAGAGGAAACGGTCTGCTTTGCGTCGCCGTAGATCATGACGGTGTTGTCATTGGTGAACAGCGGGTTCTCAATGCCGGAGAAGCCGGTACCCTTACCGCGCTTGAGCACGAATACGGTTCTTGCCTCGTATGCATTGATGATCGGCATACCGTACAGCGGCGAGGATTCGTCGGTCTGTGCGGACGGGTTGACAACGTCGTTTGCACCGATGACGATCGCAACGTCGGTGTTCGGCATCTGCGGGTTCATTTCGTCCGCAGTCTTAAGCTGTTCATACGGGACATTTGCCTCTGCGAGCAGCACGTTCATGTGGCCAGGCATACGGCCTGCGACCGGGTGGATCGCGAAGCTGACCTCTGCGCCGTTGTCTTCGAGCTTGTCAGCAAGCTCTTTGACAGCGTGCTGTGCCTGTGCAACAGCCATGCCGTAGCCCGGAACGAACACGACAGATTTTGCTGCTTCGAGGATGAGGTATGCGTCCTCGAC
>JAFZPL010000202.1 GCA_017550355.1 Oscillospiraceae bacterium | reverse complement strand
GACAGATGCCGAACTTCGGAGACGGTGAAATGCCTGATTTCGGCAATATGCCCGGCTTCGGCGGCGGACAGATGCCCAATTTCGGAGACGGCGAAATGCCCGATTTTGGCAATATGGAAGGCTTCGATGCTTCCAAGATGCCCGGCGGAGGCGGCGGAATGGGCGGCTTCGGTATGGGCAGCGACGATGTGAAGCTGAAATATACCGATGATGAATTTTCCAGCTACTCCAACATTTTCAACAATGCAAAGACCACTGTGACCGATGCGGACAAGACACGTCTGATTGCATCCCTGAAGGCGCTGCTCGAACAGTCTGATCTGGAAAACACCGTGGATGTGGATGAAGTGATCCGCTATTTCGTGGTGCATGATTTCCTCGTCAACGGCGACAGCTACACCGGACAGATGATCCACAACTACTATCTCTACGAGAAAGACGGCAAATTCTGCATGATCCCGTGGGATTATAATCTCGCATACGGCTCCTTCATGGGCTCCAATGCATCCTCCTCGGTCAATTCGCCGATCGATACACCCGTCTCCAACGGCATGAGCGACCGTCCGATGGTTTCCTGGATCTTCGACAACGAACAGTATACCGCGCAGTATCACCAGCTGTTCAGCGAATTTCTCGGCAGCGTGAATTTTGAAAAGATGGTCACCGATACAGCAGCACTCATCGACAAATACGTCGAGCAGGATTCCACAAAATTCTGCACCTACGACGAATTCAAGAAGGGCGTCGATGCAATGAAGCAGTTCTGCACGCTTCGCGCAGAGAGCGTACAGGGACAGCTTGACGGCACGATCCCGTCTACATCCCAGGGACAGAGCGCAGACAAATCCGCATTGATCGACACAGGCAGCCTGAACATCTCCGATATGGGAACGATGGGCGGCGGCTTCGGCGGCGGCTTCGGACGCAG
Organism: Oscillospiraceae bacterium; assembly: GCA_017550355.1. Lineage (GTDB taxonomy): Bacteria > Bacillota > Clostridia > Oscillospirales > Ruminococcaceae > Firm-04. Next base: position 4,596 of record JAFZPL010000202.1, on the reverse strand, counting down.
CAAAGACAGCAAGTCTGATGCGAACGGCAGCACAGACAAATCCGATACATCCGACAGCAAAGAGTCCGGCAGCAGCAGGGACAGCAGAGGCTCCTTCGGCGGCAGATCCGGCAGGGAAAGCCAGGAAGGCGGCGTGAATACCGTACCGCTCTCTTTCCAGAAAACCGCAAACACGAAGCCGTCCGGCGGCAATATGCCCGAGGGATTCGATCCTTCCCAGATGCCCGGCGGCGGGAATATGCCCGAGGGATTTGATCCTTCCCAGATGCCCGGCGGTGGGAATATGCCCGATGGATTTGATCCTTCCCAGATGCCCGGCGGCGGCAATATGCCGGAAGGCTTTGATCCGTCCCAGTTCGGCGATGGGAATATGCCTGACGGTTTCACTCGTCCGAACGGTTCCTCTCAGAAATCCGGCGATACGACGCAGACTACTGCCGTGAGCGGTTCCTCCGGAAAGTCCGGCGGTACATCGCAGACCGGCGCTGTCAGCAAGCCCGATTCCGACAGCAAGACCACAACGGCAGTCAGCGGCAGCAGCAGCCGGCCGCAGATGGGCGGCTTCTCCGGCATGAGCGGACAGAACACAGACCACACGGTTCACTATATTCTGCTCGGCGTTTCCGCGCTGATCCTTGTGATCGGTCTCGGTGTCGCAGCCAAATTCAAGAGATGATTCCTGAAATGAAAAAGGAGCAGTCCAGACACGGACTGCTCCTGCATTTTTGAAATTATTTTTCGGAATACGAAAAAAGCACTTGACAAACGCTGCCAAGTGTGCTATAATAAAAGATACCGACATCTATCGAAAACAGAAAGAGCGTACAATACACTCATTTTATCATCCTTGTCTATTATACCATAGATTTTTCGTTTTGTCAAGAGCGAAAGGAGGATTTTCGTGGTAGATTTTTCATTGAGCCTGACAGATTCCTTCGGGCTGTTGGTTCCGGAGGAGGAAAAACGGAAGCTGCGTGCGACAAACCGCGAAGCATTTACGTTTTATAATCTTCAGCTTACGCCGGACGACTGCGAAATGCTGGTGCAGACCACGCAGACCGCGCTGCGCGAAAATGATCTTGTCTGCTTCGGGGAGACCATCACGCCGCGGCTGATTCACTGGTTTCTGCAGGCGGGCTATTTCCGGAATTATCCCGCAGAGATTGCGGAACTGACCGAGATCTTTTACCGCTACAAGAGCGAGCTGCAGGAGATCTGCGAGGAAAACGATCAGCGTTCCTGCATGCTGTCGGACAATGCCATACTATTTTATATGTATCGCTTTTATATCTGCCCTGCCTGCGCCGGTGACACGGAAGCACTCAGCGGGCTGATGAGTCAGATCATTGTTCCCGCAATGAACCGCCTCATTCATCGCAGAAATCAGAAGCGCAAGGCGAATCTTGCCAAAATCAGCGGGAATGAACGGCTCGCGCTCTATGCCGATCAGATCGCCGCTTTGACGCGCAGCGACGAGGATCTTTATGCAGAAGATATGGACAGGCGCGACCGCCTGTTCCGCAGTGCAATGCTCGGTGACACGGGCGGCTACCGTCCCGCGGAACCGGATTATGATGCACGCTTTGCGGATCCCGCGTACATCATGGAGGACGATCCCTACGCATCCTACGATGACGAACGGCCTGTGTTCGGCACGTTCACGGAAGAACTGGACGAGCTTCTTTCCCACGATCCGGAACTGCTGCTTCCAAGCGAATCTCTGGAACAGGAATGGGACGACATGGCGGATCAGTGGGCGGCGGATGATGCTGCATGTTCGGAACTGTATCAGTAAGGAGGCTGCACGATGAAAACAGAGCTGATAAAGCAAGGGACAAACCTCGAACCGGTTTCGCGCGTGGATTACACGATGGGACTTCTGGTGCGTGCTGCGGAACAGGGCCTGATCCCCGACGCAAAGCTGCTGGAGATCCGCCGCGACCTCCAGAACTGTGCCGTCGAAACTGCACAGATGTATAACCGCGGCAGAAGCGGCTGTGTCACGAACAACCGTTTGGCTGCAATCTACCGTTCGATCCTGCATCAGATCGACGCGGTCCTGCTGATACTGCAGGGCGATGACGCCGCAACGGAGGCACTGGCACAGCGTTCCGTCCGGGAACTGCAAAGTCTCGGTCAGCAGCGTGTGATGGCGCTGTTTGAGCAGGCAAAGACGGATTTCCGGAAAGCATACGACCTGATGCAGCCGTTTATGACGGATTTCTTCCGTCAGCTGCTCGAAAAGTTTTCGCTTTTCTGCACGAAATACGATGCACAGTTCAATGCGGACGCACAGATCATCGAGCGCGTGTATCCGCTGATCGGGGAACGGCAGATCCGCGGGAACGGCGTGATCGGTGCTGCGGAATATTTCGGTGCACTGCGGATGGAGGCTGAATTTCTGCATCTGTTCCCGGAGGAAACGGTGCGCGGGATTATGAAGCGGCATGCGGGGCGCTACCTGATGACGCCGCAGTCGATCCCGGATTCGGTCGCCGATCTGGTGTTCCGGCAGTATATTGCAGCGGAGCTTGCGGGCGATGACGGCAGCACACTGCAGGTGACGGCAGATGCAGCAGAGCGCCTGAACGCGGAGTTTTCCGGCCGGAGTGCAGCAGATATCCGTGTTGCGGCGGAGCTTTCTCTGCTTCGTTATTCGGATCATCCGGAGCTCATTGCCTATCTGAAACAAGCGGTACCGCCGGTGACGGCATCCATGCAGAGCGCGTTCGATACCGGCAGACTTTCCCGCTGGCTGATCGTGACAGAATAACGGAAAGCTCCCGATTGTATGAGATCGGGAGCTTCGTTGTTTCAAAGCGCAAAATTATTCCTTGTTCATCACATTTTCAAAGAGATTGTCCTCAGCGTTGGAGATATGCTTTGCGGTCAGTTGTTCGGCAAGGTCGCCGTTGTGCGCTTTGATTGCGTCGAGGATTGCACGGTGCTCCGCGACAGTCTTTTCTGCCCGTCCCTCTGTCTGTACGGAGATATCACGGGCTTTTTTGATATAGTTATGGAAATTGGAGAGCGTGAACCGCAGCGGACGGCTTCTGGATGCATCATAAATGATCTTGTGAAAATCGCCGTCCAGCTTCCAGATCTGCTCTGTGTCGTTTTTCAGCAGATAGAATTCCTGCAGATCAACGATCTGTTCCAGTGCATGCAGTTCATCTTCCGTGATATTCTCCGCGCAGAGGCGGGCAGCGAGTCCCTCAATTCGGATGCGGATTTCATAGATATCGTGAATATCCTGTTCGGTGACGCCGATCACAACTGCCCCCTTGTTCGGGACATTTTTCACGAGCCCTTCCAGTTCCAGCTGCATCAGGGCTTCGCGTACCGGTGTCCGGCTGACGCCCAGTTCCTTGGAGAGCCGGAGCTCATTCAGGCTGTCGCCGTCTTTGTACTCTCCGTCAAGGATCGCATTTTCGATCGCGTTGAACACACGGATCCGCAGCGAGCGGTCATCTGTTTCCAGCAACATCAGTGATCCCTCCCGGTCACGGTCGGCAGATAGGTTTCGGTGAGCGTTTGCAGTTCGTCATCGCTGATGACCGTAACGCGTCCGTTTTCATATTCGCGGTCGATCCATTCCTTGATCTTCGCAACAGCGGGATTTTTCTTGTCGATGGCGCGGCTGCCGGAGAGACGGTAAAAGTTGTTGATCCAGCAGGCGATGCCAGCGAGTCCCGACGAGGCGCTGACCGAGACGAGCGGCGGGCGGTTCAGGATCGTCGTGGTATCAAAGATGTTGTAGATTTCCTCATCCTTCATCAGACCGTCGGCATGAATCCCTGCGCGTGTAACATTGAAGCTCCTGCCCACAAACGGTGTCATGGGCGGCAGATCGTAATGCGTTTCCCGGACGATATAGTCGGCAATCTCAGTGATGACCGACGGATCCATGCCGTTCAGCGTGCCGCGGAGCGATGCGTATTCAAAGACCATCGCTTCCAGCGGGACGTTGCCCGTGCGTTCGCCGATGCCCAGCAGCGAGCAGTTCACTGCGCCCGCACCGTAGAGCCAAGCCGTCGCAGCATTGGTCACGCCCTTGTAAAAATCGTTGTGGCCGTGCCATTCCAGCATATCACTTGAAAAGCCCGCATAGTGCTGCAAACCGTAGATGATGCCGGAAACACTCCGCGGCAGCGCAGCACCGGGATAGGGGATGCCGTATCCCATCGTATCGCAGGCACGGATTTTGATGGGAATGCCGCTTTCCTCAGACAGCTTCCGCAGCTCGATTGCGAACGGCACCACAAAGCCGTAGAAATCTGCGCGGGTGATATCTTCAAAATGACAGCGCGGACGCAGACCGGCTTCGATGCATTCCTTCACGATCCCGAGATACTTGTCAAGTGCCTGCCGTCTGTTGAGCCCCATCTTATTAAAGATGTGATAATCGGAGCAGGAAACGAGGATGCCGGTTTCCCGGATGCCAATATTCCGGACGAGTTCAAAGTCCTGCTTGTTTGCGCGGATCCATGTTGTCGGCTCCGGAAATGCATAGCCGAGCGCCATGCATTGTTCGAGCGCATCGCGGTCGCTTTTGGAATAGACAAAAAACTCCGTCTGCCGGATCATGCCGTTCGG
>JAFZPL010000201.1 GCA_017550355.1 Oscillospiraceae bacterium | reverse complement strand
TCAGAAATCCTATTATTCGACACAAGGGAGCGAGGTGAAAAATATGACAGTTTGGTATGTTGCATCTGCATGTGCTTTATGCCGGGCGAATGCGCCGCCCAAAATCTGAATAGGAAACCGCTCAGAAATGCAACAAAGATAAGGAAGGTGAAAATTTTGAGAAAACTCACAAGATTTCTTTCTGCGCTGATGTCCGGCGTGATGCTTGCTTCATCCGGCATCTGCCTGCCGCTGCAGCACATCACTGCATCTGCCAGAGGCGGCGATTTCTCGATTGACTGGGACTATGAAGCAACCCACAATATCAGTTCTCCGGAAGATGCCCTAATCTATGAGGCAGGCAAACAGATCGTCACGAGCGAAACCACTGGTGATGTTTCCAATTATCTGAAGGAACACTACAACGAATACAAGTGGACGCATGTCAAGAGCTGGAATACGTTCGACGGCGACACCAAACCGAAGAAGCCCGGTACGACTGAAAGCTGGACACCGGACAATTATAAGATCGAGAATCCGCTTCGTGATGCGCTCAAGGATCCGGATATCAAATATATCGCGCTTTATGATGACGATGAGCACGAAGTCCATGCTCGCGGCACCTGGGAGCCGATGGTGATTAAGACTGATAAGGTGCTGGACCTGAATGGTCACACGCTTAATATCAGATTTAACAAAAACCGCAATAACAGTAACTCTGACCGCTATCAGAAAGACAACGAGGACGATCTGAACTGCACAGCTTTTGTAATCTCAGAAGGTGCAACGCTGACGATCATTGATTCCTCGGCATGGCGCGGCGAAGGTCCCGGCGGAAACGGAACCGGAACGATCAAGTTTAACGCATATATGATTGATCCGTACAGCTACAAGATCAAGCATTACACAGTGCGCGATCTGTTCCATGTCAGTGACGGAAACCTCGTCATCTACGGCGGCACATTCGAGGCTGGCAGAGCAAAGGCGCAGGAGGATGACAGCTTCAAGCTGGATAAGCTGAAAAGCGTCGTCGGTTCCGTGATCTCTTTGGGTGTGGCTGTGACGGAATACGCCACGGGCATCAACCTCGCAAAGGGCTCCTACAATGACGTGCATAATCTGCTCTCGAATGCGATCAACCCAAATGCGGAATCGCAAGGCAAGACCGGAGAGGACGACGGCACAAACGGACAGTCTGCGATCAAACAGCGTGACGGCACAAACAGCACGGAAGTGCAGCCTGCCGGAGCAGAAAATAAACAGCCAACGCCTTCCGGAGACGGAGAAGCCGCACGCGATCAGACGATTGACGAAAAAAAGAAACAGAATGAAAAGCCCGGCAGCGAAGATGAAAAAAACAAAGCCAATGCGAAGAAAATGCAAAGGACGATAAGTACACCAAGCTCGCAGAGGCAGAAAACGCCATCGTCAAGGCTGCTGCTGACAAGGATAAGCTGACCACGATCGTGGACGGCTGCTTCAATGTGGTCGATCAGTTTGTCGATCTGCTCGGTCTGAAGAGCAAAAAAGAGACGCGCGTCACGCAGTCCATTATGGGCACAGTCGTGCGCGTCGGCTTGAGTGGAACCTTTGTCTCTTACGGCGGCACATTCAAAGGATACGGCTCAACACCCAACACCAGAAACGCAGTTGTCGAGGTCACAGTATCTCCGACAGACGATCCGGATAAGCGTATGGAGTGGGATAAAAGCAAGTATGTGGGCGGTCTCGCATACATTTACGGCGGCACCTTTGAGGCATATACCGGCGCAAATGTGTTCAATTTTGTCCGTAAGAAAGACGCGGCGCAGATTGCCGCACAGAGCGTCAGAGATAAGTACGGCAATGTCTCCACGCAGACTGTCGAGCTTTCTAAGGAAGAGACAAACGGACTTGAGATCTTTTTCTATGAGAATCAGGATGCTGTGAAAGCCGGCGCCAATGTGACACCGATTCCGATCAGCACTGCCAACGTGCAGGTGCGCGGCGGTCTGTTCCGCTGCTTCTATGACGCACTCAATGTTGCGATCAGAGAAGATGGTGATGATCAGAATTTCCGCGTTTTCCCGGGCACGATGGGCTCCGTGAATCTCGGCGCAGATTCCTTCAATACGCAGCTCATTCAGGACGGCAGAATCCAGATCAATGATGTCTACGGCGACGGTGCGCTCGTTCTGATGGACTGCCGCGAGGATGAGGAGAACGAAGACGAAGGGCTCTATCATTACCGCCTCTTCTGCGGAGACACTGAGCTGCGCTACAAGAGCTACCTGGATGTCTACCCGAACAATGATCCTGCGATCAATGCATCGCGCTCCATGCAGCTCACTGCTTATGACGACAACAAGAAGACTTCACAGGTTTACACGACGGACGAGGAAGGCAACAACATTCGTGCGCCGTACCGCGAGACGGAGTATTATTTTGACTGCGTCATTGACAATCAGGTTTTGCAGCATTATTCCATTAAACCGAATTTCTACAACCCGAACAACAGCTCCATGATGGACTGGCAGGGTGTGAACCTCAGCGGCTCCGAAATCTGGTATTACCCGACGCCGATGTCGCATAAGCAGGAGAAGATCGATCAAAACGCTATACTGCCGGTTCCGGTTCCGGACATTGCCATCGGAAACACATATCTGGACCTTGGCACCTGGCATATCACACAGAGCGAGCTTGTGAGCGACGATGATTGGGCATTAGCTGCCAATACTCTCCATGCAGACGAAGCACTTCTGAAATCCAGCAGCAGCATCCGCACAGATATGAAGTATTACACCTATAAGGTCTACCGTGTGGATCCGCTGACGCGCGACAATATCCCCGAAAACGGCATTTACAATGCAGATTCGCCGCTGTTTACAGTCCGCTATGGCACATGCGACGATTCGCTCAAATGCGTCATGAGCCTGACAGAGCTGGAGAATCGCATCGGCATGGCAAAAGGCTATGCAAGCGGCACATGGCATTTCTCCGCCGGCGAAATGTACCGCGTGACGCTGGAAGTTGAAGAACATGTCGGCATTGGATACGGAATGGCTGATCGTGAATATTATAGTCCGACATACAATACCTTTGCAGATAAACTGAAACCGGCAAAGGTCACATCTTCTGTGCTCTTCCGCTGCTGCAGCCAGAAGGACAACAAAGACACGGACTATAATCTGAATGATGAAAAGGATTTTTCTCCGCTGCGCATAACCAACGCAAAGCTCGGAACGGAGAAGGATGCCCAGGGCTACGATAAGAATTTCTATACGATCGCGCCCGGCACCTAT
>JAFZPL010000200.1 GCA_017550355.1 Oscillospiraceae bacterium | reverse complement strand
GATACACCAGATCCATCGGATCAAAGGGGATCTCCGCCTGTTCCGCGAGCACCGCGAAAAACGCCTCTTTGCTCGCCTTCATCTTGAACGTGAGGAAATACGGCCGCGAGGGTGCCAGCCCTGACAGGTGCAGCTGCTTCGCGCACTTCACCTTGAGAAAGCGTTCCAGCGCGAGAAACGCATAGCTTCCGAGCCACGGGAACAGCGCCCACATCTCCCCGCCCATGCAGATGAGCGGTTCGGTCAGCAGTCCCGAATGCTGCGCGGTATGCCGTGCCAGATCGAGCCGCACAACCGCGTTTTTCATGAGGTACGGATAGCCCAGATCCTCCTGCAAAACCTGCCGCATCCGTTCCAGGATCTTCGTGTTGATATCGCCGGGGCAGTCGCCGAAATACGCCGGCACCTTGCCCTTAACCATCGTTGCATAGACCGTGTGACGTTCGAAATCGACCTCGTCCACCACCCAGACATGCCCCGCGATCGCGATTTTCTCGCCGGGCGGAGGCGGCTGGACGATCGTGCCGATCTCCTGCGATTCGCTGCGCACCGTGAATTCCTCGTTCTCCTGAAACACCGCGTAAAACCGGAACTGATTGATCACGCGCTCGCCCGCCAGTCCGACGATCAGCCCGCCGCGTTCGGTCTGCTGGATGTGGTCGGTCTTGATGAGATGACGCAGGAGAATGCGGTAATCGTCCTGCGTAATGCGGCGGAACGGCTGCAGCTTCAGCACGCGCCCCGCAAGCTGGTTCGGCAGCAGTTCGCCGTTCGCGGCAAGCGTGCTCATGGTCTGATGATAGAGCAGCGAAAACGGCAGACGGTCGAGCTTCGGCGGTTCCACCCATTTTTCCTCTGCGTATAGCTGTACGAGTGCAATGCCCTGCAATAATTTCCACGGCACGGTTGAGGGCAGCATTGCGCGGGCTTCCGGCTCATCCTCCCGCATCACAAACCACATTTCCGGCGGCAGTCCGCGCCGTCCCGTGCGTCCCATCCGCTGCAAAAACGATGAGACCGTGAACGGCGCATCCAGCTGAAATGCGCGTTCCAGCTTGCCGATGTCGATGCCGAGCTCCAGCGTCGCGGTGGTCACAGTGGTCAGCACCTGTTCTTCGTCCTTCATAAGTTCCTCGGCGGTCTCGCGGAATGCAGCAGAAAGATTGCCGTGGTGGATCAGAAATCTGTCCGGCTCATGCTTCATCTCGCAGTATTGCCGCAGAGAGGTCGTGACCGCTTCGCATTCTTCTCGCGAATTGACGAACACGAGGCACTTTTTCCCCTCAGTATGCGCGAAAATATAGCAGTATGCAGGATCGGCATGCTTCGGCGCGGGATCGGTCTCCCGTTCGAGCGGTTCCGCGCCCTGTTCGAGCAGATCATGGATATCCAGCGCGTAATAATCGCGGTAGAGATCGACCATCGCGGGCTCGGCGGCAGTCTCCGCGGCAGAGGTATCCTGTGCGTAGAAATGCTCCATCGAAAGCCGCCATGTCACCTTGTCCTGCTTGATGCGCGGGATCACGGTATTGCGCTTTGAGCCCGTCGAGAGATATGCCGCAGTCTGTTCCGGATCGCCGATGGTCGCGGAAAGACCGATCCGGCGCGGATCGCAGCCTGCAAGGTCGGAGAGCCGTTCGATCAGACAGAGGCACTGTCCGCCGCGGTCACCGCGCAGGAGCGAATGCACCTCGTCGATGATGACGAACTGCAGCCCGTGAAACAGCTTCGGGATCATGGCGTGCTTATGCAGCATGAGTGCTTCGAGCGATTCCGGCGTGATCTGCAGAACCCCCGACGGATTTCGCAGCAGCTTCGTTTTCTGGGACTGCGGCGCATCGCCGTGCCAGCGCGTGACCTTGATATCCGTCCCCTCGCAGAGCTCCGTCAGCCGGAGATACTGGTCATTGATCAGCGCTTTCAGCGGCGCAATATAGAGAATGCCGACCGAGCCCGCGGGATGCTCCTCCAGCAGCGTGAGCGCAGGGAAAAATGCCGCTTCGGTCTTGCCGGCAGCCGTCGACGCGGAGATCAGCACATTGTCCTCCGTTCCGAAGATCAGCTCACCAGCCGCCGTCTGCACCGGACGCAGGCTCCGCCAGCCGTGCTGATAGATATATTCCTGCACAAACGGCGCATAGCGCGAAAAAATGTCCATCTGCCTGCGTTCCTCCTTTCATCCCCGTTCAGTGCGTAAAAAAGTCCAATTTATATTATACCATACTATTGAAAAAAACGCAATGGTCTGACGCAGATGGACGTAAACAAAAAACAGCCTCCCGCATGATACGGGAGACTGCTTCTGTCTGTGGGAATCACTGTTCAGGATGCTGCTGCGGAAGAGGTCGTTTCTGCGACGCCGCCTCTGATCTCTGCGGCGGCGGTGGATTCTGCTGCGGTCGTGGTCTCAGCAGCTGCAGCGGTGGATTCTGCTGCCGTTGTCGATTCAGCTGCAGTCGATTCTGCCGAAGCGGATGCATCGGAAGAAATCGCAGTGTCGGCGGAAACCGCCGTCAATGCTGTTGTTGTTGTTGTGGTCTGCACCGCAACGGTGGTGGTCACCTGCGAGACGGTCTCTGCGCCGCTGAGGAAATCCTCCATGATGAACTGCACGCGCGGATTGCCGTCTGCATCGTTGGACATCACGGTCGCCTTCTGGATCTTGATTGGACTGGTCGGCTTGGAGACTGCGCCGTCGCTGCCCTTGACGCGCTTGACCTTGAGGAAGTCATCGACCACCTCCATGCCCTCGGTCACCTTGCCGAATGCGGCATAGTTGCCGTCAAGGAACGTATCCTTGTCGGAATAGCAGATGAAGAACTGGGAGGATGCGCTGTTCGGCGCCGAAGAACGCGCCATCGAGACAATGCCGCGGGTATGGCTCAGCGTATTCTTCACGCCGTTGGAGGAAAACTCACCCTTGATTTGCTGCTTGCTGCCGCCCATGCCGGTTCCCTGCGGGTCGCCGCCCTGCGCCATGAAGTCCTCGACGACGCGGTGGAAGGTCAGACCGTCATAGAAGCCATCGGAGACAAGGCTGATGAAGTTTTCGCAGGTGATCGGTGCATACTTGGGATAGAGCGTGATGCGGAAGGCATTCTCCGGCAGCTTTTCATCTTCCTGATTCTCCTGGATATTGACAGAATTGCCGCCAACGGTCGTATTGTCTCCGCATCCGACTGCGAACAGCGCAAACAGCAGTGCCACAGCAGCAACTGCAAACGATTTGATTCTCATGATAACCAGATCCTTTCAATAATAACGGTAAATGGGTTTACTTTTTGCGCTTGTGAGAGCGCTGTGCCGGATAATTTCGTTTTGCCGGCGCGGTGTTTGACTTCGGTGCTGTCTGAACAGGGATGTCATTCGCAGAGACCGGAACAGGCTCCGGTTTCGGCGGCGGTTCCGGG
>JAFZPL010000199.1 GCA_017550355.1 Oscillospiraceae bacterium | reverse complement strand
GAACAAGCCACAGGAAAGGCGTTCTTTCTGACTAACGGTACAAGCATATTGATTAGGCCAGTATAGCTCATTCCCCGCTGCAACAGTTTCGTTATAATATCCATAGTCTGTGTAGATTTCACCTGTTGCCTCATCATAATAATCCGAAAAAACATTGCCTGTTACTGTCAAACCTGTTACAGTCATCGCTTGTGTAATGATAATTGTATTGAACAAACCAAATCCACTTTGACTTGTAGAATAATTATCCTTCGTGCTTAAATATGCGAGTAACTTCTTATTTGGACCTGTGTAATTATTTTGATTGTGCCGATATGTCTTAAAGGACATATCCACCACAATCTCAGTTTCATTTGGCGTGATAGCTGAAACTTTGATGTTGCAGTCTGTATTTATACCGGTAAGCGCTGTGCCACTATCATACACATTAAATCCACCAATACCGCGATAGCCCTTTGGCAAATTCCAAGTACCGCCGCTCATCGTAATTGCATAGCCCGATGTCGTATTCAGCCAAGTTCCGTCAGCAGTATACTTTTCCAGCAGATACGGCTTCACCGTTGCAGAGCTTGTGCCGACCTCGGAATAACCGCTGACAAACAGTGCTTTATCCTTGAAATCCGCAGCATTCTTTGCAATTGTGTTCAGGCATCCGACATCGTCATACGCGCCCATATGCCGCGCCTTGGAATCCGAATTGATATACAGCGTCTTGTCGGACAGCGTGCCGCTGTTCACCAGAAGCGACAGCACGAACCACGACTGCGCATCATAAGCATTGATGGCATTGCTTGTAATCTTCAATTTTGTCGCCGCATCCAATTTGTCCGGTTCATTCTCCGGATCTGAAGTGTAGGAAGTAAGCTTAGAAATATAGTAATTCTTATCGCCGTTGACAAGCTCATCGCAGTCTTCGCAAACTGCATAGCCATTCAGCACTCTGCCGATGATCGGGTTGCGGTAGAGGTACATTTTGTTTACGGCAGCCGAAAATGCCGTAATGCCGCTCTTATGCTCAACATCATCCATATTGCGGAAGAACAAACCACCGTTCAGAATGACACCGACATAGCCACCGATTGGAATTGTGTGCAGATAGTCACCCGTGCCACCGCTTGTAACAGTGGAATTATAGGTAATGCCAACATGATCAATGATATTGTCGCCGCCCATGATCTTGTCAATAATGCCACCGTATGCCTTACAGCCACCATTATACTGAAACTGTGCTTTTTCATTCTGATCACCGATCGCTATTGTCCCTTTGACGAAATCCAAGTTCTTGATCACACAGCCGTTGCTGTTATATACGAACGAAACGCCATTTGGCAATGTGATAGACGGATAATCGGGCGCCTCCTCAGTTCCATCGTTTTTGCCTACAACTACACCTCGGAACGCATAGTCACCGGTAGTACCAGCTCCCAATCCAGGAAAGTCAGTAAGCGTGAGGTCTTCCTCAATCAGATAATACGCGCCAGCCAGATACTTACGAACATCATCTCTTGAGTGTGTTATACCGCCATTTGCGAATTGAGGCGTAGACGCATTATTAAGCTGGAACACCTTATGCTCCTTCGTGTCGCCTGTAGCAGGATTACACCAATGCAGATTGTCTGCAATGCTGGATGGCAGATTGATCTGGAATGATGTGTCTGTAAAATTCTCGTTTCTTATCAGATCAGCCGCTGCATAAAGCTGCTTAGGCGTTTTAATCACATAAGGATCATTATAGGTGCCGCATCCCTCTGTCAGATTCACAACTGGGATATTGACACGGAGCTCATGGATGTTATCGCTGTTGCTGCTACCGATATTATAAACATAGGGAATGAAGTTAGCAGCAAATTGTCCGTATTCTGACGCTGCAGCATTGTTAGTAGGATGTGTAAATTTATCACTTCCGAAATAATTACGCTGCTCACTCTTATTAGTTGTGGCATCTTTGTGATCAACAGTATTGTCAATTTCTGCACCATAGGTGACATGGTGCTGATTATTCGTCCAGTCCTCCTCCCAGCGATAATTATATACGCCCTTGGAATCAGTACCGCTGTAGATATACTGCTGCAGCAAAGTCGCATTGCTGAAAATGGACTTTGTTGATCCGTATGCCGTATTAAAGTCCGTAGAAATGGCATTTGCAGTTTTTCGGGCATCTAAGGTAATACTGTCAAACTCAATATTCATGTTGCTGTCTGAAGCATCATCTGCACCGACTTTACCAATCAAGCTGGTTGCAGCAAAACCGGTGAGAGAAGTGTATCCTGTAGACGAAACATTTTTGATTTTCAGATTTGCATTCTTACCGACAGTATTGATCAGCAATGGCGCATAATCGCCAGCCCCAATCGTGCTTCCAGTATAAATATAAGCACCGCTCAGTGTGATGCCTGTATCAGAAAACTGACTTGTGACGGATGCATCTCCGCCGAGCTTACCGCTGATAATGAAACCGGAACCACCGTTATACTTACCAACATTTCCAGAAAGAGTTACATTGCCAAGTGTAAGCGAGTTTGCAGGAACATTCCGGAACAGTCCGCAGTGCATCATATAATGCTGACTGGATGCACTTACCGTACTGCGCACATTTCCATCGGTATTACCGGCTGCTGCACCAACACCCTCACCGGTCTCGATCTCCTTGTTGTAGAATGTCAGCGTGAAATTCCTGCCGCTGAACGGGAAAGAGCCTGCATAGTCGATCGTGTAATACGAAAGACCAGTCATATCTAAAGCTGTTCCGGACGGAGTAAAGCTCGTTCCGAAGTAGTTATGACGCGCAATACTCAAATGTGCATACTGCTGTACACTCCAGAGCAGCAGCTTTTCCGCATCTGAAGGACTGCCGCCCCGAATTGTGTCCAGATTATAGTAATATCGAGTATTTTCGTTTGTCTTAACTGTGCTTTTACCGTAGGCGGTTTTATTCTGATAGGTATTGCAGGCAGAGCCGGTCATGATCAAGCCTATGCCTGCACCGTCTGTGTTGATTGAGACAATTGCATTGCCATTATCTGTTATTCCAATAGAATCACTGGGATTTACGCTATAAGCAACGATCTCATCAAATACAGAAGGAGAACCGGAAATCGTTGCGCTGGAGGGATCATATTTTACTTGATTTGTCAACTCCAGATAAAGCGCAGCTTGCTTATCCGCAGTATAATCCTCAGTATCCTTGCCAAGCTGAACTTCATTAAAAGCTCTTGTCACCAGTAAGCCAAGACTGCCGCTTCCGCTAAAAGTTGAAGATGCAATAGTCACCTTATCATCTGTTCCAACTCCGCAAACTGTCCAATGTCCGGTAGCTGCATATACCAGACCGCCAAGATCACCAGAACCGCCTGTAGCAGTAACAGAAGAACCCGAAACTGCAAGTCTGGGAATGGATACTTCGGCATCATACCATGCATATCCGAGCAAGCCGCCGGCTCCATTTGGACTGATACCAGTGAGGGATGAATTGATTATCAGGTTACTCGCTTCAACATTAGTGACATTCACCGTAGTTGCGATGCTGTGCGCATTTGTTCCTCGCACGACACCAATCAGTCCGCCGTAAAGTGGGCGTGTCTTTGCCGTAGAATTGCTGTAGTTCGGAGTTGCCGCAGCACCGCCGCCGACCGTGCATTGTGCTGTGTTGCCAAAGTTAATGGTGATCGTAGGGATGGAGCCAGAAGAAACCGAACCTTTTCGGTCAACCAATGCGATATATCCACCGAAATAGTTATCTACACCGGTTCCGTCTGCAATTTTAGCCGAACTATTGCATCCGTTGAATGAGAGCATACCGGTCGCATCGTCCGCTACACCGCCGATCATGCCGCCGACTACAGAAATAGAACTATCAATCGTGCCGGGAATGGAACAGGAAACAGTACTTGTCACATTTGTGAGTGAGGTTGCAGTGCTACCCTCATATTTTCCCGCAACACCACCAAAATAGCTCGTATTTTCTTTGGAGGCAGGTTCTTTATCGCAGGTGCCGCTCACTGTCAGATCGGAAATTGTTGCACCGCTGATTGCAGAAAACAATCCGTTCCAACGATGCCGATAAATTCTTCCATTTCCTTCTGCAGGGTCATTATTGCCATAGTGTTCTCCAACTGCAAGCTGTACGGTTCCACCGGTAAGACTTCCGGAGAATACCTGCTCCGAACTCCCACCATCCCTCGTCAAGCCTGTAATTCCGGTACCGGAAAGGTTAAATGTCCCGCTAAGATAAATATCTGAATCAAGAATATGGCTGCTTTTACTTGTGTTCGCAGTATCCATAATCAAAACAGCACTGGTATTACCAGTATTATGCTGAATATTCAAGGCGAGCTTCGCAAAATCCGACAATGTTGCAATAGGACCTGGATTACTGTCTTCCGTGTTTTCCGTTGAAATAGGGGCAGCAGGAATACTAACAGTATGTGCTGATGCAAAACTTGATTCACCAATGACTCCTGTCAGTCGAAATACTTCGCCCCATGTACCGATATCATCATAACTAATATTCGGACGTTTGAGCGTCCATGCAGTATTATTACCTGTTCCGTTTGAGTAAACCAATGCTGTATCACGGCTGTTCAGGATCATATTACCAGAACTAAGTCCGGTCAGATCCGTTGTTCCAGCAAGGCGCAGTACGCCATACGCCATTGTGGCAATGATACCGGCGGTACTTCCACCATCAACCTTGTTATAGTCAAGCAATTCAACAAAAGCACCCTTAGTATTTGTGCCTCCGGCTGTGCCAACCAAACCGCCGCCCTTGCTGCCAGCGGTATGTGCCTTTTCGATTTTTACATAGGCTGCCGAATTGGTATCATCAATTTTACCAATCAAACCGCCGACCGTAGCAGCGGCTGTACCAGAAAGTGATGTATAAACATCAGAAATGCTCAATGTATTATTTAAACTGCTGGTTTTGTAGACACCGATCAAGCCGCCGTTATTTGTTCCTGAGAATGTTAATGTCAGGTTTTTTGTTCCGGTATGAGCATCATCTGTTACACCTGCGCCGCCATTGATCGTGAACACAGGGCTATCAGATGCAGAGGTTTCTGCTGTTGATGCAAAATCCAATACTCCGATCAGGCCACCGGCATTGCCTTTTGTTGCTTTAACCGACATATTGCTTAAATTTAATGTGATTGTACAATTCTTGTAGGTTGTTACGCCAACTGTCTCATCAGAAACTTTGTAATAGCCAAACAAATGACCATTTCCAGAAGCGCCATCCAGAGTTGCGGCAGATGATATTTTCACAGCCGAGCCGATCGTCATATTCAAAGAAAATACAGATGTAGGAACTGTCTTGCCAATATAGGCATTCTCAGCAGAGCCGACAAGGTTTCCGCAATAGGTTCCAGATATCGTGTGTGCAACACTTGCAAAGCCAGCGTTTCCGCCATCCGGAAGAATTAGCGCTGCTCCGCTCTCCATCGTTCCGACCAGACCACCGGCAGGTCCGTCAGAACTGGTTACGTTATATGTTGTGTTAGTTGCACCTGATACAATATTTGCGGTCAAAACTGAATTCGTTTTCATTGTATCGCAAAGCAGACCGATAGGACCAGAACCAGTTACATCTACAATATAGCCTGTTCCGGGAACAATACCATTATTCGTTAGATTAATCTTTACCGACGAACCACTGTCAATCGTGCCGACAATGCCAGAGATATCCTTTTCCTTGACATTCTCACCGGATGCTGCAGACACAGTTGTCAATTCCACAGAACATTCCATTTGTGTTGCAGTAACCGGAGATGTATTCACGATTTTTTTCGCAAGCACAGCATGAGACGCAGGCATAGCGTAAGAGTCACCGGTATATCCCATAGAGCATAGGAATTTGATATTTCTTACACTACCACCTTCATCCAAAATTCTGGTTGACTGATTGACAGTACCAAAAAACGGTTTGAATAAATAGAATGTATCAAGAGATGCATTGGTAAGCGTGATCGTTCCATTAAACGGCTTGGTATCTGTTCCGATACTTGCAAAGCCTTCATGGATGTCAATGAAGTTAACAGCATTATAAGTAGATGCCGTTGTAATCGCAATATTTACATTAATTGTACTGTTTGAATCGCCGTACTTATTATACCACCATGAAAAATTTTTCAAATCTGCGGGGGAATTGAGTGTAATGAGTGCAGACTGATTAAACAAGTCAACCGTGATTCCAGCGGGTTCTACATCATCTGCCAACGCAACCTGTTCATTCATAAGATGTATATGCTCAAAATGAAATCCACCTGTAAACGCAGGGAAAGGCACACCTGTTACAAACAGTACTGCAGAAAGAACCGCACTGAGACAACGATTGATAAATTTAGGCTTATTCTTATTTCTTTTCATAACCATTCTCCTATCATATTACACGCGCACCAAATCCGATTATGGACTCGTTGTTTCTACAAATGTGTATGTAACATACCCTTTTAATTCGCCCCATGTTGCAGCGGGGTCGGACGCTCCGGTACGATAGAACTGCGTATCGTATCGGCTGATGTTATTGGAATTCACAGTGAAAACCAGCGTATCACTTTTAACAGCAGCGCCTTCAGCAGCAGGGGTATATGTTCCGCCAATGGAAGATATAAAGTTCTGATTCAGTTCAAGATATTCACTGTTCCATGAAAGTGTGAAACTGCCTTCGCCAACACCCTCCATAACATAGTTGAATCCTTCATACGAAGACGGCAATGTGGTACCCGCCGACGCGCTCTTGGCGCCGTCATCATTAAAGTAGCCTTTCCAAGTAACGGGTACAACAGCCCCGTTTAATCTAAGATCAAGACGCCCCTGTAATTTTTCAAGATCCAAGAAACTATTTGCTGGGGTAGGTTCAGCCGTGATTTCCAAATACAGCTTCGCCGGTGCAGGATCTGGAGAAGCATCCGTTAGCTCGGTCACCTGATTGGCACTATAAGTCACTTTTATCGAATCAGTGGATGCTGTATTTCCTGCCAACGAACCTGACAATGATAACCACCCTTCCGTAAGATCCGGCGCAGAAAGATTTGAATAGGTTGCTCCGTTTTTTCCGAAAGTATATTTTGCACCATTGAACTCTGCGGAAATATACCGATCTCCAACTATAGCTTCCGTAGCATTCACATAGTCTGTTCCGTCGTAATACACAAGACGCATTTTCAGCTCATATGTAATCTGTCGTTGATAAGGATCACCTGGATTACCCTGTGCGAAATTAAAGATTCTTACATAATCACCAGGCTCTGTATCAGCCTCATTGACATATATAGGCACTTCCATCATAGCAGAGCCGCGCTGCAAGTAATTTGAGGAAAAATGCTTTCCCAGTGCTCCGACACGAGCTACAACACTTTTCGCAGTACTGGTCTTATTATAGGACGCATAAACCACACCCACGGAAACAAGTGAGAAGGCCATTATCAGAATCCATAATGAAATCCAATATTTCTTTACAAAATCAAACATTCTAGTCTTTACAGAGTCTTTCATGGTTTTCTCACTTCCTTTCTTAGCCGTGAACTGAAAAATGGTTCTAACAGTATTCTTAAGTTCCTGTGCTGCTTGCCACTGAAATATAGATTACGTCTGTCTCGCGGTTATCCGTGAATGTACCTCCGGCATGTTCAACCTCTGCTTTTGTTTTCGCCCAGTTGACTTCCAGAATATAGTAGTCTGTTATAGTCCTGTCCGTTGGATTCATACCAGACTTTATATTCCTTGCCTGCCAATACAGCGGTTCAGCACAATCCTGTACCTTATCGGTTGCAATGGTATTTCCGTATGTCTCATTATGATAGTTTCGAGTACCAACAGCGGATTTCGTTGCTTTTATGAGCGTTCCATCCTTATTCAAGAATCCAGCCTCAACCTTATGAGCTGTTCCTTGCCGTGTTACCTCAGTTTTATCAATAATCTTGTACATATCAGCAACCGGCGCACCATCTTCTTGCCCAGTAATCACCAAGCTGTCTACTGTATAGTAGAAGTTCCCTGATGTACCCGAGTCGTCATGCGCTGTATACTGAACATAAGGCATTGCGGTTCCGGCAGGGGCTATACCTGTGTTTTCTGTTGCCGGATACAAGAAATACTCAAATTGATTGTTCGTTGTATATGCAAGCTGAAGATTATAATACGTTGCATTACTTCCAGTCACAGCAAACACATAGTATTTTGCTGTATCACTTGTTGCTGTAACCTGGACATTTGAAAGGTCAATATACTGTGATTCCTCGTCATGTCCTGCTCGAATATATAGCTTTGACGGAGAATTCACATATTGTAAGTCTGCCAATTTTCTTTGATTTGTGAACCACGCTGCAACTGGGATTGAAACCACAAGAGCAGCGGTCAGTACCGAGGCAATACCAACACCGACTTTTTTGCGGCGAGACAGTGCCTTGAATTGTTCCAGAATCCTAGCTTTCATGACTGCCTCCCTCCTTAAAATCAACTTGGCATACTTGCAGTGATCTCGGCAAATAATATCTGCACATTCTCACCGATGATCTGATCGGCATTGTTATAGCCGTTGCTTAATGGAATTATGTTATCCGGATTAGTAGATAACCCCGCTATTGAAGCAGCGATTTTTGCTGCTGCGGTTTCAGTAACCACTTCGTTTACAACTGTATCAGAAAACATCGCATTCGTGCTTTCAAAGAACTGATCGCCGTGCGCAGTAATGTAAGTAGTCAGTTCCTCACGCGGTGACTGACCATTTACCGCAGTCTGGGAACTTGAAAACATTGCCGCATCGCGTTCGCTTAGGTTAATATTTCCGTTATCCAACACCATTTGACCGAAGGTATTAGGCCATATCCAATATAGGGTGACAGTCAATTCTTCCTGTCTGTCGCTTGTGATATTGCCTGCCACATCATCAGCTGTAAATGTGTAAGAACGATTGAATCCAGCCGAAGGATTAATAAATTTGGAGTAATATTTTGTGGAACTGTCCCAGTTTTCAAAAAACAAGATATGTCCTTGCAGAAACCTTGCCGCTTTCGGGCAGTTCACAACATCCTCCCTTGCATCGGCAATTTGTTGTTGTTCTGCATTCGAGTCGGAGATGACTTCGGCTTGCATTTCAGTATAATCGGCTAGGGAATAGAATATAGGAACCTGTTTTCCTTCAACTGTCTTTGTTTTAAGCTGATTTGGCAAAATTGCGCCTTCGGCATTTGTCGCAAACTCTGCGTGATAGCCGGCTGTAGCAATATCAAAATGCAAGGTATAAGTGCCAGCACTCTTAGGCTTTATCTGGAAGGTAATCGTTCCGTAAGAGCCCGGCTGCATTCCTCGCATTGGATTGTTGGCGTCAGCAGTTGCATCCGTCATAAGACATTTGATTTCACTTGTTCCACTGCCTGTTTCGTGTTTCGTAGTATCAAATGAGAACTGTGATTGAAGCAATGCGGAATAATCAGGGGTATTTGTGTAGGGTGCTACAACTGCGACTTCAAATGGTGTATCCGTCGACCTCATTTGCGCCCCAGTACCTTCGACCTCTCTATTCATGGTAAACCAAGCAATTGAACTAAATATGAGAACAATGAGAATGAACAATCCCATAGCCCCCATCTTGATGAGAGCATTGCGGCGCATCTTCCTGCGCTCCTTCTCAGTGAGGACAGCACCGTTATCAATATTCAATTTCTCATTCATCTGCCTCACCTCCGAAAAAGCTGAAATTCAACTATATGTATAAAACAGCTGTGTTATAACTCAAACGCAATATAATATAAATAGGTACATCTACTCAGTTTTATTATACCACAAAACAATCAAAAATGCAATAGAAAAGGAACACTTTTCACTTGATTTTTTGCAGTTTTTCGTGGCATTTTGCTGTGTTTCAGCCGTGCATTTTATGAAACAAAATTCTGCCGGCAATGCGGCAGAATACGGAGAGTAACATTTTTCAGTTTAGAAGAGATGAAAAGCAGCCCCGCCGGAACGATTGCTCCGACGGGGCGCGGGTGTTTAGTTCGTTGTGGTTAGTTCCATCGCTTATCACAGATTAGGATGTAACTTTAGAGAACTTCATCGAGATTACCCAGTCCTGTCCTGCGTTAGCATTCCAGCACTCCGGATCTTCGCCTTCAAGCCACAGACGAACGATATATTTCTTCATCTGACCGTAAGATGTTCCATCAGTACTTGCCGGAAGTGTAGCAATAACTGTGCCATCGGTGTACTTATCTGTAGATGCAACAGCTGTGTAAATTGTATCAGTTCCAAGCGTTCCTGCTGCACTAACTGCGCCATCAACAACAGCACTTCCAGAAGCGGTGTTCTTCTTGTCACCATACCAATTAAGGATGGATTTAGCAGTTAATCCATACGGACTTGCCACAGTCGTGCTATTCGTTGCATCCCATGCGTCCTGCAAGTCAATCAATTTTGTTAAGCCTGCAGACGAAGCATCAACATCGTCTCCCGATGCGCCGCTTGGCAGGATTGCAATACGAGTTGCCTTATAAAGTTCATCTGTAGCACCTGTAGCCTGTGCAGTATCACTATTAGGAATTACATAGGCATCAAGTTTCAAAGTTGTTGCAGCGGTAGAAGATGTTCTGAGCCAAATAGGAATATCAACATAGTAGCCATCATCCTGAGTAATATTATATGCAGTAGAAGGTGTAGCTGTCCAAGAGTCGGATGCAACATTAGCATGAAGCTTAGCCGCAAGCGATGCACCAGTGCCAGAATCCACAGTAGTATCAGCCAATGCAGTCAATCCATTCGTTGCAGCATGATACGCAGCCGTTCCCTTAACAGTTTTACCAACGCCATCTGCATCCGGAGTAAAGAAGATGTTTGCGCCATTAGTAGAGGAAGCGGGAATCAGTCGTCCAAACTTATAATAAGTACCAATTTCAACAGCGTTAGACCAGTCAAGCATGGAAGTTTGATCATTTCCTGTTGCAGGTGCTTTAACACCGCCATCATCGGCTACGGCTCCCTCACCTGTAGCTGCAGGTGTAAGTGTGCCTTCATTTGCAGAAAGACCTGATTTACCAGTAGAGTTAACAGACACCCCCGAAAGATGTCCAAGAGAAATCTGGATATCTTCAGGTACAGTTGCGGTCATCTTAATACCCGTTACCTCAACCTCTCTGCTCATGGTAAACCAAGCGTACGTCGAGGTCGCGAGCATCATTGCCGAAACGGCGAGCATGCCGGCGGCGGGGATGATCTTTTTCATCGCGGATGGCTTTCTAGTAGTCTTCTTCATAATACTCACCTTTCAACTTTCATTTCGGCATCAATTTCAGCTTTGCTGTTAGCCGTATCACCGCAAGCCGTTGCATCACATCGGGATATTTGCTTTGTTTCTATGGCTCTATTATACCGAAAAATATACTGTTTGTCAAGAGGTTCTCCGCAATATTTTTCCTTTCGCCCCTAAAAACTCCATTTTATACAATAGAAAGGTGTTGAAATTGTATATTGCGTCAATGTCAAAGAGTTATTCCAGATTTTTAATATACATTATGTATTATCCGAGCGATTTCAGCTTGTTCTGGAGATCAATCATATGCTTTCTGCATGCCGTGATCTCACCCGTATACTTGTTGAACCACTCCACGTCGCGCTCGTCCGGCGTCTCCTGCAAAAGCACCGCCTGCACCAGTGCCGACTGCGAACGCGAACGCTTGCGCTCGATCTCCTCAATCGTCTGCATGCAGATCTTGATCTCCTTTTTCAGCTTGCGCTTTTCACTCCAGTTACTCATAGTTCATCAATGTCCTTTCCTATCAATTGCATCGACGACTGCCTTTGCTTCTTCAAAACCCTTGTCAAGATTCTCTCCCATGTCCACAAGCGCCTGCCGCATATCCGCAAGGCGCGTCTTGTCCTTCATCTGCTCCGGATACTTGATAAGACAGCTGTGCAGCTCGTTCACGGCAATTTTCTGTTCCTCCGTGAGATTTTCAAGCAGAAACGCAAAGCTGTCCGCGCCCGCCATATCGCTCAGGATCCGCCTGTACCGGAACTCCTTGTCGTTATCATCTTTCAGAAAGGAATCCACTGCCTCAACCGTGTCCGCGAGATTCGCGTTGAACTGCGTACGGTAGGTTTCCTGCACCCTGCGCTTCTCGTCCACGAACAGACCGAGAAACACGAGCATCGCGATCACCGCTGCGATCATCAGCATAATGGCAATGACCATGCGCCGCTTCATGATATGTTCCTGTGTCACGCAAGGTCACCTCCTTCTGTGCTTTATCTGTTTTTTGTGTGCATTGTGCTTCTTTGCAGATTTGGACTTTTGCTTCTTCCGCTTCTTCTTCCGGTCTCCCTGCGGCTTCGGTGTCTGCTTCTGCTGAACGGTTTTCTGCGATTGATTTGCGGGTTCCTTTGCCGCTTTTTTCGGGATATTGCTCTGCGGCACAGTTTTCTGCGGCTGCTTCGGAGACGTCTTCGCTGCCGTTTTCTGGGCATCACTCTGCGGAACAGGCTCCGGCAGCTTTCCGCTTTCCGCATGCTCCGCTTTCAAACGTTCGATCTCGCGGTCGATCGCCTCACGCATCATCTGCTCGCGGGCATCCTCGATCTTCTCCGCCTTTGCCTCTTTGCTCACAAGCACGACCGTCCGCACTTCGTAGATCGCCATTGCAGAGACCGCCAGCATAATGACCAGCAGTCCGATCTTCCGGAACTCCGCAAAGCTCATCAGCCATGTGAAAAAGCCCGATTTCCGGTCAAACCGCCCGACGACCTGATCCTTCCGGACATGCAGCCGGTCGGAGACGGGGTTTGCGTCGCCGCGCATCTCGAATGTGCCGTCCTCCAGGATCTGAGAAATCCGGTGCGTCACGATTTTCCCGCGCACATCGTCCGCTTCAGAGACATATGCGATAATATCGCCCTCTCCGAGCGTTTCCGGCTGCACCTTTTCCATGATGACGCATTCCCCGACATGCAGCGTCGGTTCCATGCTGCCCGTGATGACCTGCATGATGCAGCGGTTTCCGATCCATACCGGTTTGCCGCGCACCGCGCAGACTGTGATATAAACGAGCAGCCCCGCAGATACGATCAGTACGACTGTCAGTGCAATATTGATGCATCTGGAGACTGCTGCTTTCGTAACCTTCATGAGTCCATGTTCTCCGATTTACTGTAATATTATCGTGTATCTCAGCCGGCCACGCTGCGCCGGTATTCCTGCCACCATCTGCGCAGACGCTCCGTCCGGCTGACATGGTAGACTTTATAGAGACGCTGCATCTCTTTATAATGTGCAGTGCGCTCTTCCGGTGTACGGTTGGGCGGGATATACTTCGGCAGCGGCTTTCCGCGCATTTCCTTTGCACGTTTCTGCCGGAATTTGCGGTCTTCGAGCTTTCGCCGGAATGCATAGCGGAATGTCTTCGCATACTTCCGGTAATAGACCTCCATCTTCTCGCGCTCTTCCTTCTCGTGCTTGGCTTCGTCTTTCTTCTGCTGCATCGTGAGCAGCTTTGTCTTGTAGTCGGGATTGTCGGTGTTTTCCGGCACCCAACCGAAAAGGACCACCAGCAGATGCCGGATCAGGCGCGGGATCAGATAGATGAGATTCTTCGAATATTCCTTCCGGATCACGTCAAACGGCTTGCTCTCAAAATACTGCCGTTCTGCTTTCAGACGCTCGGCACGTTCTCGTTCCGCACGTTCCTTTTCGCGCTTCTGCTGTTCGAGCTTCATGCGTCCGGCAACCTCGCGCGGATCCTCAAATTCCTTGTCGCGCTTCTCGAGCTCTTCGCGTGCAAGCTCGACCTCTTCCTCAGAGACGGTAGATTCCAGCTTTTCCTCACGCACGGTAAGATCGCGTGCATCCAGACCGGCAGCCTCACCGAGTTCGCTGAGGACAAGCTGCTTCTCGTCCTGCAAACGGCGGCGTTCCGCGTCGATGCGCTCCTGCTCCTCCGCTCTCAGGCGGTCTTCTTCCTCACGTTTGCGGTGCTCTTCCTCAAGACGCCGCTTTTCCTCCAGATACGCCAGGCGCTCCTGTTCCAGACGCTCGCGTTCTTTGCGCTCCGCCTCCTGTTCGGCTCTGCGCTTGGCAAGCATTTCCTCAACGCGCCTGTGCTGTTCCTCGCGCTCCGCCTGAATGCGTTCCAGCTCTGCCTGCTTGGCGGCTTCGATGCGCTCCATCTCGGCTTTGCGGCGCGCCTCTTCCTCTTCGGCAAGACGCTTCGCCGCTTCTTCCGCATCCAGCTCCGCGAGGTACGCCTTCTCGATCTGCATCGCCTGATTGATCTGCTCAAAGATCGCAGCCGAGTTTTCCGGCATCTGCGTGATGACCTTCTGTTCGCTGTCTGCCGCGATATAACCGGCAATGCCCGACGCAGAAACAGAGTAGTCGCCGGAGATATTCTTGGTGAATTTCTTCTCAAAACGCGGACGCACAAGGCGCGAATTCTTCACCTTGAGCGTTTTCAGCGCATCTTCTTCATCTTCCCGCTGCATGTCCGAACGGAACAGCAACAGATTCATAAGCACAAGCCGGTAGAAATTTTCCACGAACAGATTATCCGGACGCACTGCCGCATCCTCGATATTGATCGCGTAACCGGCTTTGTCGTAGCTCTCGATATACTGCCAGAGCGCCAGGCACGCCTTCAGATCCACATTTTTCATGATGGCGTTCGTGCGCATCACAGGCGGACGGATATAGGTGCTGCCCAGCTTTGTGCAGAGCTCTGAGCCCTTGTAGCCCTCAATGATCTTTTTCAGCTTTTCAACACGCTGCCAGACGGTATAGCCGCCCGGACTGACCGTATCCAGGCTCGTAACACTGGACATCTTGATCTCAATGTGCATTCTGCCGCCCGCACCGTCGTCCAGCGAGGTATCATAACCGAGCGTATAGACCTGCTCATCCTTTGCCACCTGCGCCAGCTTTTCATAGCGCAGACTGATGAAGAGATAGAGCCGGTCAATCAGCGTGTTGATGAATTTGTTTTCATAGGTCGCAACGGATTCTTCCTTATGGACATTGAGGATCTTCGACGGCGTGATCTTGCCGGTCTTTTTGTCGATGCTCTGGATGAGATCCGTGTGCTGTGCAAGATGCTTCACGGATTCAACCGTGATCTTGCGGGAAAGCGCGATCGGCACGATCTCCTCAACGTCCTCGATCGTGCGCATGGGATGACGCAGATAGTTGTCGACATGCACAAGCCCGTTTTCGATGGCTTCAACCCACGAAACGTCGATCGCCTTCTGCATCAGCTGACGGTTGACCGCAAAGGTGTTCCGGCTTGCGTGAAGCAGGTCGCTCAGCTTTTCGTACAGCTCGTCGCTGTCCATCTGCTGCATAACATCCTGAAAATTATCGTACCACTGTCTGTAGACTTCGTTCAACCGTCTCACCACACTTTCGGGCAATGCAGAATTTATCATTTATCATGCATAATGAAATGCGCCGATTATGAATTGTGCATTCTGCATTATGAATTGCTTAAAAGAGCTTTTGCAGGCGTTCGAGATAGGCGATGGATTCGCCCATCTGTCCCTTGCCGAACAGCTTCGTCAGATACGTGCAGAGCTCGCGCAGCTCATCACGCAGCATGGCGAGGTTCAGAGATTCAAATTTGCGGAAGATCTTCGTTGCCAGCACATAGTCGATGCCGTCCAGCTCTTCGCCGCCGCACGCCACGTAAACAGGCACAAAGAGTCCCATCTGCTTCAGAATACGGTTACCGAATGCCACACGCAGCTTTTCAATGACCCACAGGTCAAGCTGCTGGATCTTCTTGAGATTTTCCTGCGAGATCGGGTATGTCTTGAACGCATCCTCAAAGAGCGCGTTCAGGTGCGAGAAGCTCAGCTTGATCGGAGGCGTATCCGGCGCTTCAAACGCCACGCCCTTGGAATCCAGATTGATCGGCTGCGCACGGTCGTACACCTTATCAGAGATTGCATACGTGGAATCGTCGTTGTTCGCCGTACCGATATACCAGATATTCTGCGAAATGACCAGCTTGCCGTGATCGAGCTTCTCAGGGTCGGTCGACCACTCATTCGGGACAATGGAAAGCTCCCATTCGTCCGCATTCGGCATTTCAAGGATGGAGAGCATCTCCGCGAAGTAATACTCCACGCGGGCGATGTTCATTTCATCGAGCAGGATCAGGTTCACTTCATCGTTATAGCCGGATGAATAGATGCGGCGCAGCACTTCCGTTTCGTTGAAGTTCTTCGTAAATTCATTGAAATAACCAAAAAGCTCCGTGCGGTCTCTCCACGACGGCTGTACAGACGCAATGGTCGTATCCATCTGCAGGAACTTGCCAAGCGAATACGGCAGGGACGTTTTACCGGTACCGGAAATACCCTGCAGGATCAGCAGCTTCGTGGACGCCATACCTGCCACAAAGAGCCGGAGCGTCTTGTGGTCATAGAACAGATGCATCCGCGAGCAGGCGAAATTGCGGTACTGTTCGATGAAGTCCTTGAGCGTGATCGAATCGTCGTATTCAGGTGCTTTGTAATTGCGGTAGAAGCTGTCCACCTCGGTCAGCTTGGAGAAGCGGTGCTCCGTCGTCATCACGACGCCCTCGCGCTTTTCCGCCGCAGGAACAGTCTGTCCCTCCTCGCCGTTCTCGGCACCCTCTTCACTGCCTTCCGCGCCGGCAACTGTCAGCACGCCGGACGGCTTCATGCCCATCTGCGTGACCTTCATCGCCATGATTTCGTCCTTTTCCTTCATCAGCTTCATGACGCGGCGCTGGAGCTCGGCGATTTCCTCAAGCAGATCCTCGTTGCTGACGATGGAATGGCGGAAACGGATATATTTCCGGATCGCGAGCACGATCACGATCGCGATCAGGACATACACTGCCAGCACGATGATGACCGAGAGGATCGCAACGACCCACTCGCCCGCGGAGAATGTCCCCGCGTAATCGCGGAACAGCGCAAT
Organism: Oscillospiraceae bacterium; assembly: GCA_017550355.1. GTDB lineage: Bacteria > Bacillota > Clostridia > Oscillospirales > Ruminococcaceae > Firm-04. Next base: position 25,984 of record JAFZPL010000199.1, on the reverse strand, counting down.
GAATGCCGGGATATCAAATATTGCCTTGATGCCTCTGCCGATGCCGAACAGGATCTCGCCGAAGCCCTGCAGGATCATCGTGATAAAGGCAAAGAACCATTTCAGATAATTATTCATGGCAGCCCCCCGTCAGAACCGTTCCGTCCGATCAGAGACGGTTCTCAGCTATTTTTGCTGTCAGCTTCTTCTTCGGATGCAGCGTCAGTTTCTTCCTTCGTTTCGGGTTCTTCTGTCTTTGCAGGTTCCTCCGCTTTTGCGGGTTCCTCGGTCTTAGCGGGTTCTTCCGCCTTTGCGGGTTCCTCCGTCTTAGCCGGTTCTTCCGCTTTTGCGGGTTCCTCCGTCTTAGCCGGTTCTTCCGCCTTTGCGGGTTCTTCCGCCTTTGCGGGTTCCTCGGTCTTAGCCGTTTCTTCGGTCTTTGCAGTTGTCTCAGCCTTGGCAGGTTCTGCGGCATTCGCAGCCTCTTCCTTCTGCTTCTGCTGCGCGAGATATTCCTCGACAGCACGGCGCTTGATCTCCTCCTCGTCCAGCTTTTCTGCCGCCGGACGTTTGACCTCGATCAGCGTGACGATGAACTTATAGAGCTCGATCAGGAAGAAGATCGCCATCGGCAGCAGGATGCAGACAAAGAAGCCGGTCTTCGTGCGCAGGAAATTGACAGCCTTTCCCAGCCCGGAGAATTTGACCTCTGTCCACTTGCCGATCAGATCGCCGCCGTAAACCGGAATTTCATCGTCGATCGGGTTGTTGTCACCGCGGGTGATGAAGCTTGCAGTGCTTTCCGATTTCTTCACTTCCACGATTCTGTGCGTATTCTTGACCTTTTGGCCGTCAATGATCGTCCAGAACGTGATGACATCGTTCTGCTGAAGCGAGGTGATATCGTCGATCTGCTTGCAGATGATGAGATCGCCCTCCGCAAAGGTCGGGAGCATGGAGTCGGATTCCACGGTCATGGGGATGAAACCGAACAGATTGGAAACGCCGTTGTTCCTGCTGGATGAAAAGACCAGAATTGTGATGAGCAGTGCGAGGATCAGCACAGTCCATGCCAGAACGTTGGTAATAACTTTGAATGCCTTTTTCATGATTTTTACTCCTTACAATATTATGTTGATTCTGTAATACGGAAATCCATCCCAAGCTTCAGCGTCCCGCCGATGATGTCATCCACGCAGTCCGGATCGTTGCCCTCCAGCCAGATGACCACTGTGAATTTGTCCTTTGCCTGCGGTTCAAATTTCTCGTGCTTTGTTGTCATGACTACAGTGGAGGAGGTGAACTCGCTGTCACAGTCACTCTCCTTGCCGCCGCCGTTCGACTTTGTTTTTCCGTAGACGGTTTTTTCGCCGTTGATATACAGCGCGATGCGGATCGCCTCGTCTACGCCCTTCGTGACGTTTTCAAGCGTCATCTCACCGGTATAGGTGAGTGTGTCGTCGCCGGAATTGATCAGATAAAAGGTATATGCGATATAGCTTTCGCCGTTGTGTGTGCCGTTGATGCTGTCGATGTTCGGCGGCAGATCCTCGCCGCTGATATTCGTCATATCATGCACGATACCGGCATCCAGCCTTGCATTGGATATCTCATAGTCCGGCGTTTCCGAGAGCGTCAGCCCCTGCCGCACCATATCGTATTTATTGATCCGGACAGTGAAGCTGCCGAATTTATCGTAAAAATAGGATATGGCATAGGCAATGGCAATGATCGCTGTCAGAATGATAATGAGGAGACCAAAGATGCGCATGAGCATCGTATAGCGTTTGGTCTCCTTCGCCGTTCGTCTCAGCGTGACTGAGGAACGGATCTCTTCTGATTCTGATGCTTTGCTTTTGCTCACAATCCATTCTCCATTCCTAATATAATAGTATCCGTTGTTTTCATCATGTATCCTGTCTTACTTTAATATGCTTCTCATCCATATAGATGCCTGCGAGCGTTCCCGCGCAATATGAGCAGCCCGCTTCGTGCAGTGTTTCCGCCTGCCGGATATTGGTGACGCCCTCCGCAATTGCCTTTGCATCCAGATCCTCCACAAAGTCGATGACCGCCTGCACCGCATTGTCGGCGCGTTCGCTCCGCCCGATATAGTGGGTGACCTGCGGGCTGAGCATCACGTAATCGACGGGGAAATCCGCAAGCCGCATGAGCTGGCAGCCGTCCGCCGCAAATTCGGTCAGCATGAAGTGAAATCCTCTGTTGCGCAGATTGGAGAGCACCGCTGCGGTATGATCGTCTGAATCTGTCAGGAGCTTTCCGGAAAGCGCGAAGCAGATCTGGTTTGTAGCGATCTCGTGCTTGTCGCAGAAGGTCATGAGCACCTTATCGGAATCCGCCGCCTGCAGAAACCGCACCGGCATATAGACCGAAACCCAGCCGAAGTTCATGTCGCGCTCGTCAAACCGCTTGCATGCGTGGATCAGCTGGATCAGTTCGAGACGGAACAGCTCAATGCACTGCTTGGTGACCTCCGCCACCTCGCGGAAGTTCTCCGGCATCATCGTACCCATACCCGGCGTATTAAGCTGTGTACGGGACTGGCAGAAGGCAGAACGCCCTGTGGCGATCTCGCGGATCATGCGGTATTGCAGCTGAATCGCGCGCACACCGTCCACTGAGGTCGGAATCTGTCCGGCTTCCATCATCGCTCCCTCCTTTCAGTTATAAATAGTCATATTAATTATAGCACAAACTTCGCGTCTTGTCAACCGAAATTTTGACCAAAATAATAAAAATCGAAATAAAGTGCCGCAGAATCTGTTTTTTCTTGCAAAAAATGATACAGAGCATACTGCATCAGCCCGGGAGTTTCTATCTTCGATCATATATATAAATAGTATACTGCGGCACTGCCTCCGCTAAAAAATTTTTTTGAAAAAAAATATTTTTTCTGAATTTCTTGTGACCATTCTCCGGCCGTTCCAGTCATATAGGGTGAAGGGGGCAGAAAAGGATGCGGAACACACCGCAGCAAAGCCCCGGAACCAATCCGAACGCTCTCATAAACAAGGCGGACAGTCCGGAAAGCACATTTTTACCTGATTGTAACCGGATATTTCTTGACTGATTCCAGTCCGAGTGATATAATGAGAACATAAAACCAAAACCGGATCCCAAAAGATCCAGAAAGAAATGAGGTATTATTATGAAAAAGAATCCGATCGCTCTCGTCATGGCTCTCTCGCTTCTGCTCACCGGCTGCAGCGGCACCGGCGGAAACAGCGAATCCGTCACCACCGCAGCACAGACCTCCGTCTCTGCTTCCACCGACGTCTCCGGCACCGCTGAGGCAATCTCCTCCGCTGCAACCGCTGCCGTCTCTGATGCACAGACGACCGCACCGCTGACCACCACGGTCAAGACCGGCAACGCTGAGACCATCACCATCCAGTACATGGTTCGTCCGAGCCTGCTCTCCGCACACTACACGCCCGTGCAGAACGTCGCACGTCCCGCACAGACCTACCAGAAGGCAGCGGACGATCTCTCCAATGTGTACTTCGGTTCCACGGACTACATTAAGAGCAACGAAAAGATCATGAATCTGCTCAAGAAGAACGGCTTCGCAATGTGCGATTCCGGCAGCTCTGAATTCTTCGAGATCTACGAAATGAACCGTTATAGCCAGGATGCGAACTTCATTACAGTTGACTCCATGATGCACACCTATCACATCTACTTCCAGCACCTGCAGAAGAGCATCGAGAAGGAGCACCTTGCTTCCGAGCTTCTGAGCATCTCCCAGCAGATGATGAAGACCGCTGAGGCACAGTACAATGATCTCAAGGGCAGCGAGTGGGAAAATGCAGCCAAGAGAGAGCTCGCATTCTTCACCGTCGCCGCAAAGCTCCAGGACGACAAGACCGCAGTTCCGGCGGCTGTCAAGGATCTCGTGGAGCAGGAGCTCGCCCTGATCAATAAGGCAGAAACCGTTGTCGAATCTCCGCTCATGCACGATCCGGACGGCAACGTCATTACGCAGGTCAAGGAGGACTACACCCAGTACATCCCGCGCGGATACTACGATGAGACCGAGCAGCTCAAGAAGTATTTCAAGGCAATGATGTGGTACGGCAGACTGGGCTTCCGTTCTGACTCCGCAGATCTCAACCGCACCGCACTCCTGATCACGATGGCACTGAACGGTGACGCACTTGAGAAGTGGTCCCACATCTACACCATCACTTCCTTCTTTGCAGGCGCTTCCGACGACTTCGGCTACTACGAGTTCAAGCCGCTGATCGAGGCGATCTACGGCAAGGATGCTTCCGTCAAGAACCTGATCGGCGACAATGTCCGCTGGAAGCAGTTCATGGAAGTCTGCAAGAGCCTCCCGGCTCCGCAGGTCGCTTCCGTCCCGTCCTATGACATCGCTTCCGATGCAGAGCATGATGCTGAACAGAAGGGCTTCCGCTTCATGGGACAGCGCTTCTCCATCGACGCAGCCGCATTCACGCAGCTCGTCTACCGTGAGGTCAAGGCAAACGACAAGGGCGAGCAGCGTCTCCTCCCGACCGCTCTGGACTTCCCGGCAGCACTCGGCTCCGAAACCGCACTCCAGATCATCCAGAATGAGGGCAAGGCAAATTATCCGAACTACATGGATCAGCTGAACAAGGTCCGCGGCGACATCAAGAACGCACCGGAATCCACCTGGAACACCTCCCTCTATTCCTCCTGGATCTACACGCTCCTGCCGATCCTCGAAGAGAAGGACGCAGCATATCCGTCTTATATGCAGACCGATGCATGGAAGAAGAAGGATCTGGTCACCTTTGAGGGCAGCTACACCGAGCTCAAGCACGACACTGTGCTCTACTCCAAGCAGGTTATGGGCGAAATGGGTTCCGGTCCGGAACCGGATTACGATGACCGCGGATATGTCGAGGCAGAGCCGGTCGTCTTCGGCAGACTCAAGTCTCTCGTCAACGCAACCAAGGAAGGCCTCAGCGACTACGGCATGATCAACGCAAAGGACAAGGAAAACCTCGGCATCCTCGCAGATCTCGCAGGCAAGCTGGAGACCATCGCAAACAAGGAGCTTGCAAAGGAGCTCCCGACCGATGAGGAATTCGATCTCATCCGCACCTTCGGCGGTCAGCTGGAGCACTTCTGGGAAGAGGTCATGAAGGCAGACTTCCCGAACGAGGATTACGTCGATCCGAAGGAGCACCCGGCAGCACTCATCACCGACATTGCATCCGAACCGAACGGCACCTGCCTCGAAGTCGGCACCGGCAACCCGTCCAAGATCTTTGTGATCGTCGAAGTCGACGGCAAGCTTAAGATCACATCCGGTGCAGCATTCAGCTACTATGAGTTCACGCAGCCGAGCGCAAACCGCCTGACCGATAAGGAATGGAGAGTCCGCCAGGGCATCCAGATCGAAGACTATGAAAACCCGACCAAGGGACGCAACCCTGTTGATATGCCGAAGTGGGAGCAGGAAATCTGCATCCCGCAGACCTGGGACTGATCTTATCAGAAAGATGTGATTCTTATGACACGTTACCTCCTGCTTGCCGCCGCCGTTCTGACCGCACCGCTGCTCTGCGGCGGTGTGTGGCAGACGCCCGATCCGAAGGAACAGCTCCCCGACTGGGTCACGCTGGATACCATAGATGAAGACGTGACCGTGAACACCGGCTCCGGCACCGAGACTGTGCATGTGAACCTGAAAGACGGCGCACTGTCGATCACCGGCGAGCATATGGAGTTTACGTCGGAAAGCGACTGGATCGTCTGCGGCTGCTATTTCAACGATCTTGACCGCGACGGTGCCGACGAGGTGATGCTTCACCTCTGGAAGGGCGGCGTTTTCGGACCGTATCAGCCCTTCTGGCGCGAGCAGGACGATAAAAGTGTCTACACAGAGCGCCTGTTCATCTATAACTGGAACACCGAACAGGACGACCGTCTGAAAATCGCATGGGGCTCCTCCAGAATGGCGCGAACAGGCAAAGAGGTTTGGATCGACGACAACCACTTTGTCCGCATCCTCTCCGTGGACGGCACAGAGACCGCGTGGAGATGGGAATACTGGGGTCTGAAGCTGGTCGGCGAGAAAAAGCCGGGCGAATCGTAAAATGCAGCGCCCGCCCGATCCGCACAGCACATCTATATTGGGGCGAGACACTGAAAAACCGCCGGGATCCAATCGGATTCCGGCGGTTGATTTATAGATAGGTCAGTAGCCCGGCAGCTTTCTGCGCTTGCGCAGGACCACGTTAACGAACGTGACGATGCCGAACGCAACGAACATCGCGGCGCCGATCAGAATGAAGATCACGCAGATAATCGTCCCGGCAGAATCACCCTGAATGTAGCACTGCGAGGGCTCGTCTGCGTTGACCATCACTGTGACACGCTCGCCGACCTTGTAACGCGGCGGATTGGTGCTCACACTGCTGACATAGCGGTAATTCTGCCCGTTGTAGGTGTAGTCGACGACGGGCGTATAGGAAATCCTGGTGCGTTTTTTCTCTTTGGTGCGGTGTTCCTTGAGCTCCACGACCGTTCCCGATGCTTCTGCGGTACAGAGCTTTTGCATCTGAGCGGACTGAACCATGCTCACGATCCCGATGATCATAAATACCGCGCCGACCACCGCAAAAACAATGCGCACAGCCAGCGAGACCGGCTGCCCGTTTGAAAATCTCATGTCCGGTTACCTCCGTCTGAAAAACTATTTTCTATATTATACCACAGCACCGCAATTTTGTCAAATAAAGCGATTTTTCACAAACTATTGACACAGATAATAAAAAGTATTATAATAAATACAGGCTGTGGTTGCCCGACAACCTGTGCATTCACAGCCGCGACATTCATTTATTATTTTACGAAAGAAGGTTTTTTCATGGCAACGACCTACATCGGCAACTGGAACGGGCATTCGATTCGTGTGGAGAACACAATGACAACAGAAAAGCTGTTCTATGATGATCAGCTGATCAGCGAAAGCGGCAAGGGCATCAAGTTTGGCTCTGCGCTTGACGGCGAAATGCCGGACAGCGGCGGCATGCATTGCTATGTACTGCTCAACGGCGCAGCATGGCCCGTACCGAAGTGCTGCGCGATCATCGGCATTCCGGTTCAGGGTGAGACTGATAAGAAGCAGCAGACCTTTTCCTGCACATACAACGGCACTGAGATCCGGCTGGAGAACCGTAAATCCACGCTGCTTGACCGTCAGTGCTTCCTGCTGATCAATGGGGAAGAGGTTGACAAGGAAGATAAGGGTTTGCATTTTGTCTGTATCCTCAGCGGCAGCCCCGATGAAAACGGAAAGAAGATCGTTGGTGTTCTGGACGGCGTTACATCCCTGAATCCGGTATTCAATGTATTTGCAGAAGCGGAAGTCATCGAAATAGATCATTTTGAGGGAGAGCTGATCAGCACACAGGAAGCCGAAAACGAATCTCCCGCCTGAATAACATGAAACAACACGGGCGTTCCCGCACAGGGAGCGTCCGTGTTTTTTGCGCGGAGAAAAAAAGATCCGGAGCACGAGACCGCACTCCGGACAAAGGGAAAGGATGTATTACAAATATGGGGGGAACGCAAAAGTTATGGCAGGGACACTCTGTTATTTATCCCTGATCGCATCGATCGGCTTTTTCGCCGCGATGCGTCTGACGGGCAGGAAGCTCGCAATTGCCGCCACACACACGCTCACTGCAACCAGCAGCAGCACCTGCCGCACGCCGAAATGCAGGATCGTGACCAGAATGCCGGTCTTGCGGATCACATAGTTGATCAGCATGACAGCCGCAATACAGCACCCGCAGGAAAGCACGAAGTTGATCATTGCGATCACGAAGCTTTCCGAGAAGAAAATGCGGAATACGTCTGCGGAGCGCGAACCGATCGCGCGGAGAATGCCGATCTCCTGCCGCTTATAGTGAATACTCGTTGTAATGAAGTTTGCCATCAGCAGTGCAGCGAACACTGCAAAGCCGACGCCGACCCAGAAGAATACCTTCGCCAGCTCCTTGAGAATCCGGTCGATCGTGCTGAGCTCAGAGGTCGTTGCGCTGTTGATCTCATAGCGGTATTCCGGATCCTTCACACCGTCTCTGTAGCAGTATTCGACGGTTTTCCGGATATCCGAGGCGCTTTCCGGCATCGCGCCGATCACGTTTTCGTAATCGCCCTCCGTACCGAAAGCATATTTCTCAAAGAGGCTCGAAGAAATGGCAATTGCGCTGGAATAACCGCTCTTCGCCGGATCAAACAGACCGACGATCTTCAGCGTTTCTTCTCCGTCGTTTTCTTCCGTCCCGTCGTAGCTGCTGTAATTCCAGATATGCAGGTGCAGTTTGAACGCATCGAGTTGTTTGATCACCAGCTTTGCAGTCTCTGCATCCATATTATAGTAGTCATCGTAGGTTTTGTCCGCTTCGGCCATGATCCTGTCCAGGAACCCATAGCTGTCGCCGTTATTCATATCGTAGGAATTCAGACCGTCCAGTGAAAGGATGACCTCATTGTCCGCAAGCGTCGTTTTCGGCGTGTCCGCCCAGAACACATCGCCCTCGCGCAGCAGTTCTGCCTTCGTGATGTCCTGGAAATATTTGTCAATGTGCTTGTTGTCATGCGCACCTTCCACGGAGAACGAAGTACGGAATGTATCAAACACACGCGGTTCCTTCTCTGCCAGCCGGCTGATGACGCCCTTTCCGACCATCACGCATCCCGCAAGACTGTTCACGCAGGCGGAGTCATACTCCATTTCCAGCAAATATGCGACGATCATCTCTGCCTCGCTCATCTCATCCGATTTCTTGTTCAGCAGAGAATAGTGCTCCAGATCGAGCCGCGTGTCGACAACGCCCGTGACCGTGTAATCCTCGCCCATCAGGCGGATCGTTTTGCCGATCATATCTGCGGGAGATGTGATCTTTTGATATTCCTTTTTTTCATCCTGTTTTGCAGGCTTCTCTTTCATTCCGGAAAAGCCGTCGTCTCTGTAATCGTTGTCTTCTTCCTCTTCATCGTCCGACGGCGGAAGATATCCTGCCTTGACAAAGGTGTCGCAGACTGCCGCAGAGATCGCGATCTCATTCTTGCCGTCTCCCGGCAGCGAGCCCGCAACGATATCAAATTTCATGTCCTTGAGCATCTGCGCATTGACCTCCGCAAAGCCGCTGAACGAAGAAAAATGGAAATCGTATGCACCCTTCTTTGCAAACTCATACTCTCCGTCATACTGTGATCCGAAGCCGAGCGACTCCCATCTCGGCTTGAAGATGCCGGTCATTGTGATGCCGGTATCCTTCGAGATCTGTTCGATATCGGCATCGGAGAAATGCTGCCCATTTTCAGTGTAGTAGTAAGCATCCTCGTCTTCTTCGTCATCGTATTCCCGCTGGACACGCGCCTCCCGGGTGAGCGAAAGATAATTCAGCTCGCTGTCGAGGATGGAATCGACCGCGGTATTAACGCGGTTATAGGCGCCGAACGTATCGACCAGCGCAAACAGCGTGAAGGCGGCGACCGAAAGCAGAATCGTCATGACCAGACGGAAACGCTTGTGCTTCAGCGAGCTGCATCCGATCTTGAACGCGCAGTTCAGCGGCAGCTTTGATTTGATCAGGCTGAATTTTGAGCCGTCCTGCACGGGAATCTTCGATTCATCGGTGTCCCGGAATGTCCGCGTCTGGCTCGGCATCATGATGGATGCGCCGGTGCGGAGCTTATCAAGATACTCATTGATCCGGATGCGGTCTTCCTCGGTCAGGTGATAGTCCGGCGGGATCTCGATGGAGGTCTGACGGAACCGCAGCTGTTTGCTGTCCGCGCCTGCATCCTCCGAAACGGCGACGTTTTCCACATCACGGATGACCTTGCCGTCCGCGAGTTCGATAATGCGGTCGGCATACATCTCCGCATATTCGCGGTCATGCGAAACAATGATGACCAGCTTTTCCGCGGAGAGCTTTTTGAGCGTATCGAGCACCTGTCTGCCGGTCGCGGAATCCAGCGCACCGGTCGGCTCATCCGCCATGATGATCTCCGGATTCTTGACCAGTGCACGCGCGATCGCAACACGCTGCTTCTGACCGCCGGAGAGCTCGTTCGGCTTGCGGTTTCCGTAGCCTGCAAGGTCGACAGTGGTCAGAATGCGGTTCAGTTCTTCATCGGTCGCCTTTTTCCCCTGCAGCTCAAGCGCAAGGCCGATATTCGCGCCGACGGTGAATTCCTCCAGCACATTATATTCCTGGAAAATGAAGCCGACATATGTATTGCGGTAGCTGTCGAACCGCTGCTGTGAAAAATCCTTGGAAGACATGCCCTTGATAATGATCTCGCCGCCGTCGTACTGATCCAGACCGCCGAGAAGATTGAGCATGGTCGATTTACCGGAACCGGACTTACCGAGCAGAAAGACCATGCCCTTTTCAGGGAATTTCAGGGATACGTGGTCAACTGCCATTACGGGAACGCCTTTTTTCGGTTTATAGGTTTTACAGAGTTCTCGTGTTTCCAACATAAATATAACCTCTTTCGCTTTTATGGTATTATTATATCATAAACAATATGAAGAATCAAGGCGCATAATCTTTAAGATTTCATTAGAATCTCCCTGAACCGTAACCGCACACGCAGTTTCATACTCTGGTGATACAGAACGAATGGCGTTTCTGATACGCAGCAGGAAAATGCAGGCCACGACCGAAAAATCCGTGTTCCGGACGATCGGATCGCAGTACACAGCACAGGCAGAATGATCAGTGTGCAAATCCCCGCTTTTCATCCCGATTTTCCTGATTCCGCTTGAAAAATGCGCTGTGTTCAGACAAAATCTGCGGGGATGACGGATTAATGCGCACGGGCAAGGAAACGGGAGAAAAACACAGAGCGGTGCCGTTTTTTCATAAAGCCCATTGGTTTCCGGAAAGAATTGCCGGAATCCCGCCTTGCAGTTCTCCGGAAGATATGGTATAATGCCGTTAGTCCGAACAATGCTTGCATCCGGCGCTTTTTTCAAGCGTCCCGGAATGATGCAGCAACACGAGAAAAAGGAGCAAACTATGAAAAAAATGATTCGTAAAATGATTTGCCTGACCGCATGTGCCCTGACGCTGACCGCCTGTGCAAACGGAGAAACTGCTCCCGCTGCCGGCGGCACAAGCATTCCGGTCGAAACGCAGACCACTGCACAAACCACTGTGCAGACCACCATCCAGACCATCGCATCGGAAACTGTCGTTTCCACAACTGCGGCTGTATCGGAAACCACCGCAGTTACCGCGCTTTCGACTGCTGCCGAAACCTCCGCCCTCACCACGGCTGCTGCCGCTGACACGAAAAACGCTGCTGCCAAAGAGGCTGACTGCGAAAAGATCACTGCTGCCAATCAAGCCGCACAACATCTGTATGCGGCAGTGCAGGCCGCGATGCTGGACATGGAAGCACAGGATCCCCCGGTGGATGATCTGGTGGAAGGCTCGCATTTTTTAACAAGCGAAGACTGGGCCGATATTACAAAAGAGGTTGATCCGTTCTATTATCAGATCATGCAGTATTACAATGACATCGTGAAACTCAGCAGACTTACGTTCAAAGTGGAAGAAGGAAAAATCAAATATCTTTACGTCGAGACAAAAGACATCCTGGAAAGCTTCGGCGAAAATGATCCGGAGCACTATGCCGTCGGCAGACCGCAGAAAGGCTTCACCTATGAGGAAGCGAAATGCATCCGCAACATAAACGCCGCAGACAGTTTCGAGGTTTACCAGATGTGCTGGCCCGCAAATAACGGTGCAAAAAAACTCGCCGGTTCTTTGTGCAGCGCCATGTGCGATCTGGATACGGCGGGTGAGATCAAGTCTGCAGATGAATATAACGGCACATACAAGTTCACCCAACAGGAACTGCAAAATCTGGATGCGTCACATTCCAAAATCGAGGCACTGCTGCTGCGTGCGAAGGAATATTATCCGGAACTGACGCAGTGGCATGCAATCGCTTTCACAATCAATAACATGAACTTTCCGGCTGCGGCTGTGGTGGGTGACACCAGATACCCCGATGATAATACCGGAAAGATCTACGATCCCTATGGCACTTTTCCCAAAGCCGCAACTGTGGAGGAAGCAATGAAGATGCAGAGCATTGACGATGCCCTGAAATATGCACCGCGCGATTGAAGCTGACCGTGCCTTTCTTCAAGCATCCCGGAATATTTCTATACCGCGAGGAGGACAAAATGAAAACGAAAAATATGATTTGCAAAATGATCTGCCTGACTGTATGCGCCCTGACGCTGACCGCCTGCGCAAACGGAGAAACCGTTCCCGCTGCCGGCGGCACGAGCGTTCCGATCGAAACGCAGACCACCGCAATGGCTGAAACCACAGCCCAGACCGCCGCGTCGGAAACTGTCGTTTCCACAACTGCAGCTGTCTCGGAAACCACCGCAGCAGCCACACTCTCAACCGCTGCCGAAACCGCAGTGCTCGCCACGGCTGCTGCCGCCGAAAATAAAAACTCTGCCGCCGAACAGGCTGACCGCGAAAAGATCCGTGCCGCCAATCAGGCCGCACAGAATCTGTATGCGGCAGTGCAGGCCGCGATGCTGGACATGGAAGCGCAGGATTACCCGATGGACAAACTGGAAGGCGAGCATTATGAAACAGCCCTCTTCTTTCAGAATCTGAAAAAAGAGGACAATCCGTTCTATTATCAGATCCTGCAGTATGACAATGACATCGTGAATCTCCACGAACTGAAATTCACCGTGGAAGACAAAAAAATCAAAGATCTTTATGTCGATACAAAAGACACCCTGGAAAGCTACGACGACGAATATGAGCACTGCGCCGTCGGAAGAGCGCCAAAGGCCTTTACCTACGAAGAAGCAGAATTCATCCTCGACATCACACTCACAGATATGTACAAGAAGTGCCAGATGTGCCTTCCGTCAAATGATGAGGCAAGACAGCTCGCGCTCGCTCTGGATATCGTTCTCTCCGAAATGTTTCCGGAGGAAGAAGTGACTGCGAGTAATCTAAAAGCATATGACGGCACATACAAATTCACCCGCCGGGAACTGGAAAACCTGGATGCAACCCATTCCAAGATCGAGGCGGTGCTGCTGCGTGCGAAAGAATATTATCCGAAACTGACGCAGTGGAACGAAATTGCTTTCACGATCAATTTCCTGTACACACATGGTGTGGCGGTTGTGGGCGACACCACATACATTGATGAAAACACCGGAAAGACCTACACGCCCTACGGCACTTATTATCACTACACAACAGTAGAGGATGCAATGAAGATGCAAAACATAGATGATGCACTGAAATTCGCAACACTCGGATCAAACTGACCGCTGCGGACAGTGTCCTCTTCCGTCTTTGCGTTCCTTGTATTCCAATCATAATCGACGACGCCCGTCTCGCGGCATGGTCTGCAAAAGACCGCCAACGCGAGACGGGCGATTTCGTTTTATTTGGGCGCAAGGAACGCGGCAATGGATGCCGGCACTGCCTGCCCGCAGGGAAAATTTACATTTTGTCTATTGATTTTTATTCTAATATAGTGTATAATATGAATATATTATTGTGCGCTGTTCACACGAAAACTATATGCAAAATGCAAGCTGAACGAATCAGACACATGCAGCAATGCAAGATCTGCAGCAGATAAAGCGTTCCTGTCTGACAATCACAGAAAGGAGTCACCATGGATTTTCAGAAATTTGCCGAAACGATCTCCTCACCGACCGGCATCATATCAGTCGAAAAGCTGCCCGACGGAAGCTGCGGTGACATCCGCATCGTGACCGGCAACCGGAGCTATCTTAAGATGATCGAAATGCGTCTCCGCAGCGATGCTTATCAGATGCAGACGGGCGGAGAAACATCGTTTGTTCCGCATTCGCTCTACGACAAGTATTTTCCCAAAAACCGCAACTTTGAGGAGATCTGTTTCCGCGCTGCCGTACAGGAAACGCCGGTTCATACCTATGTCTATCTGGATACACTGGATATCTGGTTCGATATCTATGCCATTCCGCTGAAGGGCGGAACCGAAACCATCCGTTACTGCACCTACACCGCTGTAGTCAGCAAGGATGCGGAGAATGTCCTCAGCACCGCTGCAATGGCGCAGACCTCCAATGATGTGCTCCAGACCTGCATCCGTCTTCACGGCGCCGACAATCTTTCCGACGCGATGGCGGGCGTGATCTCAGAGATCCGCAGAATCTGCAAGGCGGAATGCTGCACCGTTCTGCTGATGAACGAAGCCGAACAGAACTTCTCCATCCTCGCGACAGATTTTGCAGAGGACAGCAAAATCAAACGTGTCACGCAGTTTGAAGGCTATTATCATATTGCTGCATCGTGGGCAGATATGATCGGCGGCGAGACCGACTGCATCATCATCAAGGATCAGAAGGATATGGAGTATATCAGCCGGATCAACAATCCCTGGTATCAGACGCTCGTGGAGGCGGGTGTCAGAAGCGTCGTGCTCTTCCCGCTCAGACAGGGTGATGAGGTGCTCGGTTATATCTGGGCGACCAATTTCGACACGAACGAGACCATGCGCATCAAGGAAACGCTGGAGCTCACGACATTCTTCATCTCCTCGCATATTGCACGGTACAAGGTTCTGCAGCGTCTCCAGCATATGAGCTATACCGATGCGCTGACCGGTCTGCCGAACCGTTTCGCCTGCACGGAATACATCGGGGCGCTCATCCGGGAGAAAAAGCGCTTCACTGCTGTTTCGATCGACCTGAACCATTTCAAGAGCATCAACGATTCGCTCGGACTGGATGCCGGCAATCAGGTGCTGATCGAGATCTCAGAACGCTGGAAAGCGCTGACCGCAGACAGCTGCGGAACAAAGGACTATATTGCACGCATCGACGGTGACGAATTCCTGCTGGTCATTTCAGGCTATGATACGGATCAGGCGCTGCTGGATGCGATCATCCGTTATGTCGAAGCCCTCAGCCACCATCTGACCGTCGAGGGCTGTGATCTCTATGTTCGGGCGAGCTTCGGCTATGCGGAGTATCCCACGGATGCCGGCACGGCAGATGCGCTTATTTCTCATGCAAATGCCGCCATGAATGAGATCAAGAAGGCAAACAGCAGCGACCATATCCTCCGGTTCACGGCAGAAATCCTGCGCGACGAACACACACTGGAGATCGAGAGCAAGATCCGTTCGGCACTGGCAAACAGCACGGTCTTTTTCCACCTCCAGCCGCAGTACAACATGGCGCATGAGCTCCGCGGATTTGAGGCGCTTGCCCGCATGAAGGATTCCGACGGCAGCATGATCCCGCCCGGAGAGTTTGTTCCGATCGCAGAAAAGGTCGGTCTGATCGACAAGGTGGACAGCATGGTGTTCCGGAAGGCGACCACATTTTTCAGCAGAGTCATCCGAAAAACGAACCGCAGTCTGACACTGAGCCTGAATGCATCCGTCCGGCATCTGATGAATAACGGCTTCATCGAGGAAATCCGTGCGCTGCTGGATAAGACCGGGATCGCGCCGGAACAGCTGGAAATTGAAATCACCGAGTCTGTCCTGATTGACTCCGCCGACAAGGCTCTGCAGTGCATCAACGAGCTGAAGCATATGGGCATCAAGCTGGCAATCGACGATTTCGGGACAGGCTATTCCTCGCTGAGCTACCTCAATAAATTTCCGGCAGACCTGCTCAAGATCGACAAATCGTTCATTGATAAGATCACCACGAACGAACGCTCCAAGCAGTATGTCGCGGCAATGATCTCCATGGGACATATCATGGGGCTGGACGTGATCTCCGAAGGCGTGGAGGAACCGGAACAGCTGGAAGCACTCCGCAGCATCGGCTGCGATCTGGTGCAGGGCTTCATCTGGGGGCGCCCGCTTTCTGCGGAGGATGCCGAAAAGCTGGTGACTGATCTGTCCTGAATGAATATTCCTTCCCCCGCCGAGACTGTCCGGCGGGGGATTTTCTGTTCTGTTGCTTGACACTGTCCGGAAAGCGTGGTATAATATAGGGGCAAATTTAACCGGACAAGGAGGCTCTGCAATGCCCGTTACCGTCGAAAAGGAAATGAAACAGCGTGCGCTGGAGAAGCTGTCGAATGCGTTCATGCTGTTTGCAGTCGGCATCTTCATTCTTTCGCCCTTTCTGCAGCTGGTGCTGCGCTTCATTGATCAGGACAACCCAAATTGGAGGGATCCCGAATCGCCGCTGCTGCTCAATCATGATTACGCCCGCGCCGTCTACCAGGAAATGATGAAGGCGGTGAACATCGCAGCCTGCTTTGCGGCACAGTTTTTCTATGTCTGTCTCGTGATGCGGTTCCTGCAGCGGCGGAAGGAGCTCGGCGATGTGTTCAAGGCAAGGTGGAAACGGTTCATCCCGGTCATGCTCATGCTGCTCTTTGCGGCAGCGATCCTTGCGGTCACACTGATCCGCGGCGCTACCGTATACGACCTGGAAGGCCACCCTTATATGAATGAGAGCATCTATTCATATATATTGTATGTGATCTGCTATTTCTTCTGCGGCGTAATGATCTGGAACAACAAGTTCAAGCGTGTGCTGCTCTATATTCTGGTCCTTACATCGGTGCCGGTGAACGCTGTTGCGCATATTCAGGAGTGGATGGGCGGCGTTTCGTTCGTTTCGGGCGAACGCATTGACGGCATCTTCCACAACTCCAACCACTACGCTTACTATCTGGCGCTTGTTACGATCGCCTCACTGCTTCTGTTCGTCTATGAGGAGAAGTTCCTGCTGAAATTTCTGAATGCGGTCTGCGCCTTTTTCGCAATCACGATCCTGATCCCGAACGACACATTCGGCGCGTTTCTGGCAGTCCTCTTTGTGCTGATCGCGTTCACGGTATACTGCATCATCCGTGACCGCAAGCATCTTGTGGGCGCACTTGTCGCGCTGGGCATCTTCCTCGGCTGCACCGCTTTGATGAGCATCTGGTATAACACCGTCATTTCAAGCTTCTTCCAGCTGACGCGCGATGTGCAGAGTATCGCGGCAAATCCGAGCGAAGCCGGCAATGCAGGTACGACGCGCTGGCGCCTCTGGACAGGCACGGTCGAACACATGAAGGAAAGCCCGTGGCTCGGCTTCGGTGTTGAGGGCCTGCTGACCAAGTACGATATCGGCACACCGCACAATGAGCTGCTGCAGTATGCAGAGGCGTTCGGCATTCCGACGACGCTGCTCTATTTCGCGTCGGTCGTCAGTATCTTCGTGATCATCCTTCGCCACAACCGGAAGTTCAGCAAAGAAACACTGATCTGCTTCTGCATGGCTGTCTGTTATTTCGTCAGCTCGATGGTCGGTGTAGCGATCTACTACACAACGCCGTTCTTCTATATCCTGCTCGGTATGACCTATGCGGAATACCTGCACGGCGTGCCTGCACCTCACGAAAAATCTGCGGAAAACACAGCGTCCGATAAAAAATAAACCAGCAAAATAACAAGCGCCCGATTCACGGTGCAGTCTGAACAGGCTGCATTTGTGAGTCGGGCGCTGTCATTGATTGGATATGGTCTTTTATTGTAAATTTCACATTTCATCCGGCGGCACAACAGTCGTTTCCGTGGAAGAAGGTTCAGAAGAAACAGTTGTATCGGTCGTGCTGACAGTCGGCTGCGTCATCGACTCAGAAGAAAAATGGCTTGAGCCTGCGGAGGCCGACGCTCTCTGACTTGCTTTTTCAGAGGGATTGT
This sequence comes from Oscillospiraceae bacterium, assembly GCA_017550355.1. Lineage (GTDB taxonomy): Bacteria > Bacillota > Clostridia > Oscillospirales > Ruminococcaceae > Firm-04. Next base: position 8,257 of record JAFZPL010000199.1, on the reverse strand, counting down.
GGTATACTGTTTACAAATACGTGTGCAAACAGGGTGTAAGGAAGTGAGAATATGAAATGGATCAGCATCCTCGGTGACAGGGATCTGACACTTGCAGGCATTCAAGGAATGCAGCATTTTGCTGCAGCCGGAACCTGTCAGGTGTCAGATGACCGCTTTTGCGCTGAATATCCTGAGGGACATATCTATTTTGACTTTGACACAGATTTATCCGATTGGCAGGATGAAACGGAAAAGCTGCCATTCAAGGCAGAAGCAGTAATCACGATCGTATACCAAAATGCGGCAGCTGTCCGCGATCTGCTGATGCAGACGGATTTCCCGCAGAATGTATATGTGGACAACGATTTCGGTGTGCTGCTCCCTCTGCAGGATTATATAGCGGCCGGAATGCCGATGGAAGAATAAACAACGCACACATGCAGTCGGTGAAAGAGGAAAGGAGCCCGGTTTATGACAGATGAACAGCTTGCATCCTTTCGGAGCTTACTGGAAGACTTTGGAACGCTTGCGGCTATCGCTTCGGAGATGAAATGGGCGAAAACGGAAACAAAGCATTTCGAGTTTCGCATACCGAATTCCCTGAACGCGTTCTTTTGCATTTCTGCCATCGGATTTGAAAAGGGCTTTGTTCGTGATCATTTTGAAGAAGCCGCAGTGCAGGTAATGATCGCTGCACCAACGCTTTATGAGGAGTTCGATGCTGACAAGGAATGGCAGGACGACGAACAAAGACGGGATAAGCTGAACAATCACTTGGGTGTACCTGTGCGGGAGTATCTGGAATACAAGGAACTTGAACTGACAGAAGACAGTATTGACAATATGACAGGATACATCTGCGTGAATGCAATATATGATCGGAGCACATGCTCTTACAAGGACTATGCGCTGCCGCAGAATGCACTGGAAATGCTTTCGTTTTTCAACGATGTCAAGCTGTACAGCATTGGTGAAGAACGCTGCAGCGGCAATGGCGGCAGAAGCTGGATGGCACTGAAGGACGATACGTTCCTGTGGGTGAAATACAGCGGTCTTTCGGACTGATGGGAATGAATGAAAAGGGATTATATCATATCAGGGGTGCTGGGATGGAACAGGAGAAAAAAACGCCGCTTCAAAGAGCGAACAGGATTATTTTGATTCTGCATATTGTATTTCCCGTATGGCTTTTCGCTCTCATGTATACTTCTGCAATTTCAGGGTATTTGTTTTTTATTGCATTTACCGCAGCACTGCTGCTTGGTGGGATATACAGTATTGTTTCCAAACTTCAGAAGGGGAAAATCGTATTATATATTGCAAGAGTAATTACCATTCTATGTATCGCGGCATTTTATACCCCTATGATTCTGCTTGTGACATTTTCTCACACCAAATCTCTGTACGAAATCAAAAGATTAGATTATGCTTACGGTGTATTTGGCAGCAATGCAGATTACTATAAGCAATTGCTGCCGGAAAAACTCACCTCGGTGTGTGAAGATTACTCCTTTCGGACGCAAGGAAGTATGATCGCACAGGACTACCATCCGTCGTCATACTTAATGTTTCATACGGATGCTGCCACGATTGATCTGTACGCCGATTACTATAAAGGTCTGGACTGCGATGTCAGAATCAATGATGAAGACAATGATAAAGCCAAAAGTGATATTGAATGGTTTTGCAGCCAAATGCGATTGAGAGAATCATTTCATGATAATTTAGACCATGCTGAACTGTATTGGTTCAGCGGGACTTATCCGAAAGCTGTTCTATTGAACCGCGAAACAGGTTTGGTTGCTGTACTTACCTGAAATCATCGTTATAAGCTGTGAAGCATTTCCGCTTCGCAGCTTTTTTCCCCGGTCAGATATCAAACGGAAGCCTTTTACGTCGCACTCCGTTTCATGTCGGTTCGTAAAACACCGGAAACAAATCGCCGGCGGAGACTCCGCGCCGCCTTGACAAAACAGGGGAAAAGTGGTATAATAAGAACGCAAAAATATCTTTTCTAAGGAGATCGTAACCATGCTTGATATCAAATATATCGTTGAAAACGAGCAGAAGGTTCGCCAGAATATCATTGACCGCAATATGGAATGTGATATCGACCGCCTGCTCACTGTCTACCGTACCCTGAAGGATGTCCGCGCAAAGGTGGAAGGCACCCGCACGGAGATCAACCAGAACCAGAAGAAGATCAAGTCCGCTGCTTCCGATGCAGAGCGTCAGGAGATCGTCGCAAAGGGCAAGGAGCTCAAGGAAACCCTCGCCGCAGCACAGCAGGAGCTGACCGATCTCGAGGCAGAGTATCAGGCACTCATGTTCACCGTCCCGAACATGATGGCAGACGATACGCCGATCGGCAAGAACGAAGACCTCAACGTCGAGGTTGACCGCTTCATGGAGCCGACCAAGTTCGATTTCACCCCGAAGAATCATGTGGAGCTGGGCAAAGCGCTTGATCTGATCGATTTGGATGCAGGCACAAAGGTCGCCGGCACCAAGTTCTATTACCTCAAGAATGAGCTCGTTCTGCTCGACCTCGCGATCCAGCAGTTCTGCTTCCAGAAGCTCATCAAGAAGGGCTTCACCCCGCTGATCACTCCGGATCTTGCAAAATCCGATATTCTCCGCGGCTCCGGCTTCAATCCCCGCGGCGGCGAGCGCAATATTTACAACATCGAGGGCATGGATCTGAACCTCATCGCGACTGCTGAGATCACCATCGGCGGCATGCTCTCCGGCCAGACCTTTGAGGAGAAGGATCTGCCGATGAAGTTCTGTGCGCTCTCTCACTGCTTCCGTACTGAAGCAGGCGCAGCAGGCAGAGCAGGCTACGGTCTTTACCGCGTCCACCAGTTCACCAAGGTCGAAATGTACCAGTTCACCACCAACGAGACCGGTGAAGATGCGCTCCAGGAGCTTCTCGGCATCGAGAAGGAGATCTACCAGGATCTCAAGATCCCGTTCCGCGTCATCCGCATCTGCTCCGGCGATATGGGCGCTCCGGCGTTCAAGAAGTACGACATCGAAGCATGGATGCCGGGCAAGGGCGATAACGGCGAATACGGCGAGGTCACCTCTGTCGGCAACTTCACCAACTATCAGTCCCGCCGCCTGAATATCAAATATATTGACAAGGACGGCAACAAGCAGTATATCAACACGCTCAACGGCACTGCTTCCGCAACCGGACGCACCATGCTCACGATCATGGAGAACTACCAGAACGCAGACGGCTCCATCACCATTCCGGAGGTGCTCGTTCCGTTCATGGGCGGCATCACCAAGATCGGTCCGAAGAACTGATCCGTATACTATATATAAAGAACCGTCCGGAGTTGGTGCTCCGGACGGTTCTTTGCTGTTTAGTTATGGCTGTGTGCGCATCTTTTGTGCGATCTTCGCGATCCTTGCCAGACGGTGATGCACGCCCGAACGCGACAGCGGCGGATGCAGCATCGCACCCAGCTCACTCAGCGTCGATTCCGGCGCATCCAATCGCACCCGCGCAATCTCCTGCAAATCCTCCGGCAGCGCATCCAGCCCCATTGTTTCCCGGATCAGCGCGATATCCCGGATCTGCTGTTCTCCTGCCGCAACAGTCTTGTCAATATTCGCAAGATCGCAGTTCATGCGCCGGTTTGTCTGACTCCGCAGATTCTTCTCCGCATACAGATTCATCAGACTGAACGCCGAATTCTGTGCGCCCATCAGCATCAGTGCATCGCTGATCTGTTCATTGTGCTTCAAATACAGCACGGTGTACTGGTTGCGCTGCGCCGTTTTCATCGCGAGCGGCGGCACCATCTCCGCAAGGATCTTTTGCAGGCGGACAGCAAAATCCGCATCCGCCAGCACAAGCTCCAGATGATAGCCGGAGTTCGGATCGGTCACGCTCCCGCAGAGCGAAAACAGCCCAGACAGAATCAGCGGATGCTGCGGGATATCCTCCGCCGAAAATCCGGTCTCCGGCAGCGCGGACAGCGTATATTCCCAGACGGCGGGCTTGTTCGTGCGCGTGCGGTATTCCGTATCGACCGTGAACGGCGTTTTAACAGATGCCAGCAGCTTCGGCATGATCGCAGCGATCGCCGTACATTCAGTATGCAGCACAGCGCCGCCGGTGCCGTGCCGCGCCGTCATCAGACAGCCCGCAAGAAAGGCTCTGCGGTCGGCATCGCTCCGGATCGCACCGCAGATCTCAGTTTTGGCAGTATTGGAAAAGGAGGACAATCATCAGTCACGCTCCTTTTGTTAATTTAGTAGATAAAGTAACGAAAGCATTGACAGGGGCTCGGCACGCGAAAATGCCGGCGGGTTTCCCCGCTTACCCTTGGACGTTGCTGTTGTGACGATCCTTTTTGTAGTCGCGGTGATGCGTCAGGATCATCAGATCAGACTTGCGCAGTTCCTCGGAGACGAGCTCCGCAAAGGTCACAGAGCGGTGCTGTCCGCCGGTGCAGCCGAATCCGACCACAAGCTGTGTTCTGCCCTCGCGGATGTAGAGCGGGATCAGGAATTTCAGCATCTCGGTCACGCGCTTGAAATATTCCTGCGATTCCGGCGCATCCATCACATACCGCTGCACGGCGCGGTCGACACCGGTCTTTTCACGCAGCTCCGGCACATAATAGGGGTTCGGAAGACATCGCATATCGAACACGAGATCCGCTTCGAGCGGTGCGCCGTATTTGAAGCCGAAGCTCATGATCTGGATCGGCATCACGTCGGTGATATGCGGCATGAATAGGTTTTTCACCTGATCCTTCAGCTGCGAATTGGATGTGAGCGAGGAGTCGAGAATGAAATCCGAACAGGCTCTGAGCGGCTGCAGATGGCTCTGGTCGTACTGGATCGCGGCGATCAGGTCGCCCTCATAGCGGCGCATGGCAAGCGGATGGGCGCGGCGGTTTGTGCGGAACCGGTTCAGGAGCACCTGTTCGGATGCCTCCAGCAGCAGCATCCGGAACTGCACCTCGCCGGAATATTTCTCCTTCATCTCGCGGTATGCCTCAGAAAGCTCCGAGTAACGGTGGCAGGAGCGAATATCGATCACGGCTGCTGTGCGCGAGTATCTGCCGCCCTTCTGCGCGGTATGCTGAATAAACGGTTCCAACATCGCGAGCGGGAGATTGTCGATCGCGTAATAGCCGATATCCTCCAGGGCAGCAAGCGCAGAGCTTTTTCCGGCGCCCGCCATGCCCGTAACGAGCAGTAATTCTATCATGTTGTTTCACAGACCTCTGTTTTCTATTTTTTATGTCCTTCTTAGATCTTAGATATTTGTATACGCATTATTCCGAAAAATTCGGCTGCGGCGCGAGAATCTCCGGCTCAAGCTCCAGATGATAGCCCGTCTGCGCCTCGACGACCTCCTGCACATGCTTGCAGACGGCGATGATCTCTGCATAGGTCGCATTGCCGCGGTTGATCACAAAGCCGGCGTACTTGGTGGAGACCTGTGCATCGCCGACGCGGTATCCCTTGAGACCGCATTCGTCGATCAGCTTGGATGCATAGCTGCCGGCGGGACGCTTGAATGTGCTGCCCGCGCTCGGATATTCCAGCGGCTGCTTCGTCTGCCGTCTGCCGAGCAGATCCTGCATCTTTGCACGGATCTCCTCCGCGTTGCCGGGTGTCAGCTTCACCGTTGCGCTCAGGATAACTGCTCCGCGCAGCTCTGCCATGAATGCACTGTGGCGGTAAGACATGTTCAGATCTTTCGCGCTCAGCACGAGATCGTTGAGCCGGCTGTCGAGGATGCGCACGCGCTCCAGCACACCGGAAAATTCCCCGTCATAGGCGCCCGCGTTCATATAGACCGCGCCGCCGACCGTTCCGGGGATGCCGTATGCAAATTCGAGTCCTGTGAGCGAAGCCTGCAAAGCGGCGACGCAGAGCTTCTTGAGGTTCAGTCCCGCTGCTGCCGTGATGGTACAGCGCTCGGCGTCGGTCTGAATCTTGTTGGCGAGCTCTCCGCCCAGCTTGACGACCACGCCCGGATAGCCCTGATCCGGCACGAGCAGATTGCTGCCGCGGCCGATGAGAGCATGTGGGATCTGATTTGCCCGCAGATACTGCAAAATCAGCTTGGTATCCGAGACATTGTTCGGGGTGAGCAGCGCAGGACATTCTCCGCCTACGCGAAAGGTGACGTGGGAACTGAGCTTTTCGTTCAGCAGACAGCCGATCCCGTGCTGCCGGCAGATCATTGCAAGCTCTTGAATATCAAGCATGGAAACTCCTTTCAGCTGTGCGGAATGATCCGTCAGCGTCAGTCATATTCATTGACAAACTGTATGCCGCGCTTTGCCGAAGCCATCTCCTTGATGCGCTCGGCGTCGAGATTCCAGATCAGGCGGCGCGGGAAATCCATATCGGCAAGCAGCTGTTCGGCGATCGGTGTTTTACCGACCAGCCCCGCATAGTGCGCATCCGTATTCAGCACAATGGGAACATCCCATTTCTTGCAGAGTGCATAGAATACCTTCGCGTTCTGAAGCGCACCGGGCTTCCACTGGAGCGAGCTTTCGTTGATCTCAACCAGCTTGCCGTATTCCTTGAACCGCTTGATGCACGGCTCATAATCAAACGGGAACATCGCCGTTGTGGGATGCCCGATCACATCGACATGCGGATTCTCACAGACACGCAGATAGCCCTGCGTGACGAGCTCCGGCTTCCGCTCAAAGCTCACGCAGGCAGTGTGATACGAGGCGACCACCCACTCACAGAAGGAGATCTCCTTTTCGTCCATATCCAGCGTGCCGAATTCGTCGATGATATCCGCCTCCGCGCCCTTCAGGAGCCAGACGCTCCCGATGCGGCGCGGCAGGATCTTATAGTTATGAAAATGCCATTTGTGCGGCGCATCCGGCGAAGCGGGGCCGTGATCGGTGATGCCGAGCAGCGTCAGTCCCCTTGCTTCTGCTGCATGCGCCATTTCCTGCACCGTGGAATAGGCATGTGTCGAAGCGACAGTGTGCGTGTGCAGATCTGCCGCGATCTGAATGTGTTCCATCAATACTGATCGAAGTCCTTGATGATCTCTTTGCCCTGGATGTCCTCATCCGCATAGCCGAGCTGGTGCAGGAGCTCTGCGGTGGCATTGTAGCCCATCTTCTTCTGGCGGGAGTTCATAGCGGCGACCTCCATGATGACCGCGGTGTTTCTGCCGGGCTTCACGGGGATGGTCATGGACGGCACCTTCACGCCAAGAATGGTGGTGTACTGCTCATCCACGCCCATGCGCTCATAGACCTTGTTCTTGTCCCACGGCTCCAGCTCGATGAACATGTCGATCTCCTGCTGGAGCTTGACGGCGCCCATGCCGAAGAGTCTGCGGACATTGATGATGCCGATGCCGCGCAGCTCAAGGAAGTGGCGGATATTGTCCGGCGATGTACCGACCAGCTGGGTATTGGAGACCTTGCGCAGTTCGACGGCATCGTCCGCAACGAGGCGGTGGCCGCGCTTGACGAGCTCAATTGCGCATTCGCTCTTGCCGACACCGCTCTCACCGGTGATGAAGATGCCCTCGCCGTAAATCTCGATGAGCACGCCGTGTCTGGTGACACGCGGTGCGAGATGAAGGTTCAGGAAGGAGAGCAGATTGCTCGTGAAATGCGATGTGGATTCAGATGTGCGCAGAACCGGCACGGAGTAGGTCTTTGCGAGATTGAGCATCTCAGCAAAGCAGGGCAGTCCGCGGGAGAGGCACAGACATTTGATATGCTGTGCGAAGAGCTTGGTCAGGTGCTCGACGCGGTCGCTCTCGGCAATGGTGGAGAGGTATGCGAACTCCATTTTGCCGATGATCTGGATACGCTCGGGATTGAAATACTCATAAAAGCCCATGAGCTGAAGTCCCGGACGGGTAATATCGTTCTCGGAGATGAGAATATCCTCGGCTTTGCCCGGCACATAGAGCACCTCGAGCTTGAATTCATCAATGATCTGCTGCAGGGTTACGGTAAAACGCTGATGGTCTGCCATACAGAAAAGCCTCCTTTTTTAGTTTATGGGTATACATATCTATATCATACCACAAAACGGAAAAAAAAGCAAGGAGAAAATTCACTGAGATACAGAAAGAATCCCGCCGGATCAATTGTTCCGACGGGATCACTCATTTTTTAAGAACGGAAAATCAATAATCGTAATTGCACTGTGCCGGCGACATGGTGCGTCTGCGGGTTTCAGGTCCAAAGACGCCATCCGCATAGCATCCAACAATTCTTTGCATTTTTCTCACTGCTGCCGCAGT
>JAFZPL010000198.1 GCA_017550355.1 Oscillospiraceae bacterium | reverse complement strand
TCGTCGATCATCGGGATGCGGTTCTCGTTCTCCGGATCGAACTTTGCGTGGATAGCGTCCTTCACCGGAGACAGTCTTGCCTCGCGGATGTTCTTGTCATTGGTATCGAGTGCGAATTCGATATCCTTGCGTGCAAATGCCGTGATGGCGTCGAAGAGGTCGTGATCGACTTCCATCGACTCGAAGGTGAACTTCGGCTTGCCGATCTCCTTCTGGATCTCGTTGATGAACGCGACGAGCTTCTTGATCTCCTCGTGTGCCTTGAGGATCGCGTCGAGCATCTGATCCTCGGGGACTTCGTTTGCGCCTGCTTCGATCATGACGATCTTCTTCTCGGTCGCAGCAACGGTCAGCTTCAGATCGGTGACGGAGCGCTGTGCCTTGTCGGGCATGAGGATGATCTCACCGTCCACCAGACCGACTTCGCAGCCGCCGATCGGGCCGTTCCACGGAATATCGGAAATGGTGATTGCAACGGAGGTTGCGATCATGCCGATGATCTCCGGCATAACATCCTGATCGACAGCCAGAACGGTCATCACAACGGAGACGTCATTGCGCATGTCCTTCGGGAAGAGCGGGCGGATCGGGCGGTCGACGCAGCGGGAAGTGAGGATGGCGTGCTCAGTGGGCTTGCCCTCGCGCTTCATGAAGCTGCCGGGAATTCTGCCGACGGAGTAAAGACGCTCCTCGTAATCAACGGAAAGCGGGAAGAAATCGACGCCCTCGCGCGGCTTTTCGCTTGCGGTGACGTTCGCCATGACGACAGTGTCGCCGCAGCGCACCCAGCAGGAACCGTTGGACAGCTCGCAGGTCTTGCCGGTCTCGACAGAGAGCTCTCTGCCGCAGAATGTGGTCTTGAAAATTCTGTGCTTCTCAAACATTTGGAAGAATCCTCCTTTTTATAATGTGGGAAGCCGGAACGAACCGTGAATAAAGAACAATCTGCCCCGCACAGCGCGGTATCCTGTTCTTTATTCATGGATTGCTCCGGCGCAGGATCATATGCAGACAGAGGGAGCGAGAACGCCCCCTCTCTGCAATTGTGCGCAATTATTTACGCAGACCGAGACGCTCGATGGTAGCGCGGTAACGCTCGATGTCCTTCTTCTTCAGGTAACCGAGCAGATTGCGGCGCTTACCGACCATCTTCAGCAGACCGCGGTAGGAGTGGTGGTCGTGCTTGTGTGCCTTCAGATGGGCGTTGAGGTCGTTGATGCGGCGGGTCAGGATCGCGATCTGCACCTCAGGGGAACCGGTGTCGCCCTCGTGGGTAGCATTTGCGAGGATGACCTCAGTCTTTTCCTCTTTACGAAGCATGTCAAATTCACCTCTTTCATTGTAATAATCCGGTAAACGCAGGTGAGGGAAGGTGAAACCTCCCGCTGAAAGCGGGCTAAATCCACAGATCCGCGTAAACGGTCTATTTATTATAGCATATTTCCTGCGATTTGTCCAGACTTTTGCCGATGAATTTTTTGTGAACAAGATAACAAATTTAATCTAATATGCCGGATTCCCTGCTGTGCGGTGTTCCTTTGTGCATTTTTCTGATTTGTCAGAATGGACTTGTTTTTTTTCTTCGTTGGATGTATAATGGTATTATTATTTTTTGCCAAAGGCAGAAAGGAAGAATCAATATGAAAAAACAGGTCTTATCCATTGCGCTTGCGGCTCTGATGCTCGGAAGCGGCGCGTTTGTGCCGGCGGAAACCGGCATGACCGCAGATGCAGCCGACATTGCAACGGAAGGAAGATGCAGCGACACGCTGACATGGACGTTCAACGTCAATTCCGGCACGCTGCGCATCTCCGGTCAGGGCGCCATGGCGGATTTCACAAAAGATTTCTCTACGTATTCCAGCACGGCTTCATGGGATGATCTGTACATGAAAGTCAAGAAGATCGTGATTGATGACGGTGTCACAAGCATCGGCGATTACGCATTCAATAAATTCGGTTTGCTCAAAACAGTCGAAATGCCGGATTCTGTGACTTCCATCGGCGAATATGCGTTCTCGGGATGCAAAGTCCTCCCTGAGATCACGTTTTCCAAGAACCTGAAGACGATCGGCGCGTACGCGTTTGACAGCTGTGCGAAGCTGACCTCGGTGACACTGCCGGACGGCCTCACTTCCATTGACAGATACGCGTTTAGCTACTGCACGGAGCTTTTGGAAATCGCGATCCCGCAGAGCGTGAAATACTTCGGTCTGGATGCGTTCAAAAAGACCAAGTGGCTGACCGCACAGCAGAGGGAAAATCCGCTTCTCATTCTGAACGGCGTTGTGGTTGACGGTGCAAAAGCCGGCGAAACGGTTGTGCTTCCGGACACGGTCACGGCGATTGCGCCGGGCGCGTTCCGCGAGAACAAATCTCTTGCAAATCTCACGATTCCGGCATCGGTCAAGGAATTCGGCGAATATGCTTTCGCCAATACACCGTGGCTGGAAGAAAAGCGCGAGCAGAATCCGGTTGTGATCATCAACAACGTGCTGGTGGACGGGCTCTATGCGGAAGACCAGGTCGCGATTCCGGACGGCGTTGTCGAAATCAGCCCGTATGCGTTTGCAGAATGCAATCTGCTCAGTGCCGTGCAGATTCCGGACAGCGTCAAAACCATCGGCAACAATGCATTTTCCAAGTGCACAAAGCTGACCGATGTTACGATCCCGGACAGCGTGACTACGCTTGGAAACAGTATTTTCTACGAATGCAGCGCACTGGAAACCACAACGCTTCCGGCGGGCATGACAAAGATCCCCAACAAGCTGTTCTACAATTGCAAGGCGCTGACCGAAATCACCATTCCCGGAACGGTCACTGTGATCGGTGACTACGCGTTCTATCGCTGCAATGCACTCGTGACCGCGGATCTGCCTGCGGGCGTCAAGCACATTGGAACGGATTCGTTCTATGACTGCGAAAAGCTCGCCTCGGTTGAACTGCCGGCGGGACTGGAATACATCGGTAAGGGGGCGTTTGCAGACTGCAGCAAAATTCCTGCCGTGACTGTGCCGGGCAGCGTGAAAATCGTGCATGCAGGCGCGTTCTCGCAGTGCACCAAGATGAAGACAGTCGTGCTTTCGGAGGGTGTGGAGATCCTTGAAGAGACAGCATTCGGCTACTGCTATGCTGTTGATTCCTTCACATTCCCGTCCACCATCAAGGAGATCGGCGACTGGGCGCTCGCGGAGGCAAGATCCCTTCGGGCGATCACCGGCTATGAGGGCACTGTGGCAGAGGAAAAGGCTGCACTTATGGAAAAGAAATTCATTTCGCTCGGTAAGGCCGGAGAACCTGCGGCAGTGAAGGGCGACATGAACGGCGACGGCGCAGTCAATCTCAAGGACGTGACGATCCTGCGCAGATACATCGCGGGCGGCTGGACTGTCGTTCTGGATGAGACTGCCGCTGACATCAACGGCGACGGCAAGGTGAATCTCAAGGATGTCACGCTGCTCCGCAGATATATAGCGGGCGGCTGGGACGTTGAGCTGTAATCCACAACACGGGCGGGAGCGCATTCCCGCCCGTTTTTTGCGCTTGCAAAAATAGCGCGGATGCTGTATAATATAGGAAAACAGAAAAAGGGGATATGAGATTTGTATACGATCCTGATTGTGGATGATGACACGATCCTTTGCCGGAATATCGCGCTTGCGGTGCGCACCTCCGGCTATAATGTCCTGACCGCGCAGAACGGAACGGACGGCATCGCACAGTGCGCACAGGCGGATTTGATTCTGCTGGATGTGATGATGCCGGATATGAACGGCTATACATGCTGTGAAGCGATCCGGCAGATCACCGATGCACCCGTGCTCTTTCTGACCTCCTGCAGCGAGGAACAGGAGATCGTTTCGGGGCTCGATGCCGGCGGCGATGACTATATTACGAAGCCCTTCCGTCTTGCGGAGCTGCTTTCGCGCATCAAGGCGAATCTCCGGCGTGTGCAGCCGCGTTCCGAGCTGCCGGATATGGAACTCACCGCCGCGGAGGAAGCGCTGCTGCGCTATCTGATCCAGAACACCGGCCATTATGTCACCCGTGAACAGATCCTCGCCGCCTGCTGGGACAGCAAGGGCAGCTATGTCAACGACAACACGCTCTCCGTGCATATCAGCCGTCTGCGCGAAAAGCTCAGCAGTGCGCATTTCGGGCAGATCCTCACCAAGCGCGGCATGGGCTATCAGTGGGTGCGGGGGGATAAGGCATGAGGTATTCCGTACGGGGAACAGACCGCTTTGTGAATAACCAGTCGCTGCGCCGGATCGTCATCGGCGGCGTTGTCCTGATCCTTGCGGCGGCAGCGGTCTGTGCGATGGGTTCCTATTTCGCCGCGGACAGTATCACCGCCCTGTTCGCCGAAGGAAAACCTCTGTATTATTACAGCGAATTCCGCGCGGCGTGGCTGCGCTGCTTCCTGCTGAGCTTCGGGATCTCCGGTTTGTTTTTGCTTGCCATGCTGATCTGGTCATACCGTCAGACCGACCGCATTTACAAGGAACTGGCGCTGCTTTCCGCGGAGGCGGAACGTCTGTCGAAGCTGCCGGATGAGATCAGCATTGCGCAGCTCGGCAGTGAAACGGGTGAGATCCGCCGTCTCTGCAATAATGTGGAGCGTCTGGCACGGCGCACCCATGCGGCATATCTCAAGCTGGTTAAGCAGAAGAAGCTGCACACCGATCTGCTTGTGAATCTCTCGCATCAGCTGAAAACCTCGCTTGCTGTGATCCGGCTGAACCGCGATATGCTGGATTCGCTGCCGCTGCCGGAGGATGAGCAGGCACGTCTTGCGGAGGAGATCACGCTGCATCTGGACGGTATGGAAGATCTGATCCTGAACGTGCTGAAGCTGAGCCGGCTGAGCGCGGATGCGGTGCAGTATCAGCTTGCGGATACGGATATTGCAGCAACCTGTACGATGGCGGCGGAGCGCGTGGAACCCCTTTGCAGGGAACACGGCATCGCGGTAAAGGTGGAGATCAGCGGCAGACCGCATATGCAGCATGACAGGGTATGGTTCTGCGAGGCAGTGGAAAATCTGCTGAAAAATGCGGTCGATCATGCGGAATGCACCGAGGTGAAGGTGGTGGTGACAGAGCTGCCGGCTGCGGTGAAGCTGCAGGTCATCGACAACGGGCGGGGCATCCCGCTTTCGGAGATCCCGCATCTGTTCGACCGCTTCCGGAAGACGGAATCGAAATCGCCGCAGAATACGGGCGTGGGCATGGCAATCTCGAAGGAGATCTTCTCGGCGCACGGCGGCGCGATCACGGTCTATTCGGGCGATTCCGGCACGCAGTTCCTGTCGATCTTTATGCAGTGAGCGGGCGAGGGGGAGATGCCGTCTCCCTTGTTGCTTTCGCCTAATCCTTACCGAAATACTAGGCATTTTTGATGCGCCATTCCGATTCTTGCGTAACCTCTTGACAAACCGATAGATTTCGTGTATAATAATGCCGTAAGCCTTATCAAGAGCGGCGGAGGAACGGGTCCTGTGAAGCCGCGGCAACCGCATACATCCTGTATGAATGGTGCCAATTCCCACGGCAGCGTACTGCCGAAAGATGAGGGTTGCTAGCAGGTAAATCAGGCGGCAACCGTTCAGGCTGCCGCTTTTTTATGCCAAATTTTATGGGAGGAATATGAAAATGAAGCGCTTTTTCACTTCGGAATCCGTGACAGAAGGACATCCCGACAAAATCTGCGACCAGATCTCTGACGCAGTGCTTGACGCAATTCTTGCAAAAGACCCGATGGGCAGAGTCGCGTGTGAGACCTGCACCACGACCGGCATGGTCATGCTGATGGGTGAGATCTCCACCAGTGCCAAGATCGACATTCCTGCAATCGCACGCGAGGTCATTGTCGATATCGGCTATGACCGCGCAAAATACGGTTTCGACGGTCACACCTGCGCAGTGCTGACCTCGATCGACCAGCAGTCCAGCGATATCGCACAGGGCGTCGATGCCGCAAGCGACGAAAACGACCAGCAGGGTGCCGGCGACCAGGGCATGATGTTCGGCTTTGCCTGCGACGAAACCCCCGAAAAGATGCCGCTGCCGATCTCCCTTGCACACAAGCTGGCGCTCCGCCTGACCGATGTGCGCAAGAACGGCACGCTGCACTATCTTCGTCCGGACGGCAAGACGCAGGTCACCGTTGAATATGACGAGAACGGCAAGCCTGTCCGCGTCGACACCGTGGTCATTTCCACGCAGCACTCCGCATCCGTGGAGCTTGAGCGCATCCGCGAGGATATGATCGACTTCGTGATCAAGCCGATCATTCCGGCAAATATGCTCGATGCGAACACCAAGATCTTCGTGAACCCGACCGGCAGATTTGTCATCGGCGGCCCGCAGGGTGACGCAGGTCTGACCGGCAGAAAGATCATCGTTGATACCTACGGC
>JAFZPL010000197.1 GCA_017550355.1 Oscillospiraceae bacterium | reverse complement strand
GAATCGCACCGGACGGTCTCTGCTGCTGCTGACGGCGCGGCTCAACAGGGACAAATCCCTCGTTCACGAGCGGATTGCTGATCTTATGCGCTGCCTGCGGCTGAACCTGCTGCTGCACAAAGCTCTCCGGCAGAGCGGTCTCCGGAGCGTCCTTTTCCTCATAACCGGCAGCGATGACCGTGATGACCATTTCGTCGCTCATCTCTTCCTTGAACGCGGTACCGAGGATGACTTCGACGCCCGGTGCTGCGGTCTCGGTGATCTTCTGCGTTGCCGCATCGACATCCTGGGACAGCACATCTTCGCTCATCGCGATGTTGATGAGCAGACGCTTTGCGCCGGAAATGGAGGTCTCGAGCAGCGGGCTGGAAATAACTGCGGAAGCAGCCTCGTCCGCCTTATTCTTGCCGGAGCCGTGGCCGATTGCCATATGTGCATAGCCGGCGCCCTTCATGATCGTGGACACATCCGCGAAGTCGAGGTTGATATAGCCGTCTTCAACGATCAGGTCGGAGATGGACTTGACACCGGTCTTGAGGATATCATCCGCCATCGCAAAGCTCTGGCGCATCGTCAGCGGCTTGTCCATACCGACAAGCAGACGCTCGTTCGGGATGATGATCAGGGAATCGACATACTGCTTGAGCGTTTCGATGCCGCGCTCAGCCTGTGCCATTTTCTGCTCACGCTCAAATGCGAACGGCTTGGTGACGACCGCAACCGTCAGGATGCCGAGCTCCTGTGCGATCTGTGCCACGACCGGTGCTGCACCGGTACCCGTGCCGCCGCCCATGCCCGCGGTGATGAAGATCATATCCGCACCCTTGAGTGCATTGCTGATCTCATCGCGGTTTTCCTCAGCGGACTGCTTGCCGACTTCCGGACGGTTGCCCGCACCGCGTCCCTTGGTGAGCTTCGCACCGATCTGGATACGCGTGGGAGCCTTGGAATTAAGCAGAGCCTTCGCATCGGTATTCACTGCAATATACTCAATATTCTTGACATCAGCCTGCACCATGCAGTCAAGCGCATTGCCGCCGCCGCCGCCGACACCGACGACTTTGATGTTTACCTGCGGATCAAAAGAATCTTCATACACAAAATCAGTCATCCTAGTTCCTCCATTCGACACATTCAGCGCATCAGAAAATACTGCGCCAGTTTGTGTTATACATATTAGTCATTTTACCACAGTTTCTTAACGATTGCAAGCCTTATTTCGACTTTCGTTCATTTCGATAATAATTATGCACTTTATCTTTCCGAATTGGTGATATAGCAAATCGTTCTTGTTGTAATTTTCCTTACAGCACGTTGTTGACCGGGTGCTCCGCAGGATCATCCGGCTGTATATTATCCGCGTGATCCTCCGGTGCAAGATTTCCGGCAGGATCATCCGGCGTGAGATTGCCTGCAGGATCTTCCGGGTTCAGATTGCCCGCAGAATCATCCGGCGTCAGATTGCCCGCAGGATCTTCCGTCTGGAGATCCTGTCCGGGTTCAAACGGACGAACCGGTTCCTCATCCTCCGGGATCACCGAGATCTGATTGTTCCCGACCATGCGCAGACGGTATTTTTTTCGCGAATTGAGCTTGACAACCGTCTCGCCTGCAAATTTCAGCTTGTACGCAGCATCACTGCAGTTGCCCATACGGAACGTGATATTCTGCCCGATATAGACTATGATCGAACCGGAATCCGACATATCCACTTTCCCGATCTCCGGATTCTCTGCCTGTCTGACCGCATCCATCAGCTGATGAAGCACCGTTTCCGAGCGGCTGTCCGACGCGCAAAGCTTGTCTCCGATTGCGGGATTTTTCGCAGGAAATCCCTCGACCACAAGCAGTCCTTCCTTCGGCGCATCCGGCAGATATTCAAGAATTCTGCCGCTGTCACTGATAAGCAGATAGCCATCCTCAAAGCGGATATTCACAACCGGCTCTGCCTTTTCCACACTGATCACAATCGTTGAAGGCAGCACACGCTCGACGGACACATCCTTCGCGTAGAAGATCTGTTCCTCAATGCGCCTTGCCATCGCACGGGTATCCATGCGCATCATATTATCGCCGCGCTCGAATCCGCAGATCGCGATGATCTCGCTGTCCGTGGCACTGGTGGTGTTATGGATATCCACCTTCGAGACATTGAACAGGCGCGTGATGGACAGCGAAAACGCAATGCCCACGACAAGACTGATCACCAGAATGATATAACCGCCCTTATGCCTTGTTCTGCGGTGCTGCCGCTTCATGCTTTGCTGCCGTTTGACTGTTGTTTTCTCTACCTCCTGCATACGGGCAGACCTCTCCTTTCACGCCGTTTTGGCATTTTTTCAAAAACCGTGTGGAAAACACATCCCGTTCCGGCACATGTTTTCCCACAGTTTCCACCAAGTTTTCAACAATAAAATACTTGTACTGACTTGATAATCTGCGTTTTCCGCACGCCTTGGGATTGTTTTTCAACAAATAACGTCCAATTCAACAGAGTTTTCAACAATCGTGGTGAATCAGACGCTGTTTTTCGTGTCATTCCGTGTAAAACTGCCTCTGTTGACATTTCCGCCAAGACTGTGGAAAATTTCAGCGAAATGCTCATATCCGCGGTCAATGTGCGGAAGCGCCCTCAGAACGGTCTCCCCTTCCGCTGAAACTGCCGCCACAGCAAGTGCAGCACCCCCGCGCAGATCCGGTGCGGTCACGTCCGCGCCGTGAAGCATTTCCCTGCCCGTGATGACCGCAGTTCTGCCGGAAACGCGGATATCCGCGCCCATCCGAAGCAGTTCTCCGATGTATTTGTACCGGCTCTCGAATACTGTTTCTTCGATCACGCTCGTACCGTTCGCACGGCAGAGCACCGCACAGAAAAGCGGCTGCGCATCCGTCGGAAAACCGGGATACGGCATCGTCCGGATCTGCCGCACGCGCCGCAGTCTGCCGCTGCTTTCAAGAAAGATCCTGTCTCCGCAGACACCGAGCCGGCATCCCGCCGCCGTCAGCACCTCAAGGCAGCTCTCCATATCCGCAGGCTGCGTCTCCCGCAGAACGACTGTCCCGCCGGCTGCTGCACCCGCACAGAGCCAGGTCACTGCAGCAATCCTGTCCGGCATGATGCGGTATTCCGCACCGTGAAGCATACACTTGCCGGAAACCGTCACGGTACTCTCGCCTGCCCCGCGGATCTCAGTACCGCATGCATTGAGAAATCCTGCAAGATCAGTGATTTCCGGTTCTCTCGCTGCATTCCGGAGCACCGTTTCACCCTCTGCCGCCGCCGCTGCCATGAGCACATTTTCCGTCACGCCGACAGACGGGTACGAAAGCGTGATCTTTGCACCGTGCAGACGGTTCGCTTTGCAGCGGATCTTTCCGTCCTGTTCAGTGACCGTGACGCCCATCTGCCGCAATGCATCGAGATGCATGTCGATCGGGCGCGGCCCAAGTTCGCATCCGCCCGGCATCGTCAGGACACATTCCCCGCACCTGCCGAGGAGCGGTCCAAGAAATACGATCGACGAGCGCATTTTCCGCATATCTGCGTCCGGAATCTCAAAGCTGTGCAGCCCAGACGCATTCAGTACAACCGTATTCCCGCTGATCCGGCAGCTGCATCCGAGCCTGTTCAGGATCCGGCTTGCCGCATACACATCCGAAAGCTGCGGGACACGGTGCAGAACCGTTTCCCCGCCGCACAGAATTCCTGCCGCCATGATCGGCAGCACACTGTTTTTCGCGCCCTGCACCGTGACCTCCCCGTGCAGCGGGACACCGCCCGTGATCCGCAGAATATCCTCTGCCATATCCATCACCCCGTATCATCGGCTTTCGCCGTTATACTCCAGGGTATGCAGATACCGGATATCCTGTGAAATCAGTGCGAACAGAAAGCCGGCAGACAATGCCTGAACTGCTCTGCCGGCTTCCGCTTCCGATTATTTCAGCAGCGGCGACAGCACCGACCAGATGCGTTCATCCGTGTCCTGCGCAAAAAGCGCTCCGGCACGCTGTCCCATTGCGATCCGTTTTTCGGGGTTGGTGTAAAGCTCCTCGACATGCTGCTTCAGCAGATTGAGCGTAAGATTTTTCTGTTCGATGACGATTGCCGCGCCCGCCTTGCCGAGCACCATTGCGTTATGATACTGGTGATTTTCCGCTGCCGTGGGGTACGGGATCAAAATCGATGCCCGCCCGACTGCTTCCAGTTCGCTCAGCGTGGATGCACCTGCTCGGCTGATAACAAGATCTGCCGCTGCAAGGCAGATATCCATATCGTGGATATACTCTGTGACGCGTGTTCCGGGAGCATCCGCAATGCCGCGCTTGCTGAGTTCCTCCGGCACAGAGTCTCTGCCGAATTTGCCGTAAGCGTGGATATGCTGGATCTTCATATCCGATTTCACATGCCATTCCATAAGGTCGGGCATCAGATCATTCAGGCACTTCGCGCCCTGACTGCCGCCGAAGCTGAGGATGGTCATACAATCCGCGGAAAAGCCGAGTTTTCCGAGCGCCTGCTCTCTTGTTTTGCGCGTCAGATTGCTGCGCACCGGCAGACCGGTCACAACAGTCGGCGCATTCTCCGGAAAATACTTTTTCGCTGCTTCAAAAGTCATCATCACGGCGTTTGCTTTTTTCGCAAGCAGCTTGTTTGTCACGCCGGGATATGCATTCTGTTCATGGATCGCTGTCGGAATATGCAGCTGCTGCGCTGCACGGATCACCGGTCCGGCTGCATAGCCGCCCGTGCCGATTGCAATATCCGGCGCAAACTCCTTCACGATCTTCCGTGCCTGTTTTCCGGCGGTCATCAGGTACCGCACTGCCTTTACATTCCGCGCGATATTCGACGGAGAAAGGCTGCGCTGAAATCCGGCGACCTGCACATATTTCATGTTGTATCCGGCTGCCGGAACAAGCGTTGCCTCCATGCCATTCGGCGTACCCGCAAAGAGAAATTCCGCATTCGGCACATGCTTTTTGATAATTCCCGCAATGGCAAGACCGGGATTGATATGTCCTCCCGTTCCGCCGCAGGCGATCAGTACTCTCATTCTGTGTTCCTCAATTCTTTTCTTTGTATGCAAGGATATCGGCATACTGCCGGAGCATTGCCGCATCTCCGTACAGAATCGCTTCTCCGTTTTCGTGCATTCTCAGCAGTTCGTCAGGCGTTACCCACTTCGCATCCGCTGTTTCGCCCGCCTGAAGCCGGATCTCCTCCGGTGAAACATCCTTTCTGAGCAGAAACAGCGAGAAAATGCAGTACCCGACGGTCACATCGCCGCGAAATTCGAGAGATGCAGCATCTGTCCGGATACCGGTCTCCTCAAACAGCTCACGGACTGCGGCTTCCTTTGCCGTCTCACCTGCCTGTGCATGTCCTGTTGAAAGCTCCCACATGCCGGGATTCTTTTTCTCTTCCGCACGCTTCGTCATAAAGACTCTGCCGCTGCTGTTTACCGTCATCACCGTGACCAGCAGCTTGTATGTACCGGGCGGCGGTTTGAGATCCCGCCCAAGAACCGTTCCTGTCTTCCGCTTTTCCGCATCGTACACATCGTACTTTTCCTTTGCGGTGCTTTTGCAGAAGATCTGCGGATAATGCGACCGGATGCTCTCCGGTGTGCGGCGCGTATCCATCTTCACAAGATTCAGACATGCCGCACGCGTCACCCATTTTGCCGCGTCGGTCTCTCCTGCCTGTAAACGGATCTGATCCCACGGCACATCCTTATAGCATAGATAATAATAATTAAACCAGTGCGGATTCCGTTCCGAGCCGCAGAAGATCAGTTCGTTCTCCCGCACGCGGATGCCGGTCTCCTCAAAAAGCTCCCGCACCGCAGCAGCAACGGGCGTTTCCCCTGCCACCTTTGCGCCGCCGGTGATCTCCCAGCAGCCTGCCATCGTTTTGTTCGGTGCGCGGCGCGTCATCAGTATTTTTCCGCTGCTGTTCACAGTCATGATATTCACGACGATCACATAGCAGCCCTCCGGGATCCCGCCGCCCCGCAGTATGGTGCGGTTCAGCGGCTTTCCGTCTCCGTCCACAAGATCCAGCACCTCTGCCACGGCGTTCCCTCCTTCATTCCAGTTTTGCGTGTCTTGAAATATTCAGCAAAATGCCCATTTCAGCAAGCTGCATCATCAGCGCCGTGCCGCCGTAGCTGAAGAACGGCAGCGAGATGCCCGTGTTCGGAATCGCGTTGGAGACAACGGCGATATTGAGCAGCGCCTGCAAGCCGATATGCATGGTCAGTCCGACTGCAACCAACATGCCGAATTTATCCTGCGCCTTGGACGCGATATAAAATCCGCGGAACACCAGCAGACAGAACAGCAGAATGACCGTCACTGCGCCGACAAAACCGAATTCCTCGCAGAGCACCGCGAACACGAAGTCGTTCTGTGCTTCCGGCAGATAACCGAATTTCTGGCGCGAACCGCCGAGCCCGAGTCCGAAAATTCCGCCCGAACCGATTGCAATCAGAGACTGGCAGGTCTGCCAGGTTTCATCCTGCATATACTGTTCATTGAACGGATCCTGCCACGAAAGAAAGCGAACCTTGAAATAATCCATACCCTTGGTATACATCAGGAACGCGACAACGCCCGCAAGCAGCGCAAGACCGACCGCACCGAGCAGAACACAGTGCATCGGCTTTGCACCGCCGACAAAAATCAGAGTCACGGCGATGACCGCGATGATGAGCGTACCCGAAAGATGCGGTTCCAGCATCATCAGTCCGCCGACCGCACCGAGCATCACCAGATACGGCAGAATGCCCCAG
This sequence comes from Oscillospiraceae bacterium, assembly GCA_017550355.1. Taxonomy (GTDB): domain Bacteria; phylum Bacillota; class Clostridia; order Oscillospirales; family Ruminococcaceae; genus Firm-04. The sequence goes on along the minus strand of JAFZPL010000197.1, from coordinate 2,792 downwards.
CGGAAGGAGTCCATGCGCTTTTCGTTCCGCACGATCAGCGTGGCAAAGAAAAGAACGATCGCAATTTTCATAAGCTCCGAAGGCTGGAATGTGATTCCGTTGTCGCCGCCCACCTGGATCCAGCGCGTCGCACCGTTCACCGTTTTTCCGATGCCCTTGATCAGCACGACCACCAGCAGAAGCACGCCGACGCCGTATGCAGTTCCGGACACCCATGTTTTTTCAAAGAAATGATAATTGACAACACTCAGCACAAACATTGCGACCAGTCCGAGTCCGGCAAAGATCACCTGCCGCACCGCGTAGTACGTGCCGCTTTCGCCGTCCTCCAGTGCTGCCGGATAGGAAGCCGAAAACATCATCAGCAGACCGATCACAAGGAGCGCGATCACAGTGCCGAGCAGCACGCTGTCCATATTCGTTTCAACAAGCCGCTTTCCGCGCCCGACCGATTTTTTCGGTTTCGGTGCTGCTGTCCGTCCGGCATATGAGATCGCCATACTGCGCTTCCATCCTTTCGTTCTTACAAAAGCTGCGTTGCCAGTGCAATGCCGCCGAATGCAAGACCGAACAGTGAGAACACCAGCACGATCTTGTATTCGCTCCATTTGCACAGCTCAAAGTGGTGATGGATCGGGCTCATCTTGAAAATGCGTCTGCCCTCACCGTATTTTTTCTTGGTATACTTGAAATACAGTACCTGAATGACCACACTCAGTCCGTCCAGGATATACACGATGCCGACCAGCACCAGCAGCAGATGCATTCTGCATGCCACACCGATCGCCGCGAATGCGCCGCCCAGATACATCGAGCCCGTGTCGCCCATAAAGCATTTTGCCGGGTGAAAATTCCAGAACAAAAAGCCGATGCAGCCGCCTGCAATCGTGATCGCATACAGCGAAAGCTCCTTGAAGCTCAGCACTGCACAGAGGATCGTCAGCACCAGCATCGAAACGACTGTCACAGAACCGCAGAGCCCGTCGATGCCGTCGGTCAGATTCACAACATTGATCACATAGATCAGGAACAGCATCATCACGGGATAATAGAAAATGCCGATATTCAGCTTGACAAAGATGAGGTCAAGCGTCGTGTCGTGGTCGCCCAGCAGATACAGTATTGCCAGAAATGCCGCACAGAATACCACCTGAAACGCGATCTTCTGCTTCGGCTTGAGTCCGAGATTCTGTTTCTTGACGGCTTTGATATAATCGTCCGTGAAGCCGCATGCACCCGAATACAGCAGCGAAAACAGCACAACTGCCAGCAGACGGAGTCCGCCCGTACGGATCTCATCCGCCGTGTTGAAATCCGTCGCGACCGTCATGCGCCAGGCGATATAGCCGACCAGCGTACCGATCAGACTGCCCGCGATAAAGAGGAAACCGCCCATGATCGGCGTTCCCTGCTTGGATTTGTGCCACGCTGGGCCCTCCTCCAGGATCGTCTGCCCGAAATGGATCTTCCGCAGAAACGGGATCAGCCAGAATCCGAACAAACCTGCAATCACCAATGCGGTCAGTGCCGCGCACAATAGTATCCAGCTAGACATGAAATTCTCCTCTTTACGTAATTATCCGCGCTCCGCAAACAGCCGCTTTGCAGCCGCCGCGACCAGCTCGCGCTCATCCATATGCAGATGCACGCCGCCGGCAATAATCTGATAGTCCTCGTGTCCCTTGCCCGCCAGCACGACCACATCGCCGGTCTTTGCCAGCGCCATTGCCTTGTAAATTGCCTCGGCTCGATCGATTTCGGTTTCATAGGGAACTGTACAGCCTTCGAGTCCGGCAACGATCTGATCTATGATCGACTGCGGATCCTCGTCACGCGGATTGTCCGAGGTCACGACCAGATAATCGGCGATATTCGCCGCTGCCTTCGCCATCTTCGGGCGCTTTGCCGCATCACGGTTTCCGCCGCAGCCGAACACCGCGATCAGTCTGCCGACTGTGCATTCTCTGAGACTCTGGAGTGTTTTTTCGACTGCGTCCGGCGTATGTGCATAATCACAGATCACCGTGAAATCCAGTGCCGTCGGGATGATCTCGCATCTGCCGCGCACGCCGGGATAATCCAGCAGGAGCTCGGTCATGACCGGGAACGGAATGCCGATTTTCTCGCCGACTGCCAGCGCTGCGACCGCATTTGCCACATTGAACATGCCTGTCATGCGCATTGCAATCTGCATATCCCTGCCGTTCAGGTGCAGCGCGAATTTTGTTTCCTCCGTGGAAAGTGCAATATCGCTTGCCATTGCATCGAAATGATCGTCCGGCGTCTGGCGGATGCCGTATCCGGCTTTTTCGCATGTGATCTCAGAAAACAGACGCTTTCCGTATGCATCGTTGAGATTGACGACCGCATAGTCGCAGATATCAAACAGCATCCGCTTTGCGAGATAGTAATTCTCCATCGTGCCGTGGATATCCAGATGATCCTGCGTCAGATTCGTGAAAACCGCAGCTGTGAAATGCGTCGGACCGATACGGTGCTGTTCCAGTCCGAATGAGGAGACCTCCATCACCACGGTATCGCAGCCCGCGTCTGCCATTTTCCGCAGCAGCGAGAAATATGTGTCCGTCAGAGGTGTCGTGTTCGGAGAGGGAAGCACCTCATCGCCGATCTCATACTGTACCGTGCCGATGAGTCCGACCTTATGACCGGCACGCTTCAGCATTTCCTTGAGCAGGGTTGCAGTCGTCGTCTTGCCGTTGGTACCGGTCACGCCGATGATGCGCATTTCCCGTTCGGGATGGCCGTACCATGCCGCGCAGAGATCGCCGTAT
>JAFZPL010000196.1 GCA_017550355.1 Oscillospiraceae bacterium | reverse complement strand
GCCGCGACGAGGGATATCTCGAATATCTCAAGCAGGCGGTCGCATTCCGTCTCCAGAGAGAAGCCGCCAAACGGTGAGAAACCCATAAAAACGAGAAACCGCTCCGATGCACTCGGGGCGGTTCTTCTTTCATTGACAATAAAAACGCCCCGAAAAACTTCGGGGCGTTTGTTCTGGCGGAGATGGTGGGATTCGAACCCACGGGGCGTGTTACCGCCCAAACGATTTCGAGTCGTTCTCGTTATGACCACTTCGATACATCTCCGTGTGCAAATCAGCTTTATTATTATACCATATTCTGTGAAAAAAATCAAGCCCCTTTGGAAAAAAATTTTTTTCGGCGGGATTTTTTGAAATAATCATTAAAAAAGCAAGATAACACTTGAAATTTCAAAAGAAGTGTGCTATACTGTATAAGGAATGCCCTAACATATAGAAGGGGCTCCGTAAAATTTAAGGAGGGGTTATTATGAGTTCTACATCCAAGAGGGTGAAACGGACACTGGCAGCAGTGCTTGCTGTGGTGACCGCTGCATCCGCCGTACCTGCGTTCAGCGCAAATGCCTTGGTGACAGATCCTGCCGGGGACTACGACAACTTCGCCAAAGCACTCCAGTACTCGCTCTATTTCTACGACGGAAATATGTGCGGTACGGACGTTGAGGCAAACAACCGCTTTTCATGGCGTGCCAACTGCCATGAATACGACGCGGAGGTTCCGCTGAAGCCGATGGAATCCCAGACCAAGCCTGACGGCGAAGTCGGCACCAACCTCACTGCTGCATTCATCGAGGAAAACTACGACATTCTCAACACCGGCAGAAAGGATGGCACAGTCGATGTTTCCGGCGGCTTCCACGATGCGGGCGACCATGTGAAATTCGGTCTGCCGGAGGCATATGCCGGCACCACCGTTTCCTGGGGTTATCTCGAATTCCGCGATGCGTATGTTGAAACCGAGCAGGCGGAGCACGCTGAGACCATCATCCGCTATTTCTGCGACTACTTCATGCGCTGCACCTTCCGCGACAAGAAGACCGGCGAGGTCAAGTGCTTCTGCTATCAGGTCGGCGACGGTGATATCGACCACGCTTACTGGCAGCTGCCGCAGAACGACACCATGAACCGTCCGGCATGGTTCGCAACACCGGACAATCCCACTACCTGTAATGTTGCAAACACCGCTGCGTGTCTCGCGATCAACTACCTGAACTTCAAGGAGTCCGATCCGGAATACGCAGAAAAGTGCCTCGATTACTCCAAGGCGCTTTATGAATTCGCCAAGAAGAACGACAAGGCGATCGCTGACACCACACAGGGCCCGGATCAGTATTACGGCTCTTCCAAGTGGGAGGATGACTATTGCTTCGCTGCATGCTGGCTGCACCTCATCACCGGCGACAACAGCTACATCGACGACATGCTCCCCTACTATGACTTCTATGCGCCGCCCGGATACTGCTACTGCTGGAACGACATGTGGAACGGCGTCGGCATTCTCATGGGCCGCATCTCCGAGACCTACAAGTCCGGTCTGACCTACACCGAGAAGGAAAACCCGCTCGGTCAGTGCGATCTCGCTGTCGAGTACATGAAGGCAGCAGGCAAGAACCCGTATGAAGCGATCGACTTCTGGGGACAGTGCGCAAAGGCATATCACGGCTACATGAAGGGCTCTCCCGGAACCATCACTCCGCAGGGCTACTGGTGGCTCAATACATGGGGCTCCTGCCGTTACAACACCGCTGCACAGCTCATGATGCTGATCTATGACAAGTACACCGACGGCAAGGACACCTACGAGACTGAGAGCGAACGCCTCAAGGATTACGGCTTCACCGAATGGGCAAAGGGCCAGATGGAATACATCCTTGGCAACAACGACATCGACTACCTTGAAAAGGGCGACGGCTCCCACGGTCCGCGCTGCTTCCTCACCGGTTTTGATGAGAATTCCGCAGCATATCCGCATCACCGTGCAGCTTCCGGGCTGACCAAGTGCGAGGATACCGATCAGCAGCTCTACGTGCTCTTCGGCGCACTCTGCGGCGGTCCGGACGCGAAGGACGGCCACAACGACATCACGAAGGACTGGATCTACAACGAAGTCACCATCGACTACAACGCAGCTTGCCCGGGTGCGGCAGCAGGTCTGTATCTCGCATACAAGGACAAGTACAAGCAGTCCATCACACCGGACTTCCCGCCGATCAATGACGGCGGACGCGGCGCAAATCCGGACACCACCGGCAGCGCAGGCGGCAAGGGTACCTGGGTTGAGGCATGCGGCATCGACGACATCAACAAGGAAGGCGCCGGCGTAACCAAGGTCTCCATCATGGTCAAGTCCAACGAGGCAAAGGCTCCGAAGAACATGACCGTCCGCTACTACTTTGATGTTTCTGAAGTCTCCGACTTCTCCAAGATCGAGTCCTCCATCCTCTACGACCAGGTTGCAACGGAAGCACAGCCGAACAAGTGTGAGCTCTCCGCACCGACCAAGTGGGAGAAGGATTCCAAGTATGCTTATGTCGAGGCAAGCTTCGGCGACTACACCTTTGCAAACTGCGGCAAGAAGCTCCAGTTCAAGGTCGGCTTCTACTACGGCGACAAATGGGATCCCACCAACGATCCGAGCTACAAGGATCTCAAGATCTACAAGGAAGATGATGCATTCTTCGGCACCGGCAACGAAGTCAGAGACGACGCCATCTGCGTTTACTCCGACGGCGTTCTGATCGGCGGCGTTGAGCCGGACGGTACAGAGCCGGAGGATGTTAAGCCGATCGAAGCAACGACCTCCGCTGTCACCACCGGCAAGACGACCACAGCCACAACCGCAACCTCTGCTTCCGGTGAAGCAAAGAACACCGCAACCATGCTCGGCGACGTCAACTGCGACAAGAATATCACAGTTGCCGATGCAGTTCTCCTGAGCCGCATCGTGGCTGAGGACACCTCCGCAAAAATCTCCGACGAGGGCAAGGCAAATGCTGAAGTAACAGGAGACGGCACTGTCGATTCCGACGACGTTGTCAAAATCCTGAAAGCTCTTGTAGGACTCGCAAAACTCTCATAAATGAATCAGCCTGTTGTCGGAGCCATTCTCCGGCAGCAGGCTTCATTTGAAAGGAAGGATCAAAACTATGAGCGAAACAATCAACAAATACCGCGACGAAGCACAGAAGATCGGCGTATTTCTCCCGCTTTCTTTCAGTCTGGAGCCGCTTTCCGCAGCCGCATCGCTGCACGGCTTCTCCCTCAGCAACCGCAACGTTCTGATGATGCAGCCCGGCAATGATGCCGCTGAAAACGGCGCTCCCTCAGAGGATACCCTCGACCGCTACACCAAAGCGGTGCAGGAACGCGCTTACAGCATTGTCTGGATCGAGCCTGCCGCACTCACGGCAGATTCGCGCTACTTTGAAAACGGACTGGTGCTCTCTCCAGAAACCGAGGAGTCGTTCCGGGCGCTGGTCTCCGCGATCGTCTCTGTATCTGAAGCGGCACACGGCATCAAGCCGCTGGTCATCGCGCTGCTGGATCATGCCGGACACCACGCGCTGAAGCCGGTCGCGTTCGCACACAGTGAATCGCTCCCGACCGATGCACCGCTGCTCACCGACGAAGAGATCACCGACCTCATCATCACCTGTGCCAATTCCGCAAAGACTGCTGAGAAAGCCGGATTTTCCGGTGTCGCGCTCAATGCCGCAGACCGCAGCCTTTTCGGCGAGAGCCTTGCAGCATTCCACCGCGAAGGCAAATTCGGCGGCGATTTCGACGACCGCACGCGCTTTGTCCGCGACTGCTACACAGCGATCCGCATGATGACGAACGATCTGTTTTTCGCGATCCGTCTGACCATCAGCGACGGCATCCCGCAGCCCGACGGCTGGGGCATGGCGTTTGAGGATGAATCCGCGCCGGATATCTACGAGCCCGCTTTGCTCATCAAGATCCTCCGCGCACTCTACGGTCTGGAGCTCATCGCATGCAGCATCGGCATTCCGGATGTGAACTGGATGTTCGCGGCGGAGCCCGAAGCTGAGATCCTGCGCGTGAGCCGTCTCTGCACCTGCATCGCCATGATGGACAGCGACATGCAGGAAAACGTGCAGCTGATCCTTCCGCAGGCGCTGCATCAGGAGATTCCGTTTGAAAGCCTTGCTGCCGGCATGATTGGCGGTGAATTCGCTTCCTTCGCCGGATTCCAGGGATAATTGCACAAAATCCAGCAGTTGCAACCGCCGGTTGCGCATTTGCAAGGCAAAATTTCTTGTGTTCCACCGGTTTTCATGCTATACTTTTTTTCGAAAGGAGGTTCCCATGACTCTTTCAGAAAAACTGTATACCCTACGCAAACAGCACACACTCTCTCAGGAACAGCTCGCGGAAGTGCTCGGTGTCTCACGGCAGGCAGTCTCAAAATGGGAAACGGGACAGTCTGTGCCGGACACGGAAAAACTCATCGCCATCAGCGAACAATACCGGATCTCTCTGGACGATCTGCTGAAGCATGACACACTCCCGCAGCCTGCTGCACCACAGACAGAGACCGCAATCCCCTCAGAAGAAGATGCAAAACCAAAACCGGTCGATCAGGCAGCTGCACGCATCGGCAGGATCCTCGGACTGCTCTTCTGCATCGGCGGCATTCTTGTTCTTCTGATTCACGCGGTTCTCTTCTTTTTCTTTCCGGCGCAGTATCAGCTCACCGGCGGTTCTTCCATGATCATGCTGGACGGAAATGCGATCTTCATGCTGCTTGGTGCTGCAGCGATCATTCTGGGTGCAATTCTGTTTGTGAGGGCATCGAAACCGTGAAACCATAAGGAGGAACACGTATGAAAAAGCTCTCAACCGTATTCAAGATCCTGGCAATCCTGCTCTCCGATGTCATGTGTGCGCGTGTTGCGTATACATATAGCGCTCATGAATGGGGACAAAAATATGCAGGCTGGAGCGCAGGTCCCCAAGTCGCATTTTTCCTCGCAATCCCATATCTCATTGGGATGATTGTCTGTATTCTGCTGGCGTGGTTCTGCAAAAAACGAACCGCTGCCAAATAATTTGAAATGAAGGTGATCTTATGCTGAAAAGGAGAGGGCGCTTCGCCGTTTCCGGCGTGATCTCGATGATCCTGACGACCGTTCTGTACGTCTTCCGTCTGTTTCACCGCGACACGATCCACAATTCGACCGTTCCGCTGTTTACGATCATATTCTCCTGCATCTTCGGCGCGGTCTGCATTGCGCTGAATATCTGCGCGATCCGTGCGCTGCTGCGCTTTTTCAAGCGTGACCTGGCTCAGAGCCGTTCCAAGCACATTTTCAACATCTTCCTGCTGAACATTGCACTGATCGCAGTCATGGCGTTTGTCGGCACACCCGGCATCCTGATCCTCGCGGCATATTTCGCCGTTTCCACGATTCTGCTGTTACTCTCTTACATCTGATTTCCCAGCTATTCCCCTGAAAGGAGCATCCTCATGGCACTGGACGGCGCATTTTTACACTGTATCGCTGAAGAATTATCCCCGCTGATCGGCAGCCGCATCGACAAGATCTATCAGCCCTCACGCGATGAACTGGTTCTCTCGTTCCGCGCAAAGGGCGGGGCGCAGCGTGTGCTGTTTTCCGCATCAGCCGATGCCGCACGCATCCATATCACAGATTCCGCACCCGAGAATCCCGCACAGCCGCCGATGTTCTGCATGCTTCTGCGCAAGCATCTGAGCGGCGGAAAGCTCGAAGCTATCACACAGGACGGGCTTGAGCGCATTCTCAAGTTCTCCGTCCGCTGCAACAATGAGCTTGGCGACTCCGTCATTCTGACGCTGGTCTGCGAGATCATGGGCAGATGCTCCAATCTCATCCTTGTCAACGAAAACGGGCGGATCATTGACAGCATCCGCCGTGTGGATGCCGAAACCTCACGAGTCCGGCTCGTGCTGCCCGCAACCGAATACAGCGCACCGCCGCGCGAAGACCGCATCTGCATGCTCGAAACCGACGACGAAGCCATCCGCGCCGCAATGGAGAACGCCCCCGCAATGACGCTTTCCAAGGCAGTCATTCAGCTGTTTGAGGGCATTTCGCCGATCGTGGCGCGGGAATGGGAATTCTACGTCGGACACGGACAGCCGGTCTCCACACCGCTTTCGGGCGATCTGCTCGACCGCTTTCTTTTCGCAGTCCACCGTACACAGGCGCTCCTCCAGCCAAATTCGCCGCGGCAATATACGACCGTCAGTACGAAGGAGGGGCAGCTGAAGGATTTCTCTTACCTCCGCGTCACACAGTACGGCGGCCTGATGGTCACGACCGAATATGAAAGCGCCTCGAAAATGCTGGATGAATTCTACGCAAAGCGCGACCGCTTCACGCGTCTCAAACAGCGTGCGAACGATCTGTTCCGCTTTCTCGCAAACGCATCTGAGCGCATCGGCAAGCGCGTTGCAAACCAGAAACAGGAACTTCTCGCCTGCAATTCAATGGAACAGGACCGCCGGTTCGGCGACCTGCTTTCCGCGAATCTCTATCAGCTGCACAAGGGCGAAGCCGTCGCAAAGCTGACCGATTTCTACGACGAGAATCAGCCGACCGTCGAAATCCCGATGGATGTACGGCTCACACCCTCGCAGAATGCACAGGTATACTATAAGAAATACCGCAAGGCACAGACGGCGCAGAAAAAGCTCACCGAGCTGATTTCAGCCGGAGAACAGGAACAGGATTACATCGACAGCGTCTTCGATGCACTCACCCGTGCGGAATGCGAATCCGACCTTGCACAGCTGCGTCTGGAGCTCTCCGAACAGGGCTATCTCCGGATCAGCCGCAAGCAGGGCAAGCCGCCGAAG
>JAFZPL010000195.1 GCA_017550355.1 Oscillospiraceae bacterium | reverse complement strand
GCAGGCACAGACAGCAATGGACGACAACGCAAAATCGGAACACAAGAAGCGCATCCGGGAACTGCTGAAATTTATAGAACGGCAGAAGAGCAAGGTTTTAGTGTTTGACGGCAGTCTCGTAAAGAAGTTGCTTGAAAAGGTGACTGTGTACGATGATTATCTGGAGTTCCGGTTCAAATCCGGTGTGACGGTCAGCGTGGAAAAGTAGAAAAGTGAATATATGATATGATCCCCCTCATCAGGTAGGAAGCTGAGATGCTCCTTGCCTGGTGAGGGGGATTTTTTGTTTATGTGAAGGCTTTAATTTTATCGCTCAATTCTTCAAGCACTTTGTATGTAAAGTGAACTTGTCCATAGTCTTTTTGAACATCTGTATCATGCTGTAAAGGGTTACAGTGATTCTTGGCATCATATAATTCCTCGATAAAGTCTCTGGGGAGTAGCGTATAATTCTTGCAGACGGTAATGTTGTCATCAAGTTTTTCCTTGATATCTGAGTCGCCCCTCCAGTGGATGATGATGCACTTCACCCCCTTTTCTAAGCCTATGCGGATGTCATGAAGTGCGTAGCCAAATTCACCGCTCTTCATTTGACCATGAGCTTTCTTCAGAATGTCCTCAATTTTCTGAAGTTCGTCATTGTAGTAGTCAAAGGATTTTCCGCCGCGATCTAATCCCTCGGAATTATATCCCGACTTGTAGTATCCCTGGCGGTCTTTTCCAGAACGGTCATATCCTTCACTGTCAAAGCCGTTCCTATTATATCCTTCTCGGTCAACCCCAAATCTGTTAAAGCCGGATTTGTCGAAGCCCTCGTGATCATACCCTTCGCAATCGAATCCATCTTTGTCAAAACCTTTTCGATCATATCCGTCCTTATCATAGCCGTCACGATCATAGCCGTCTTTGTCGAATCCGTGTTTGTTATAACCATCTTTATCGTAAAGAAGGTTATTATACACATATGTTCCGCCAGCTGCAAGTGCGCCAGCAGCGGCAACTGCCAAACCAATTAGAGCTTTTTTAATCATGAGATCTCCTTTCTGTGAATACGAAACTCACTTTCTACCTGGCTTAAACTTAGCACTGTAAGCCCTTACTTCATCATCATCAATAAGCCAGCCATATTTCTGAAGAAATGCCAACTTTTGATCATCAGTGTCGAAATGCTCTTCTTCACGCTTCCCAGGAATTCGCTCGTTTTCCTTGCCATTAAAAAAGCGTTCCGATTGACCTTGCCGATATGATACAGGGATACCGTCTTTAATATACTTTCCGCAGAAAACACTTTTGTACCCACGGTATTCTCGCTCATCGCCGACCATACCATCAAGAATACCACTTGCAAGCTTGGCAAGAAGCCCTATTTCTTCTGCAGTTCTTCTCATGCCGCGCACACTCCCTTCATGTAGTTATCAACCCAAGTTTGACCTTCTTGGAGAAGAATGCCCATTTCACGAGCGGCAGCCAGTTTCTCAGGGGAGGCATGCCAGCCTTCATGGAGGTTGCGGATGTGTCTGCGAACTTCTTGCGCAACACGAGGATCGTTACTCAACAGTAATGCTGGAGTTTCTGTGGGGATCTCAGCCACTGTTGTAGCTACGGCATCAGATACCGTCTCGGTTGCAGGCTCTACAACACCTTTGAGGGATGCCCACAAAGCCTTTAGCGTGTCCTTATTCTTGATGCCAAGTACCAACGCTATCAACGCAGCGATACCGATTCCGGCAAGTATCAACTGCTTTTTGTGGGCTTTGATCCACTGGATCATCTGGTTCTGCTCTTTCATACTATGCGTCCTCCTTTTCGCATTCGTGCCTCTCGTCCAAGGCAAGGTGGAAGGTTTACAAGCATAGTATAGCACACATTTGGTATTTTGTCAGCCAACAGTTTGTGAACTTCTGCGTCCTATTGATTCTAAGCATAGAACCTCGTATTGAATGGCATATCGGTTTTTAACAGATACTAATGCATCCAGCATTTCTGAACCTATTCTACGGTTGAATTCAAAAGTCAGGTCATTATCAACAATATTCCAAGCGTATTGTAAAGCAAGATAATAATCAGCCAGTTCAGACCATCGCATAGATTGTTTTAACACACATCGATATTTATTCATCTCCTCTTCAAACTCTTCGCTACCATGTATTTCAGCTAATATTTCCTCGGCTCCTTTTTCAAAATCGGCGTCTCTATTTTGAATTGCTTTTTGAACATCAGAATCATTCTTAGCTACTTGGAGGAGTAATGCAGTCGGTTTGCTGAATATTGTGGGAATAGTCAGTGAAAGAAGAGTAAAATATAGCAAGGCTATTATATTTCCAACGGCTTCTATTTCAGCATCGTCATCTTCAGCAGCCTTTTCGTAGTTATCAAAGCAGTCATCAATAAAATCCAGATCATCTAATTCTTCATTTTTGAAGCACTCATACAATTTTTTATGCGCATTATATGCTTTAGAAAATGACTCATTTTTCATGGCATTGTCAGAGGAAATAATAGGTAAGACAATATCAAGATTACGAATAAATGCCTTTGAATCAAATTTTATGGAACCTATGCCAGAAAAGTCCAAATGTATTAACTCTTCAACAGTAAACATAAAGTGTTCGGCTATTGATGTCAATGTGGCTTCATCAGGCTCACGTTTACCATTCTCATAGTTAGAAATGGTATTCTTTTCAACATTAATCGCAGTTCCTAATTCAGATTGTGTTTCTCCATGAGCTTTACGCAAAAACTTGATATTGGCTCCTAACCGTTTAAGATCATACATGACTGCACCTCTATTCTTCGTTTCCTATACTTCTTGACAACATTTACTTATATTCAACCTGAACAATTTCTTAAAAGCTCGTTTTCTGCGATTTTATGCCATTTTCAAAACCTGACAACATTTTGACGCACTCTCAAACGCCTGTTATCATTTTGACGCACTTTCCTCGGTGTGCAGAAATGTTGTCAGCCGTTTTCAGTGCGTAGATGTCTTTCCGAATACAGCAAAGACCATACCGGGGTTGAGTGTGCAGTTTAACTGTATAGCCGAAAACTGCCGTAAAATCGGGCTTTTCAGCTTCCATCCCTTGACATCAAAACTACGCACTCAACGTGTGATCCGTCGTCTATTTTTTATGGAAACACCCAATTTATCAAAAATTGCGTAAAATAGGCTTTTTTATTACCGTTCAGAGAATTCTGACATCTAATCGCGCCACTCGACAAAGTAGGCTATTTTAGTCTTTTTGCTTTTTTGAACTGTATTTTTGGCTACTGCGATGTGCTCCATTTTCATCATATTCAACGTTACTACGCTTTCTTTTCTCTTCCTGTGCAGCATTGAAAACGTCTTCAGTAATGATTGGTGGATGATGCTCTGTTAATCGATATTTTCCACCTTGACTCAATGAATCATTAATAGTTACTCTTCCGATATACTTATCATTAGAAAGAATTTTTTCTACGGTTCTTTTATTCCATTTTTCTTTTCCAGAAGGAGAAAGTATTCCTTTTTCTTGAAGGATTCGAGTAATTCCTAAAATACTGTTACCATCTAAATACCAGTGAAAAATAGACCTAACCACGTGCGCTTGCGCAGAGTCAATTATCAGCTTTCCATCTTCATCTTTGGTATAGCCGTAAACCTTTCTATCGTATAAACCAGACGAGCCTGTTTGTGCAGCGAAGCCGAGTCCAGCGCGAATATTCATGCTTCTGCCTTCGTTTTCAGCCTGTTCAAAAGCTTCCATAATAGAAATAAGGTTTTCTGAATCAAAATCGGTTGTATCGACTTGTTCCTTTTCAAAGATTACTTTAGCGCCTGCGGCTTGGATTCTACGAAGTGCTTCAAGTGTTTCAAGAGTATCTCTACCAAATCTGCTAATGCTTTTTGTAAGTACAATTGATATTTCTTTGCTTTCACAGGCAGTTATCATTCTGTCGAATTCCCGGCGTGATGCACCCGTTTTAGCTGATGCAATATCTATAAATATATCTGTCAGTTCCCATTGTGAGATCCTTGCAACTTCTCTAACTAAAGCTGTTATCTGCGTAGTTAGGCTATTCAATTGCTCCCTTTTTGATGAACTAACACGACAGTATATACCTACTTTTTTGATACTTTTTTCAGGATAGGCTGGAATAATCAAGACATTTGGCGACATACGGCTTCACCTCCATATATTTTAAGTGTATACTTGTGTGCATTTAGGCTATTTTGCTTTTAAGTTGTCCGATAGATGAGTAGCCTAATATTCTATAATCAGGCACCAGAAAACGCCTATTTTACGTCGTTTCATTGCGCGACATCAATACTACGCACTCAACGTGTCCCGTCCGCGGGAAGAGATCAGCCGGCTGGAGTTTGTCTGCGGAATAGCCGTGTGCAGTGAGATACGCGGCATCTCTGGCGGCGGTTGCAGGATTGCAGGAGATCATGACAATGCGCGGCGGATTCATCTGAATACATGCATCCAGCGTGACTGTATCGCAGCCCTTGCGCGGCGGATCCAGCACAATAATATCCGGCGAAAGCTTCTCCGCGGCGAACTTTGCGGCGATTTCTCCGGCATCACCTGCGAAAAACTCCGCATTTTCAATGCCCGCCCGCTTCGCATTTTCCTTTGCATCCTCGATTGCCTGTGGAACGACCTCCACGCCGACGATCTTCCCCGCTACATCTGCCATCGAAAGACCGATCGCGCCCGCACCGCAGTAAAGATCCAGAAGCATCTCATGCTTCTGCGGCTGTGCAAACGCCTTTGCCGCCGCAAACAATCGTTCTGCCTGCGCTGTATTCACCTGGTAAAAACTCTGTGGCGAAAGCGAGACCGGCACACCGCAGAGTGTATCCGCAATCCGCGTTTTTCCGGAAAGGCAGAGTGTTTCCTTGCCGAGGATCACATTCGTCTTTGCCGGATTGAGATTCATCATCACCGAGCAGATCTCCGGAATCTCCTTTGCCAGCGCCTCACCCATCTGACGGAACTGCTCTGTGATCCGCTTCGATTTCCGCGCAGCCACAAAGCAGACCATAATCTCGCCGCTGTGATACCCGCGCCGCAGATACAGATGCCGCAGAATGCCCTGTCCGGATTCCTCGCTGTAGGGCGTAATTTCAGCATATTCCGCTGTCCGCAGCATCTCCGTGCAGCGCCGGACGATCTCCCCGAACACCGGCGGCTGCAGCAGACAATCCGTCACAGGGATCAGCCGATGAGAACGCGGCGCGTAAAAACCGAAGCAGGTCTCCCCCGCTCCGGGCAGCGAACCGCAGGGATACTGCGCCTTGTTGCGGCATCCGCGCAGTTCCTCCGCCGCAAGGATCGGCAGCACCTCACGCGGTGTGATATGTCCGATGCGCGTGAATGCATCGTTGACGATCTGTGCCTTGATGCGGCATTCCTCCGCATAGGCGATGTGCCGGAACACGCAGCCGCCGCACTGGCGGAACTGCGGGCAGTCCGGTTCGATCCGGCTTCCCGACGGCGTGATGATCCTGTCGATGATGCCGTATGCAAGATTCTTCTGCACCTTGACGATCTTCACAGAGAGCACATCACCGACGGCAGTCTGCGGTACAAATACAGCAAGACCGCAGAAGTGTCCAACGCCGTTTCCCTCTGCGGTCATACCTTCTATTTCCAGCGGAATGAGCTGGTTTTTTTTCACGGTTTCCGTTTCGCGCATCTCAGTGAACAAGCTGGCTTCCGCAGCCGTTGCAGAACGCGGAATCAGCAGGATTCTGCTTGCCGCACTTCGAACAGTAGGTCACAGCGCCTGCCGGTGCTGCCTGCTGCGGTGCTGCCTGCGGTGCCTTCGGCGGTGCGGATGCGACCGGTGTGCTCTTATGGAGGTTGCGCTCGATCTCATCGAGAGACTGACGCAGTCCGGAGATCTCCGTGATCAGCGCGTGGATATCGTTCATGTTCTCCACGCCGACAATGGCAGCCTCATACTCTGCCTTGCCGAGTGCGCGGTATGCATCATTCAGCTTGCTGCGCAGCTTGGCTCTGTCCATATAGCTCTTGGAATTCTGCAGCGTATCGGTTGTACGCTGTGCGGCATTGTCGAAGAATGTCCGCATATTGCTCATGGCTTCATCTAACAGCATAAGAAACTCCTTTCAGATTTACGGTCGGACGGCTCACTGCTCAAAACGCCACGGTGAGCCCTTGGTGGATTTTTTATTGGTCGAAGTCGCGGTCTCCTTCATCATGAGGATGAAGAGCACGATATTCAGCACGATGATCACAGCGCAGATGATCGCGATGATCCAGAACGCCAGCTTGAGAACAGCGATCAGCACGATAAACGCTGCCAGCTGTACGATTGCAAAAATGAATGTGCAAAGCTTGATCGTCATCCATTTCGTGTAGTCCTTCTCATATTTCTTGAGATGTGCGCCGATATAGCTCTGGCGGAAAGCCGCCATGCCCTTTTGCTCCGCCTTGATCTTGAGTGCGGATTTCTTGGATTTGCTGCCGAGGAAAATACCCCAGATCAGGTCGCGGATGATCGCATAATTGATGAGTGTGAGTGCCACCGGCAGCATTGCCAGCAGAATGGAACGTCCGTCCATAGGGAAAACCTCCGATACAATTGTTTTTTGATATTACCTGCGTCTCAACACTTTTCTAACTGTGTTCAGAAGCGGCTTTGCATTGATGACGGTGATTGCCGCCAGTCCGAGCAGGCATCCGCTGTATGCAATCAGATGCGTTCTGAACGGTGTGCCGGACTGATTCAGAGCCGGATTGTGCATGAACCAGCTCATCAGAAACAGGATCCCGATATTGATGATAAATCGCCAGTGATACACTCTGAACGGAACAAACCGCCGTGCATCGATCAGGCGCACAAAATAGCAGACCAGATAGCTCAGGACTGTTGCGATGACTGCGCCGTTGATGCCGTATCCCGAGATGAGAACTGCGTTCAGGAACAGATTCAGCACTGCCGCCACAAGGCTTGTCCACAGGCTGTTCTTCGTATGCTTTGTGACTGTATAGATGCTTGCAAAAAACTGATTCAGGCACATGAGCAGCACCGCAATGACCAGCGCAGGCGTGTAAAGAAACGCGCCGACATAGCCGGGATCCTTGCTGGTATCGATCAGCAGTCTGGACAGCGGGATATCCAGCAGAATGATGCAGCCCGCCGCAAGATAAAGCATTGCCTGATATGCTTCATAGACCTTCGTGTAGAACGCATTTCGCTCCCTGGAATCGTTTTCGGCGATCGCGCTCATGTTCCACGCCTGATAAAAGACCGTTGAGACCATCGAGATCAGATTCGGAATCTTGGTCGCCGCGCCGTACAGACCGGCATCATCTGCAGAAACAAGGTGTTTCAGGAAAATGCGGTCGGAGAATCCGGTGATGATCCAGAGCAGCGCAGCCGGGATCAGCGGGATCGAAAACCGCAGCATGACCTCCATGAGTTCCCTGTCAATGAACCTGAACGAGAAGAACCGCCCGTGTCTGGCAATCCACCAGACGAATGCACCCGAACAGAGGTCGGAGAACATGACCGAGAGCAGGAATCCCTTCACGCCGAGCCCCATCCACGAAATGAAGATCACATTGAAAATGAACAGCGTGAACGTACAGCAGATGCCGTCGAGCGCATAGAGTTTGACAAATCCCCGCGCCCGCGCAAACTGTGTTGAGATCTGCCGGAAGCAGGATATGATGATATATCCCACCAGCAACGGGACATAGCCCCGGACATCATCAAAGAGAAGCATAAACGGTGACAGAAGAATGAATCCGCCCGCACCGGCAAGCAGCACGGCCACGGCATTGGAAAAGACTGCCCGCTTTTCGTAGTTCTTGTCGAGTCCGTACCGGATGATCGCATCCGTAATGGAAAAGCTGACAACCGGTATCAGGAAATTGGCTGTCATTTCAAGGATCTCTTTGGTATTGAACAGTGCGCGTTCAAAATTTGCGGTATAGAGTTTCGTCAGCAGAAAGCTCAGAACCTTTGAGCCGAAGCTGCCGATCGCGAAAACAAGCGTATTCAGAGCGAGCGTTTTGTATTTGTTCACAGAGCCCCTCCCCTCATATCAAAGGATACATGCTTATTATAGCAGATAGAAGCGGATTCGTCAAGGCTTTTATCGAAGGATGCCCGCATTTTTCAGCAGCGTGTCGATCGCACAGCCCGCAGAGTACCGCGGAAGGCGCGGAAGAATGAGATAATTGTTGTGGCCGTAGTAGCCGAACTGTGCATCGTCGGCATTGGGAATTTCGCCGAACGCATCCTCTGCATCCCGGAAAAGCGCCTCTGTGTCAAGCTCCGGTGTTTTGTAGACAGTCAGGTGGATATTGTTGTTTTCGAGCTTCAGGCGCATGGCCGTACTGCCGTCCGCCCGTCTCACGCAGAACAGCCGTTCCCCGCTGCTGCCCTCTGACCATTCCGCATCCGCGCTCATGTCGGGATGCAGCCTTGTCCGCAGGCGGTGCATCATCCGCTGTGCGATCTCCTCCGCGGGAACAGTCTGCGCCTCATCCGGCGTTTCGGCAATGGTCTCAGAGATCTCGCGGAAATTCGCCAGCATCTCTCTGATCCTGTCGGACTGATCCGCACCGGCTTCATCTGCGTCTTCGTCCGCGAAGACGGTGCTGATCTCGAACACAGAGAACAGCGCACTGATCTCCTTCGACTGCAGCAGCGTGCTGTCGCTGCGGAGCGCATCGAAGAATTCCTCCTGCACACTGTCAGGATCCGTCAGCCGCGAAAGCATCCTGCTCAGTACGCCAAAATCGGTGCGCGACCGGATCATCAGCAGCACAAAGGCATATTCTCCGACGACCGACGCAGGCGGTTCCCTGCGCATGAGGCAGTAAAGCTCCAGCAGATTGAAGCTGCGCTTGATGGTACGCGGATTTGTCTCACCGAACATCTTGATGATCTTGACGAATGCGGCAGGCTCGTCCGCAATCACGGAATTCTTCAGGAGCTTCTCCACATACCCCTCCAGCTTGTAGCTGTATGTCGGCAGATTGAACGGCACCTGAATGATCTTGTCGAAGAACTGCGAAGCGCGTTTTGCATAATCGCGGTCGAAATCCTCGCCGTATTTGCTGCGCAGACCGCGTTCGATCACATCCTGATCGATTGCCAGCACAAAGACGCATCCCTCGCAGTCGAGGAAATTCTTCATGCATTCAAGCAGTTCGACGGCGATCTGCGGCTTCAGACGGTCAAGATCGTCGATAAAGAAGTAAATGCGGTCTTTTTTGGTGATCTCCAGCAGCTTCCGGATGGTTTCCTCCAGCATTTCCTTGAGAAAGACCACGAACGACGCATTGGACTGCATCGACTGGAACACCGCCAGCGGATCCGCGTCCTTGCCCTTCTTCATCTGCTCATGCAGCGGGAAATCGGAGAATGTCTCCAGGAATCCGCTCACCTCATCGGACTGCTTGACCAGAAATTTCCCGCTTGTCACCAGAAATCCGACCACGCCCTTTGCGAGTTTGCCCACCACGGAATCCATTTCCTTCGTCTGCTCCTCGCTGTTCGTGTCCGGACTGCATTCCTTGATTGCCTTCATCCGTTCCTGCAGCATATTCACGATCATATAGAGCAGATCGAGAATCAGGCGGTCGCTGTCGCTCAGAACAGAGAACTGCCATGTATTGAACCAGATCGTCAGCTCAGACTCCTTGAGGTTGACGCGTGCCCGGCGGTCGATCTCCGCCTGCACCAGTCCCGTTGTATCAGAGAGGTCGTAGACCGGATCACCGAGGATGATCCTGCGGATGTTGTTCATCGCGGTCGTCTTGCCGGTGCCCCAGTCGCCCTGAATGGCGACGGTCATCGGCGTGCTGCACTGCCGGATGAACTTTGCAAGCCCCTCAAACTGATCCTTCATGCCGAGAAAATCTTCCGCAGCACTCAGGTCGTTGTTTGCAATATATTTTGACGAACCCATGCTGTTTGCTCCTCCTGTTTGTAGGATACCTATATTATAACATATTCTAATGAAAAATGCAACGGATCCCGGCAAATTCAGCTCAGATCATAGGTCGTATAGCCGAACTCCTTCAGTTTACACATGAGGTCGTAAAATTCGTCATTTGAGCGCTTCGCCCGGAAGCTCTTCTTCTTTGGCGCGCAGAAGAAGAGCTTGGTCGGCTTGACCGGCGTGGAAAACAGAAAATAGGGCGGATGTCCGCCGCTGTTCCGTTCCGCAACGCATGTCTTGTTGTTGCCGCCCGGCCAGTTTGCGACGCATTCTTTGAAGCCGATCCTGCTGCCGTCCCGGAAGAAGATGCCCTCCGCCGTGATTTCCTCGATATCTTCCGAAAACTTCGGGAAAAAGTCCCGCGTGATGCCCGGACCGCCGTACGGCGTGACGGTTTTCCGTCCCTCATAGCTGCCTTCGTCGAACACATCGTCGAACACCGTCCGCAGGATATTGGCGGCCTTGATGATCTGCTCCTGATTCAGCTTTGCAAGGTTCCGCTTAAGATACTGCTGTACGCTCTCGTCCTCCGGATCGGGTGCGTCTGCGCCGATCAGGTAATCCGCCGTGACGCCCAGTGCGCCCGCCAGTCTGCTCAGCACATCAACTCGGGGGATGCGCTCTCCCTTCACATAGTAGCTCATCGCAGATTCGGTCACGTTTGCCATCTCGGCAAGCTGCTTTTGTGTCAGATGCTTTTTCGCCATGATGTCAGTAATTCTTTCGCTGAAAATCGACATTGCGATCCCTCCTTTTTGTTTTATTATAGCATGTGATTATCGCTTTGTCAATATCTAATTATAATTTTGTGAATAATCCGAACGATCACCGCACGAAAATCCCTATTCTGCACAAAAAACGCAGTTCCTGCGGGCGCATCCTATTCGGCGGCACGTTTTCTGTCGAATCCTCATTGCAATTTAACGGTCTTTTTTTATAGTTATCATATGATTTTCACATAGTTGCGTATAATAAAAGCATAGACAGAAACAAAGTGCAGATGCAGATACAAAAAACACATCTGCGATTACTTTCAAGAGAGGTGTTTATTATGTTTAACGAAAACGGTTATCATGATAACTACAATAACAACGCAAACGATCCGATTCCCTCCGCCGGCAGCTACTACTCCCCCAGAAACAGCGAATCCTCCGGCAGCAGCTACGGTGATGAGCAGCCGCCAAAAAAATCGCACAAGGGGCTGAAAGCGCTGGGCATCTTCGCAGCGATCGCGTTTCTCTCCTACGCATCCATCACCTGCTACCAGTTTGCAATGCAGAATGAAAGCCTGCGCAGGATCTTCGGCAAAGACAGCTCTGTCGTCGTCGAAGAGAACGAT
This sequence comes from Oscillospiraceae bacterium, assembly GCA_017550355.1. Lineage (GTDB taxonomy): Bacteria > Bacillota > Clostridia > Oscillospirales > Ruminococcaceae > Firm-04. The sequence continues at coordinate 10,317 of JAFZPL010000195.1, read as the reverse complement.
CTCCAGACCACTGCAGCTGCCAGCACCGCTGCCTCCACCGACGGCACAAAGGCGGACAATCTCAACAAGACCGCATCCTCCAACTACGAAATGAAATCCCTGATCGACCTTGCAGCGCGTGAAGGTGCAATGTCCATTCCGGATATTGTCGACAAGCTGATGCCCTCCTCCGTCGGTGTCCAGTCCACATTCACCATCAAACGGCAGAGCATATCCATGTGGGGTTGGGGTCTGTCCGAGCCCACTGAGCAGAAGGCAACCGGCAAAGGCACCGGCATTGTGATGAGCGAGGACGGCTATATTCTCACCAACGCACATGTGATTTACGACAACGAAAACGGCGGCGGTCTTGCAAAGGAAGTGCAGATCATTCTGAGCGACAAATATTATGAAGGCGATACACAGCTGAAAGCAACCGTGATCGGCTACGATGTCGCAGAGGATATCGCAGTGCTCAAGGTTGACAGCACCGAAAAGCTCGTTGCTGCGGAATTCGGCAGCAGCGATGACCTCAGAGTCGGTGAACTGGTCATTGCAATCGGCAACCCGCTCGGCTTCGACCTCTTCGGCTCCGTCACAACCGGTATCGTCTCCGCGCTCGACCGTGAAGTCACCATTCAGGAAAACACCATGAACCTCATCCAGACCGACGCAGCGATCAACGCCGGCAATTCCGGCGGTCCGCTGATCAACAGCTACGGTCAGGTCATCGGCATCAACTCCGCAAAGCTCTCCAGCAACTATTACGGCTCCGCAAGCGTCGAAGGTCTGTGCTTCGCAATCCCGATCTCCCATGCCAAGGTCATCGTGGACGATCTCATCCGTTACGGCTATGTGCGCGGCAAGCCTATGCTCGGCATCTCCGCATGCAAAACCATCACGGAGGAAGCCTCCCAGGCATACGGCATTCCGGTCGGCGTGCTCATCCGTGAGCTCAGCGAAGACGGTGCCTCAGCGCTCGCAGGTATAAAAGTCGGCGATGTGATCATTGCGATCAACGACAAAACCATCACCAACTATGATGAACTCAATGCAGAGAAGGATAAATACAAGGCAGGCGATACGATCGAAGTAACCGTCACCAGAACCGTCTCCGGAACTCCCCAGGATCTCAAATTCAACGTCGTTCTCCAGGAAAAGACGCCGGAAGAAGATAAGTAATCCAGAATCATCAGAAAATGCAGGAAACCGCGTGTTTCCTGCATTTTCTGTATTCCCGCACAAATGGCCGGACGATTCTTCGCGCGGATATCCGACACAATCCTTAAAAAAACTGAAATTTCCGCAAAATCTGCGCGTGAACGGGTTGACATTTTTTCAAAATCATGGTAAAATAAGATAAAATAGAAATGATATACCTCTTTGCGGTTCAGAACGCAGTCTCGGCATCCCGCATGCCGGGATTTTTACGCACTCTGTTCCGGAAGCGGTCAAGCCCCCAAAAAAGAAAGCGGTGACCTACATGACGTTTCCACGAGGCAGAATTGTGCCCCTCCTTTGCATGTGTGCCTTATTCGCAGTCAGCTGCGGAACAGACAGCGGCACGGATTCCCATATCGATCCCACCAGAGAGATCTCCACAGAGATCGCCACACGCGCAGCAGCGACTACAACCCTGATCACAACATCCACAACGGCAGCAACCACTGCGGAAACTGCCCCTGATACTGCGGTTTCTGCCTCTTCCGCATCTGTTCCGGCAGAAACAACAACAAGCGCGGTAACCGATGCTTCCGCGGCAGCATCTTCAACGGAACTGACCTCAATTTCCCTGATGCCCTGGTGGACACCGATCGCCACAACGACCACCACCACGCTCCCGACGACCACCGTTTCCGGCATGGTTGTCACAGAGCCCGCCGCATGGCAGACCACGGCCGCACAGACAGCGGCACAGCAGGACGGCTACCAGCTCTCCGCATCCGACCAGAAATTCCTCGACGGCTGTGCGTTTGTCGGCGACAGCATCTGCAGCGGTCTGCGCGTCTACAAGATCCTGCCCTCGGATCATGTTGTCGCAAAGGGCAGTGTCGGCGTGCGCAATATCTTCGATTTCAAGTTCTCTGTCGGAAAATACGAAACGGATGTGGTATCCGCGATCAAATCGCAGAACCCCAAACGCGTGATTTTCTCGATGGGCATGAATGATATCAACATGACCACGCAGAAGCAGTACTGCACCAATTATCAGGCGCTGCTCACTGCCGTGCAGAAGGCATTGCCGAATGCACAGCTCTATGTCGCTTCGATCACGCCGATCTCCGGCGACAGCAAATTCAGCACCAACTCGAAGATCGACAAATATAATGCAGCGATGCAGTCCTTCCTCGTGAACTATCCCGGCTGGAAGTATGTGGATATCACGAAGGAACTGAAAAATCAGTGGAACTGCCTGAAGGCCAACTTCAGCGGCGGCGACGGCATCCACCTCTCTCCCGCGGCATATCAGGCGATCCTCTGGCAGGTCTGCAAGCAGCTCAATACATACTGATTCCCGCCAAAACATAACAAAACACCGCTTCTCCGGAAAATCACGGAGAAGCGGTGTTATTTTTCGCTCCGTCTGCATATTGTGAACTGGAAACACCCGGCAAACAATCACAAGGAGTGAAGCAGATGAAGCATCCGTTCCAGCCCGCAGACCAGCGCACACGCGCACTCGACGACCGCGCCGTTCAGCTCGGCATGTACATCGCAGAGCACGGCGCAACCGTTCGCAGTGCCGCAAAGGTTTTCGGCATTTCAAAGTCGACCGTCCACAAGGACATCACAGTCCGTCTGCCGGATCTGCACAGCGGTCTTGCCGCACAGGTCCGCAGCATCATCGAGAAAAATAAGCAGGAGCGCCATATTCGCGGCGGACTTGCCACAAAGGCGAAATACGAAAAGCAGCGCGGAAACAGCGCGTGATCACCATTCCAGCTCAATGCCGATCGACGATGCGACGGCGTGGTCGAGAATCTTCTTGCAATCCTTGCTGTCCAGGAGACCGTTTCCGTCGATATCGCAGGCAGCCATCTGTCCGGGCGTCGGCGGCGTATCGGGCGTGAGATGCGTCATGCGCATCGTGTGGATCTCCAGCACCTTGCGCGCATCGGTCGTGTCCAGCTTGCCGTTGCCGTTGAAATCGCCGCGCATACGGTCATACTGCACGAAGGTCACATCGTAGTCGGAGACCAGACTGTCGTCCAGCATAAAGGTATCGGCGGATGCCGTCGGGGTATTCTCCGCCGTATCATCATGGTTCAGCTTGAGATCGAAATAGATATCGTACTGTTTGTAGGTCTCGGCGAAGTCGATGTTCAGCACATTGAAGCTGCGCTCGATGACCGTCGGCACGAACTGATCCTTTGTCGACGGAACGGTCAGGCGGACAGTGTAGTCGCCCGCCTCCAGCCCGAACGCAGCCGCCTCCCCTTTCTCCAGCGGCATTTTGATGCCGTAAAGCAGCAGTCCCTTGCGCTCCGGAGAATCCTGCAGGATCTCGATCGTGAACTCCATATCCTCCTGCACGGAAAGATAGAGCGTGGCATCGCCGGAATGTTCCAGCGGATAATTCGGCGTCATGAAGGCAGTCCCGCTGAATACGGGCCTGGTGAATTCTGCGGAGACCGGCAGCGCGGTCAGGAGCATTGCGGCGGCAGTGCAGATTCCGGCAATTATTTTCATAAGAAATCCTCCGTTCAGATGATTGGTTATGCATATTATAGCACACTTCGCGCAAAAAAGCAAGACGGAAGCACAAAGAAACGTGCTCCGTCCTGCCCGCTTTTTGATTCCTGCAAATCCGGCAGTTCATAGGTGCGGATATTTTTAATTTGATTTCGGCACAAAGGCAAAACCGTCACTGAATACGCGCACAGGCTTGTTGCAATGGCGTTTATACCGCTACGGCGAAGAGCCGGAGGACGTTTACCGCAGACATGATAACTGCTCCTGCACCGTGACCTACGAGAACGGACGGCAGCGGCAGGATGTGTGGAGCAAGCGAACATGGGAAGCGCCGGAGCCTGGTGCCGGTGCCGGCGATCCGGTTGTGTTCACGAAGGAGCAGGCAGAGAAATTGCAGGCAGAACATGGCTTGACAAAACTACCTCAAAGTGGTAAAATAAACAAGAAAATGTCCGCTTCTACTTTGAATCCGCCGGATTTCAGCAAATATGCGGTAAAACAAGATTTGAATGCTGTTGAAGCTGTCAAGCAATTTATGATTGAAGAACTCGGTCTTAGTCAGCAGAGTGTAGACTTGAAAGGAATACAAAATGCTGATGTGCTTGAACCGTTTGCGAAACGGTTGAAAAAGATTCAGAAAGATACTGGGATGAACTTTCCGAGTATCATTGCGACAGAAGTAATTGACGGAGATGCTTGCTGTATTGCTCAATATAGTGCGCCTCAGAATGCATTATATATTTCTAGCCGCTTTTTCAATTCTAAAGATGCGTTGCTTGACACTATGAAAGAGTGGAGCAGTCAAGGCTTTTTCCCCAAACAAGCAAAATCTGTTGCGTATATTGCTGAGCATGAAGCTGCACATATTAGGATTCCGGATCCATTACTGCGCAGTGATACAGCGGTAAAAATATGGAAAAAGCGTAAGCTGTTGAATAGAAATGATAATGACATCTTCGAGTACTATGCAGATGTTTCTGCAATTTATAGACTGAATATGGCTACTACAGATTCCGAAATCCTGAAGGTAGTCGAATTCCTAACGGAGGGTGGTGTGAAGTTTTGATTGGTCGTTTCAAGTGTGAAAGATGTGTGCATTGTCATAATCCTAATGACGATCCTTCAAAATGGGAATGCGATGCATATGATGGAAAGATTCCGGAAAGTAAGATTATGTTCATCACAAGAGATGACTGTATAAACTGCAACAACGGAATCGGATTTGAACCGAAAGAAGAACCCGCCCAGAAATGAGCGGGTTTTCTCATATCCGAAAACGAAAGGAGTTTATCACATGGATGACTGGAAAGAACGGCTGAAAGCTGAGTATGCACAGACAAAAGAGCGCTATGAGAAGCTGAAAGCCTACAATACACGGCAGGAGGTTTCGCACCACATTGAACCGCTTAAACCAATTTGGATTATTTGGCTTGAAAGGAGGGGCTTCAATGTTTATTGAAAAAAGGATTTACCATATTTTATGATAAATGAGGAATGGTATTTCTTTGACGAAAAAGAAGGCATATACAAACCAACTGAGAAAGCACCTTCTCTCGCAGTGGAATCTATCGCCAAATTTAATGCTGAGCATGTTTATACAGATGAAAATGGTGATATATGGACTGATTTTTAAGTAATTAAATATAAACCGCCCTGAGTAATCAAGGCGGTTTTCTCATAGCAGCGATGAGATTGCTTTCCCTCCCTCACCCGCTCCTCTCTCCTAGCTCCTAACTCTTAGCTCCGAAAGAAATTACACCGTCGATTTGTAGAAGCGGATCTCGAACTGTGCGCCGTGAGGGGATGCATTGCTGATCTTGATCGTGCCGTCCATCTCCCGGACAACCTTCTTCGCAAACGCAAGCCCGATGCCGTAGCCGTTGCCGGAAAACTCCGATCCGCGGTAAAAGCGCTCGAAGATATGCGGAAGATCCTTCTCGGCAATGCCGTTTCCGCTGTCGGTGATGCGTATCGCCGTGAAGATGCCGTTTTCCTCCGTCTCCATGCGGATCGTGCCGCCGCGGGGCGTGTGCTCCATGCAGTTTTTGAGGATATTGCCGAGCGCCTCCGTGCAGTATTGCAGATCGCCGCTGAAAACGGGCTCGCCGCTGATTTCTTCGGTCAGCGTGATCTCCTTGAGCTCCATCGGTATCTGCAAAGGCTCCAACGCGTCGCGGAACAGCTTCCGGCACGGGATCTCCTCCCGCCGGAACATGACTGCACCCGCATCCATCCGGGAAATCCGCAGCAGCGTCTCGATCTGCCACTGCATCCGCGTCGTCAGTGCATTGAGCTCCTGCAAATGCGCCATCTGCTGCATCCGCGTGAGATTCGGCTTGCGCAGCATATCCAGCACCAGCACGGCAGAGGTCAGCGGCGTGCGCAGCTGATGCGAAATATCCTCCATCGACTCCTTGAGAAACTGCTTGTCCTCTATGAGCGCCGCGTTCTGTTCGCGCAGCCGGATCGTCATTTTGCTGATTTCCTCTGTGAGGACACCCAGCATTCCCTCCCGGCAGCGCTCCAGCGAAAACGCTTCATCATGACGCAGCACCTTGTCGATCTCATCGCAGAGCGCATGAATCTGCTGTTCGGTGCGGCGCTGTCTGATCTCCGCGCTCGCAATCAGGAACACCGACAGCCCCAGCACGATCAGCCCCGACCAGATGCTGAAATATGCGCATCCTGCCGTACAGATGACAGCCGCCCAGATTTGCATACGCCTCACGGTTCCACCGCCTTGTAGCCAAGCCCGCGCACAGTCTTGATGACCGCCGGATTCTTCGGATCATCCTCGATGCGCTCCCGCAGGCGCTTCATGTAGACATTGAGTGTGTTGTCCGAGACAAATTCGCCGGAGATCGACCAGAGCTCCTCCGCGAGCCGGTCGCGTGTGAGCAATTGCTCCTTGTTCGTGAACAGGACAAGCAGCAGGCGGTATTCGAGCGCGGAAAGGAACAGCTCCGTGCCGTTTTTCGTGACCGTGCCGCGTGCGGGATCAATCACAATGCTGCCGCACTGGAGCATCGGCGTCGATTTCTGCTGACGTCGCAGCACATTTTTCATGCGTGCGATCAGCTCCCGCGGACGGAACGGCTTGCTGATGTAGTCGTCCGCGCCGACATCGAACCCCGCGACCGTGCAGGCTTCATCATCGGATGCGGTCAGGAAGATCACGGGCGTATCGGCACCCGCCTTGATCGCCGCGCAGACCGAAAAGCCGTTGCCGTCACGGAGGGAGATATCGAGCAGCGCAAGGTCAAAGCGTTCCGCAGCGATCAGCCGCAGTGCCGCTGTCTGCCCCTCCGCATGTATCACCTGCCAGCCCTCGGACTGGAGAAACATGCTGAGATTCTTCGCAAGCTCCGTATCATCCTCACAGAGCAGTATTTTTGACATATCATTCACCGCCTTTTTTTCTGAGGGGAAAACCTTTCCAAACCTTTTTTAGTTTGCGCCGTAATGCACAAAATCCAATTCTGCGATATCATTCACCAGCATATTGATCAACCGTTTCAGCTTTTCCCACTCTGCCGGAAGATAACACCAACAGCGGAATTGCTCCGGTTCCTGCCTGTACAGCGTCAGTTCAAAGCTGTGACCGTCCAGACCGCTCGGTCTTCCGACATCCTGTGCAAGCCCGTTTTGCAGCAGATCGTCCACAAGCGTTGCCTGTATCGGATCCAGCAGAACGGAATTGACCAAAACTGTTGGTTCCGTATTGGCAAAATAATCCGGATACACCTTTAATAACCGAACCACCGCTGCTCTGCTGTATTCGTCGTGCATCTCGTCAACCACCTTTTCCAGTGTTTCCCGGCTGATTTCCGCTCGCCAGTAAACACGGTATGCAGCATCACGCATCCTCGTGATCTTGAACTGCACATCTGGCACAAAAGAAGAGGTGATCTTCAGTGATACCAAAAGTTCACCGTCTGCCGGAAAGTCGAACCATATCCCTGAACGATACATTCCACACTCCTCATTCCGTATTCTCCGTGATAAACTGATTAATAATGTATTCCGCGGCGGCCTGTCCGCTTTCAAAGTCCCAGCGCAGCGGGAATCCCTCCCGTTCGCGCCTGCCTGCCCATGTCAGGTGATAGATCCGCCAGCACTCGTGACCGGCACCGTCCGTCGAACAGAACAGCATGTCATCGTTCGCATCACATTTCCACACCGCTTCGACCGGATCTGCAAAGAACGGATCGTCCTCGCCCAGTTCCTTTTTCAGTTCCGTCACAAACGTTCCCGCCTGCATGTCCGGCGGGAGCATCCACCAGTTGAAATCTTCGCCGAACCGCTGTTCACAGCGTTCCATGATTGCTTTCATCGTCAGATTTTCCGTGACAATGCGGTTTTCCGCCCGCAGCCTCTCTGCCGCGCCCGCACCGAACTGCCGGTCAAACGCTTCTGTCGTGTTCAGAATGCCGCCCCGCCGGATCAGAATCGGCTCGTCGCCGTTCGGACGGAACAGCAGGTCGGAATCCGTATCCCGCACCCATGTTCTGATAACGGACAGGATATCCGCGGCAGAATTGACATCCGCGTCCGAATAATACCGGAACGAGAGCGCCTGATTGACGCGGACACCGTAATCCTCCGCAAACCAGTCGATCTCCCTCTGCGATTTGGGATGCAGAAAGGCGACAATTCGTTCAGCGGAAAGCCAATGAATCCCGTCATCGTATACCTTATGCTCACAGGACGGGAACATCTGCCGGAACCGTTCAATGATCTCCTCTGTCCGTTCCGCGTACAGATTCAGAATATGCTCCGCTGACATTGTTTGCCCTCCTTTATTTGCACACAAACCGCTTTCCGAGTGTTTGTCTCAGAAATGCAGTCAGTTCTTCTGCCGTACCGTCCTGCAATTCATCCTCCATAATCATGAACGCGCCTTGATTTTTCAGCAGAATGCAAAAGCAGTGATCGACATACACCACCCGCCGCAGTTCTTCCCAGCGGTAAAGATCGTCTGCCTGATTCACACGCACAGCAACGCCTTCCTCCGCAAATAAAAAATGCATTGCGCCGTGAACAAGCTGTGCCTGTTTTTTCGCACACTGTTTCGGAAGAATGAACCGGGCTCGGATTCTCTGTATCACAGCGTACAGCGCACATAAAATGATCAGTACATCCAGAATCGGATACTTTGTCCCGCGAATCAGCCCGTAAACGGAGTAAACTGTACACACTACAAGTACGATATTCCAGATCAAATCAGTCGGTTGCCGCTGTGCCTTTGCATAACAGAGAAAATGCTTCTCTGTGTAAATAACATCCGCCGTGAGCATCGTGCCGCCTCATTTCTCATTCCGTGCAAGGTATTCTTCGACCATCGCTTCCGCTTCCGCATAGGTATTGAGCGTTGCCGACCGCGCCCGGAATGCCGCCGCGCCCGGTCTGTTCCGGAGATACCAGAGCGCATGCTTCCGCGCCTCCCGCATCGCCAGACGCTCCGATTTTTCGCTGTTGTCCAGGATCATCCGGATATGCCGGAGCATTTCGGTCAGGCGCGTGCGGATATCCGGCGCGGTATAGGGCGTGCCGTCGATCGCCGCCCGCACTTCCTCAAAAATCCACGGATTTCCGTATGTGCCGCGCCCGATCATCACCAGATCGCAGCCCGTTTCATCGTACATCCGTACAGCGTCCGCGCCCGTCCGGATATCGCCGTTTCCGATGACCGGCACAGAAACCGCCGCTTTCACATCCGCGATCGGCTTCCAGTCCGCTTCACCGCTGTAAAACTGCATCCGCGTTCTGCCGTGAACACAGATTGCCGCTGCGCCCGCTGCCTCCATCCGCTTTGCGAAATCCACTGCATTGACCGAGGTCTCGTCCCAACCTGTGCGCATCTTCACCGTGATCTGCACCTTGCCGTCTGCCGCCTTCACTGCCGCTTTCACGATCTCCTCCGCAAGCTCCGGCGTCCGCATCAGTGCCGAGCCCGCACCCTGATTGACCACCTTCGGCACGGGGCATCCCATATTGAGGTCGATGAGATCCGGCTGAAAATCGAGCAGCCGTCCGACCGCCTCCGCGATAAATTCCGGCTCGCTGCCGAACAGCTGCAGTGCCATGGGACGCTCAGCCGGCGTGATCTGACAAAGCTCCGCGCTGCCCTTGCTGCCGTAGCAGAGGCCCTTTGCGGAGACCAGTTCTCCCGTCACCATCACCGCGCCGTGCTCCTTGCAGAGCGTGCGGTATGCCGTATCCGCGACGGACGCCATCGGTGCGAGCGCTGCATAGCGGGGAACCGTCACCCCCGCGATCGTAATCGTTTTCATGTCCATGCATCCCCCAGAAGCCGTTCTGCGTTTTCGTGCGTGATCTGTTCCAGCTCCTCCGCTGTCAGATCGAGCGACCGCAGAAACGCGAGTGTCTCCGCGGGATCCTCCCATGGCGAATCCGAGCCGAACACAATCTTGTCCGCGCCGTGCGCCCGGATGATCTCCTTTGCAAGCTGCGGTTCAATAAATTCGCGGATATATGCCGTATCGAGCATTATCGGCGTCCCCGCGAGATATTTCAATACATCCTCCCACTGCTGCCAGCCGCCCAGATGCGCCGCGATCAGATGAGAGCCCTCCGTTTCCTGAAGCACATTGCGGATCTGGCGCGGCGATGCATATACAGGAG
>JAFZPL010000194.1 GCA_017550355.1 Oscillospiraceae bacterium | reverse complement strand
CGCATGGCTGAAGCCCGGTCCGGACGGCAGACTCTACGCGATCAACCCGGAGAACGGCTTCTTCGGTGTTGCACCGGGAACCAACGAGAAGTCCAACTACAACGCACTGGCTTCCACCAAGAAGAACGCGATCTTCACCAACGTCGCAATCGACAACTCCGACAACACGCCGTGGTGGGAATCCCTGACCAAGGAGATCCCGGTCGATGCAACCGAGTGGAAGGGCGCAAAGGTCAACGGTCCGGAGTACTGCGAACAGCTTGACGCAAACGGCAAGCACCTGACGCTCGCACATCCGAACTCCCGCTTCACCGCACCGGCTGAGAACTGCCCGTGCATCTCTCCGGAATTCAACAACCCGCAGGGTGTTCCGATCTCCGCGATCATCTTCGGCGGCAGACGTGCTTCCACCACTCCGCTGGTCTATCAGTCCTTCGACTGGACGCACGGCACCTACATGGGCTCCGCTGTCTCCTCCGAGACCACCGCAGCAGCAACGGGTGCAGTCGGCGTGCTTCGTCACGATCCGATGGCTATGAAGCCCTTCATCGGCTACAATGTCGGCGATTACTGGGCACACTGGCTCGAGATGGGCAAGATCCTCGGCGACAAGGCTCCGAAGATCTTCAATGTCAACTGGTTCAAGAAGGACGCTGAAGGTCACTTCATGTGGCCGGGCTTCGGCGACAACATGAGAGTCCTCGACTGGATCGTCAAGCGCTGCGAAGGCACTGTCGATGCACAGGAGACCGCAATCGGCTACCTGCCGAAGCCTGAGGATATCAACATCGCAGGCCTGGAGGGCGAGGTCGATGCTGCACAGATGAAGGAACTGCTCAAGGTGGATCCGGAGCTCTGGAAGGCAGAGATCAAGGAGATGCGCCGTTACTACGACGAAGACATCAAGGCAAAGGGCGGCAAGATCCCGGCAGAGCTCTACGCTGTGCTCGACAAGATCGAAGCAAACCTCAACAAGTAATCCGAATCATACGCGCACCGCAGAACACATGCTCTGCGGTGCGTTTTTGTCGGAATCGGCATCCGGACTTGACAAAAACGCAGAAATATCATATAATAGTAGGGTATGATGGGTAATTCTATTCGTACACCGTTCCATCATTTCAACAGGAAAATATACGATCTGAAAAAGGAGTATCATTATTATGTGCGGAATTGTAGGATTTACAGGCACAAAACAGGCAGCACCCGTTCTGCTGGACGGTCTGTCCAAGCTGGAATACCGCGGCTATGACTCCGCCGGCATCGCAGTGCGCGACGGCGAGAGCGAGACCGAGATCATCAAGGAAAAAGGCAAGCTGAAAAATCTCCAGGAGATGACCGACAACGGCAAGGCAGTCAAGGGCTGCTGCGGCATCGGCCACACCCGCTGGGCAACCCACGGCGAGCCCTCCGCGCTCAATGCACACCCGCATTCCTCCGACGACGGCAATGTGATCGCAGTGCATAACGGCATCATCGAAAACTATCAGGAACTTCGCGAGAAGCTCATGAAGCACGGCTACGTTTTCCATACGCAGACCGACACGGAAGTCGCTGTCAAGCTGATCGACTATTACTACAAGAAATATGCACCGCTGCCGATTGAAGCGATTGCCCGTTCGATGGTGCGCATCCGCGGTTCGTATGCGCTCTGCGTCATGTTCAAGGATTATCCCGGCGAGATCTACTGCGCCCGCAAGGACAGCCCGATGATCATCGGCGTGTCCGGCGAAGATACCTTTGTCGCATCCGATGTGCCGGCAATCCTCAAATACACCCGCAATGTCTACTACATCGGCAACATGGAGATCGCAAAGCTCGAGCAGGGCAAGGCGACCTTCTTCACCATCGACAGCGAGGAGATCCAGAAGCCGCTGACCGAGATCAAGTGGGATGCGAAATCTGCCGACAAGGGCAATTTTGAGCACTTCATGCTCAAGGAAATCTATGAACAGCCGAATGTCATTCGTGAGACGATTGATTCTGTGGTAAAAGACGGAAAGATTTCTTTCGATACAATCAATCTGACGGATGAGGAAATGCAGCAGATCGAGCAGGTGTATATTGTTGCGTGCGGTTCTGCATATCATGTCGGCGTGGATCTGCAATATGTGATGGAAAGCCTCACCTCGCTGCAGGTGCGCGTGGAGCTCGCATCCGAGTTCCGTTACCGCAAAATGACGCTCAACAAGAAGAGCATAGTCATCGTCATCAGCCAGTCCGGCGAGACCGCTGATACGTTAGAGGCACTGCGCTCTGCAAAGAATCAGGGTATTAAGACGCTTGGCATCGTCAATGTGGTCGGCTCCTCCATCGCAAGAGAGGCAGACAACGTGTTCTATACGCAGGCAGGCCCGGAGATCGCCGTTGCGACGACCAAGGCATACAGCACACAGCTTGTGGCGGGCTACCTGCTTTCGCTGCAGTTTGCAAAGGCACGTAATGAAATTGAGGAATGCAGATATCAGGCACTGTTGGAAGAAATCTACACGATTCCGGACAAGGTCGAGCGCATTCTGGAGGACAAGGAGCGCCTGCAGTGGTACTCCGCAAAGCTCATCAACATCGGCGATGCGTTTTTCATCGGCAGAGGCATCGACTATGCGATCGGTCTGGAGGGCTCGCTGAAGCTCAAGGAGATCAGCTACATCCACTCCGAGGCATACGCCGCCGGTGAGCTGAAGCACGGCCCGATCAGCCTGATCGAGAACGGCACTCTGGTCATCAGCATTGCCACGCAGGATACACTCATCGAAAAGACCGTCAGCAACATGGCTGAGGTCAAGAGCCGCGGCGCAAAGCTGATGGCAGTGACCACTGCGGGCAATTACTTCCTCGAAGATACGGCAGAATTCACCTGCTATATCCCGAAAATTGATCCGCTGTTTGCCGGCTCTCTCTCGGTGATCCCGCTGCAGCTGCTGAGCTACTATGTCTCCATCGGCAAGGGATTCGATGCCGATAAGCCCCGCAATCTTGCAAAGTCTGTTACAGTCGAATAAGCGAAACAATACACGCTCCGGAAAGCACTCCGGGGCGTGTATATTTGTATCCTCTGAAATTTCCGTCGTGTGAAATCTAAATCACAGAATTGTGAAAATCTGATGAAACATTATGTTTCACTATTGACGGAATGTGAAATATGTGCTATAATTAAAATAGGGAGGTATTGCAAAAATCCGAAATTTCAGAGCGATTACTGTGGCTCGAAGCTGCACGACAAAGCGCGTTCGATGGTCTCGCATCGTTTGGGCTCTGGGACATGTCCGCGCCGAAACGTACTTCATGCCGCCGGTGAGTTGCATCTGATGATCGGAATGAAAAAAGACCCGACACACAACAGCAGTCCACGAACAAACCGCCGCCGTGCATCGGGAGCTTTCATTTGAGAATACCGGAAACGCGATTCCTGACTGAAATTTCACAGTCTCGGATCGACCGGCTCGGATTCCAGTGCCAGCACGCCGAATGCGCATTCATGCACACGGTACAGCGGCGCATGCTCCGCAAACCGCGTCAGCGATTCAATGCCGAGCGAGAATTCCTTCAGCGCGAGTGTCCGTTTGTGATTCAGCGAGCGCTTTTTCAGGCGGATCAGGTGCTCCGGTTCGAGATATTCCGCGCCGTAGATGATGCGGAGATATTCTCTGCCGCGGCATTTCACAGCCGGCTGGAGCAGTCTGCCCTGATTGTATGCAGTGTAGACCTCCGGCTTGACGACCATGCCCTCGCCGCCGGATCCCGTCAGCGAGATCCACCAGTTCACGCCGTTTTCGACGCTTTTTTCGTCCTCGGTATCCACGCAGAGATAGGGCGTCTCCATGAACACCGGATCTGCGCCGGTGATGTATTTGCGGATGGTTTCCATGTGCCAGACATGCTGTTCCTTCGCAAAGACCTTGCCCTCCGCAGCGAGCACATGGAACGGCGCAATGCGGAAATCGTCGATGCTTTTCACCGTCCAGCAGTATTCGCGGTACGCATTGATATACCGCGCCATATCGTCCTGTTTGGCACGGTAGCGGACGAGCAGTTCCTTCGGATCCACATTCTGTCCGGAGGTGATCGCGTCCACATCGAATGCGAGGTTCCGCCGCTTTGACGCCTGTTCGAGCGCCGCGACCGCATCCGTGAGACTGTGGATGCCGGCATTTCCGGTCGGTGCATACTGTGCGCGGATGAGCGTCTGCGCCTTCTCCGACCACGGCATCAGCTCCGTGTCGAGGCACACCCAGTCCGTCTCAAAATCGTCCCAGAAACCGCGCTCCGTGAGCTGTCTGTCGAGGCGGTCGAGCAGCGCCGATTCCGTTTCGCTGTCGGTGAAGAACTGTCTGCCCGTGCGCGTGTAGATGATGCCGCGTGTGCCGTCCGTGATGCCGAAGCGTTTCAGCGCCGTTTCGGGAGACTTGCAGAGCACGATCACCGCACGCGAGCCCATGTGTTTCTTCTCGCAGACGACATTGCGGATGCCGTTTTTGCGGTAATAGGCGAACGCCTCCAGCGGATGTTCGAGATATCCGTCCAGCGGGGAGGTCTCGCAGGGGGACATCGTCGGCGGGAGATAGATCAGCCAGTGCGGATCCGCCGCGAACCGGGACATGATTTCGAGCGCCGCAGCAGTGTTGTTTTCGTGGATGTCGATGGAGGGCAGCAGCTTGGTTTCGATATGCAGCTTGCGGTTGAAATCGCCGACGGTCAGGAGATCGCCGAGCGCCTGATTTTCTTCCTCCTCCAGCGGCTTGACCGGCTCGTAATACTGCTTTGCCGCGTCCACGCTGACGATCTCGCGCTCCGGATAGCGGTAAGCGGTGAGCTTTCCGCCGAACACACAGCCCGTGTCAATGCAGACGGTGCCGTTCTGGACTTTCACCTCTTTGCATGCCACATGCCCGTAGACGACGGTGCCGCGCCCGCGGTAATCCGCAGCCCAGTTGAGGCGCACCGGCAGACCGTAGCTGTCGGTTTCGCCGGTCACTTCGCCGTACAGGCAGAATTCGCGCACTGCCGCCGAGCCGCGCCCGATGTATTCTTGCTTGAGTCCCGCGTGCGCAATGACCAGATTGCCGTCGTCGAGCACATAGTGGCTGATGAGCCCGTCGAGAAACGCTTCGGTCTCCGCCTTGAATGCCTCACCGCATGCGTCGATTTCCGCCGCGGTCTTGTCAAAGCCGTGCGTCATGGAAACGCTCTTGCCGCGCAGATATTTCAGCAGCTTCACATCATGGTTACCCGGCACGGCGATCGCACTGCCGGCTTTTACCATATCCATGACCAGCCGCAGCACATCGGTGCTGCGCTCGCCGCGGTCGCAGAAATCGCCCAAAAATGCGGCTGTGCGTCCGTCCGGATGTGCATAGCCCGCATCGGTGCGCACATAGCCGAGCCGGCAGAGAAGCTGTTCGAGTTCCGTGCAGCAGCCGTGGACATCGCCGATGATATCAAAGGGACCGTGCAGATCGCGCTTGTCGTTCCAGAGTCTTGTGCGCACGATCTCGGTGTTTTTGAGCTGTTCGAGCGAGTTGATCACATACACAAAGCGGAAGCCTTCGCGCTTCAGTCCGCGGATGCAGCGCTGTACATCTCTTGCATGCTGGCGGATCACTCGCGCCGGAAAGCTGCGCTCCGGACGTGCCTTGTTGCGCTCCTGCATGACCTCCTCCGGCAGATTCAGCACGATCGCCGCTGCGTGGACATTCTGCTCCTTCGCAAGATCCAGCACCTGTTTCCGCGCTTCCTTCTGGATATTGGTCGCGTCGATCACGGTCAGCTTCATATGGTCAAGGCGTTTGTTCGCCGCATAATAGAGCAGATCGAACGCATCGCCGGAAACGGTCTGGCTGGATTCATCATCACAGATCATACCGCGGAAAAAGTCGGAGGAGAGCACCTCTGTCGGCTTGAAAAAGCGATGTGCAAAGCTGGTTTTTCCGGAAGATGTTCCGCCGATCAGTGCGACCAGACAGAATTCCGGAATCTCGATCCTGTATTTATCCATGTTTCGTGAACACCCCCATCTGTGTCGGATACCCGCGTTCCGCATCGTATTCGCCGATGCCGCCGATCTCGCAGGTGTAGCCGAATTGCTCGCAGATATGCGCTGTCCACGCTTCAAATTCGGCGCGTGTCCACTCAAAGCGGTGGTCGCCGTGGCGGAGCGCATTCTCCTGCATATGTTCGTAGTTTGCGTTGTATTCGCGGTTCGGCGTGGTGAGGATGACCGTCCGCGGCGCCGCAAATTCAAAGACGACGCGCTCAAACGACGGGATCCGCATCGGCTCGATGTGCTCGATCACTTCGATCACGCAGGCGCAGTCGAAGCCGGAGAACCGCTTGTCAACGTAAGTGAGCGATGCCTGCATCAGCGTCAGCTTGTTTTTGCGGAAGGCAGGCATCCGGTCGATATGCAGCTTCTGCGCGGCTTTTTCGAGTTCGCGCACGGAGACATCGCATGCTGTCACTGCCTTGATCTGCGGTTCATTGAGCAGCAGAGAGGTCAGCCGGCATTCGCCGCAGCCCAGATCAATGACCGTGGAGGCGCCGCTTTTCAGGACGGCGTCGCGCACCGCGTTCATGCGCTGCGTGTTCAGCGGCGTGCGCTGTGCCTGTTCCTCGGCGGCTTCCTGTTCGGCGGTCTGTTCGGTCTCCTCTTCTTCGGGATCCTGCTGCATGAGAATGTCGATCGCACGGCGCGCATAGCTCTTTTTCACGGAGAAATACCGCTTTGCGATCTTCTCGCGGGACGGATGATCCGCGAGCCAGCCCTCGCCGTGATCCAGCAGCTTCCGGATCTCATCCTCGGAGGTGTAGTAGTGCTTTTGCAGATCGAACACGGGGATCAGCACGTAGACATAATTGAGCAGGTCGCAGAGGCGCACCGTACCGCTGATTTTCAGCGTGATGTACGGCGATTCGCCCCATTCCGGAAAGCGCTCATCGAGCAGAGAACGCTCCGCGGATACAGTCAGACCGAGCGGTTCAAAGAGCTCCTTTGCAAGCGCGGTGTCGCGGCCGTCGCGGAGGGAGGAAAGCGTTGCCGTGAGATTCAGCGGGGTATCGGCGAGCGCCTGCCGCTGTTCGCATCTGCCGGACATTGCCGTGCCGAAGATGCGGACGATCGCGTTGCTCATGAAGGATGTTGCCGCATAGGGGCGGTCGTTGACGTAATCGAAGAGCCCGCCCTCCGTACTGCCGACCTTGCCGCGTGCGAGGTCGATCGGATCAATATCCAGCAGCAGCGCGGCGGTGGTGCGTTCATCGCTGACCTCCGGATAGAAAACATAAGCTTTGCCGTAGCTCAGCGAGAACTGCTGCGCCCGTTCGGGGTGCTTGTGCAGCAGAAAGCCAAGATCCTGTGTATGATTGCCCTGATATGTGACAGTAAACAGCATGTTGTCACTCCTTTCATTCGTATTAACCTCATATTATATCACAAATCGGATCATCTGTCAATAGGTTTTTGAAATTTTTCGGAAGTGATGCTGCGGACGGCATCGGAGGCGGCGTGCGGCGCAGATCGGGAGAGAAAAACAGCAGGCGCGAATTTTCTGTAAAAAACAGTTGCAATCCGGCGGAAAAAGCGGTATAATAGAGGGGTAGGCTTTTTTTACGCAGCTCTGACAGAAAGGATGCGCCATGCCGCTGAATAACGAAGTATTCAAGGGAACGGTCGGCAGGATCATCTGCCCCGTCAAGGATAACGGGTATACCGTGTTCGAGCTCAAAACAGGCGAGGACACGATCAAGGTCGCCGGACAGCTCGGCGCAGTACATGAGGGAGAGGACGTGGAGATCACCGGCAGCTGGGATCTCGAAAACCATTTCGGCAAGCAGGTGAGAGCCGAGAATTGCGTCCGCGTGATGCCCTCCTCCAATGCAAATATCAAGAAGTTCCTCACCGGCTGCAAGGTCAGGGGACTGACCAAGGCGATGGTCGGGCGCATTGTGGATGAATTCGGGGAATTCACGTTCGATGTGCTGATGCATTCGCCTGAAAAGCTCAATGCGGTCGAGGGCATCTCCGAGAAGGACTTTGAGGAGATCAGCGCCGCCGTCAGCGAGATCTTCGCGCTGCGCGAGCTGACCGAGAAATTCAGACAGTATGAGATCCCGCCGCGCTATGCGCAGAAGGCATATGCACAGTGGAAAACGGCGGCGTGGGAGAATATTGCGCAGGATCCCTTTATCCTGTGCGAGAAAAAGATCGGGATGAACTTCCGGCTTGCGGATCATCTCGCACAGCAGCTCGGTCTGCCCGGCAGCTTTCCGCACCGGCTCGTGGAGGGCATGCGGAATCTGCTGAACAATGCGGCGGCGGACGGCAGCACCTGCATGGAATCGGCTGCGCTGCTCAACGCAGTCTCCGAACAGCTCGGTGCGCCGTATTTCGAGGTGCGCAAGGCATATGAACAGGCTGTCTCCGATCAGGAGCTTTTCACATACGACGCATCCGATTTCCTGACATACGTTTATCTGCCGGAATTTTACCGCGCAGAGGATTATATCGCAAGCAGGATCGCCGCAAAGCTGCGGTTCTCTCCCGCGGAGGATTTCAACTGTGACGCCGCAATCTCACAGGATGAAGAGGAGAACGGCATTGAATATGAGGCACTCCAGCGGCAGGCGATCACGACCGCGTTTTCGCGCGGCATCATGATCATGACCGGCGGCCCCGGCACCGGCAAGACAACAACGATCAAGGGCGTGATCCATCTCTGCGAACGCGCAAAATCCAAGATCCTTCTTGCCGCACCGACCGGACGCGCCGCCAAGCGCATGACCGAGCTGACCGGATATCCCGCCAGCACGATCCACCGTCTGCTCGGCGCTGTGCCGGAGGACGACGAACAGTTCACATTCCAGCATGACGAGCTGGATCCGCTGAAAGCCGATGTGCTCATCATCGACGAATTTTCGATGGTGGACACGGCGCTCTTTGAATCGCTGCTGCGCGGCATCTCCCTGACATGCCGGCTCATTCTCGTCGGCGACGAGGATCAGCTGCCGTCGGTCGGTGCGGGCAGACTCCTGCACGCGCTCATCGAATCCGGCACGATTCCCGTTGTGCGGCTGAACAAGATCT